>NZ_CP036348.1:4627410-4939587 GCF_007753095.1 Rosistilla carotiformis
CTTCGACAGCAACTTCATCGACTGCAACTTCATCGACTGCAACTTCATCGACTGCAACTTCTTCGACTGCAACTTCTTCGACTGCAACTTCTTCGACTGCAACTTCTTCGACTGCAACTTCTTCGACTGCAACTTCTTCGACTGCAACTTCTTCGACTGCAACTTCTTCGACTGCAACTTCTTCGACTGCAACTTCTTCGACTGCAACTTCTTCGACTGCAACTTCTTCGACAGCCACTTCATCGACAGCGACTTCATCGACAGCGACTTCATCAACAGAGACTTCATCGACAGCGACTTCAGCGATGGAAACGTCGGCTACGTCTTCGGCCAAGAATTCGTGATCATCGTAATAGCGGTAGTCGTGGTTGTAGCCATCATCGGCAGCGACTTCTTGGGCCAGATCGCTTTGGACAACGTCGTCGTAAACGACTTCATCCAATTCCGCGGTTTGCGCGAGCATCTCGTCGGCGATGTATCCATCGAGGGCGATTTTGCCGTCCAGCTCCGCTTCTTCGATGGTCGAATCGTCGGCGACGAGGGCCAGTTCGTCGTCTTCACTGGCAGCGATGTCGTCGGCGGCTGCGGAAAGATCGCTGTTGATAGCCGCGACGTCGATTGCCAAAGCTTCACTATCGGGCAGTTCGGCAGCCATGATCGCTTCGACTTCGATTTCGTCGAGCACTTGAGCCAGCAGGGCTTCGGCTTCTTCGACCGCAGGATCGATCTGGTTCAACGTTGCGACGTCGGCGTCCAGGTTCGCATCGGTCACTTCAAGAGCGGCGTCGACTAGCGTGTCGATTGCGGCAGATTCCGCCGCCGGTGGCTGTGGCATACCGAGCTCTTCGGCTTGTTGCGATGCTTCGTTGGCATCGTTTGCGGCCGCGTCGTCAGTGCTCGGGACAATGGCGTCGTCACTTGGGTCGTTATAGGATTCCGCATGATCCCAACCCTCGAGTGCAAACAGTTCATCGTCGTTGTAGTCAGCCACCGGCTGGTCATCGGCCCCGTGCAACGCTTCGACAACCGATTCGCCGGCGCTTTCATCTTCAACAGCATCGATCGTCGCGACGCTGGACTGCGAATCGTTGGAGTCGTCGTCAGGGGCTTGAGCCGCGGAGTTCACATCCGCGACTTCACTATCCGGGGTCGCTGTCGCCAAAACGTCGCTTGGCAGCTCGACAAAGTTCTTGGCAACGCGTGCTTCCGCGGGATAGATCTCGACCAAAACGATATCGGTCGACGGGATGTCATACGGTTGATATTCTTCGTCCAGATCCGAAGAAGTTGCAAATTCATTTTGTGCGACGTCGGACGACACCTCGACACCCGAGGCGTCTGTATCTTCTGCTGTTGTGTCCGTCGTTTCAACGATCAAGACCGAGTCGCTGCTAGGGCTCTCTGCCCCGACTTCGGTAGCCTGGGTGATCGATGGAACATCCACGAGATCCAGTTCTGGGGCGTCGCTGGAAACAACTTCAGAGGCGGGTAGGTCGGCAACGCGAGCGATCGGTGCAGCTTCGTCAGCTTCGATGGCGGCCGCGATGCGTGGCCCCGCGGTATCGTGCGTACCAGCCTGCGGGCAGATTTGATTGTTCCATCGCACGATCGCCAGCGGGGTACTGCTTTCGATGGCGACCGGTGCCAACGCGATGGGCCCCATAAATGATTGTGCCGCAGCTTGCGAAACACCGTAAATTGTGGCAATCGTACAAAGGAATAAACGTAAATTGCGCGACATATTATAAATCCTCCATGACGGATCGACGCATGTGTCGTAACGACGGCTGTCCATACTTGGACCGCGGCACGCGTCTGGAATAAAGTGGTTTAGTTCGAAGATACGGCTCGATGCGGGCGAGCCGTATAGGGTGGGATGGCCACCCATTTCATCGGCTCTTGGGGGGGTTAGGTTCTTTGATCCTTCTGAACAAACCCTTCCGTTGACCAGGAACCCCGACGAATACGCAGTGTGTGCCGGATTGAACAACCTTGACGATTGTGGCGATAATGACTCTCAAGTGCCGTTTGCCCGTCGGGACAGGCATGGACCGATTTCATCGCGCTCGATCCGCGCTGTTTTTGTGAACACTTCAATTTCGGATGAACATTCCCGACGCAAACGTCGCGGCGAATCCTACGCATGAACACACTTCCTTCAAGCAGCAATCGTCCCCCGCGTGTCGTCGTTGGGATTGGTGGTGGCATCGCGGCATTCAAAGCTGCCAGCCTGGTCAGCCAATTGGTTCAGGGGGGTATCGAAGTGCGTGTCGTCATGACCGCCGCCAGCGAACAATTCATAGGCGTCAACACGCTCGCAGCCCTCTCGGGACATCCCGTTGCAACGACCGGATACGCTCCTACGATCTGGCCGCTGGGACCGCACATCGAATTGTCCGAAGGGTGCGATCTGCTGTGCATTGCACCGGCGACCGCCGACCTGATTGGCAAGTTTGCCAACGGGATCGCTGACAACTTATTGACCACGATCTATCTACAAGCCGATTGCAAGGTGTTGATCGCCCCGGCGATGAGCAATCAGATGTGGAGCAAACCTGCGGTCCAACGGAACCTCCAACAGTTGGAAGCCGATGGGGTTCACCAGATTGGTCCCGAAGAAGGTTGGCTGAGTTGCCGAAAACGGGGCTCGGGCAGGATGAGCGAACCCGATGCGATCGCGGAGAAAGTACGTTCGTTGATCGCCTGAACCTTAGCGCATCAACGGGACGCTAAGGGACCATCTTCGGAATTCGCTCGCCCGATTTGCTCGGCGTATCGGAGACCTTCGCAAAGTAGACAGCACACGCGGCCCCCAACAAAATCGAAGCGATCGCGATGCATGTCATCAGCGCGCTGCGAACCTTCCGCTTTCGCGCCCGTTCGACATTGCTGACCTGTGTCGTCGCCAACATCTTCTCTGCCAAACGATCGGCAACCTCTTTGCCATTAACCGTTTCGCGTGCCAATCCGACCTGCAAAATCCTGTCGATCGTGATCCGCGTCGATCCCAGGTAGATCGCATCGGTTGGAACCACGCGATGATGTCGCACCAAATTGTCGGGGCGATTCAAAGCCACGCCGTTCGTGCTGCCACAATCTTCGATCCACAACGTATTCCCATCGTCGATCAAACGCGCATGCCGCCCCGATACATTCGGTTTATCCAACACCACATCGTTCTCGGGTGAACGTCCGATCGTGATCACGGATTTAAAGTGGAGCAGATCGACGGGCCATAACATTTCAACCGTTTCGCCCAACATGATCGATGATCCACGGCGGATCGGTTTGGGACCGACAAATGGCACGCCATCAACCCAAGTTCCCGTTTCGCTATTTACGTCGTGGATCGAAAGCCGATCGCCCGAACGCGTCAATTGGCAATGATGCTTGGAAACTTTGGGATGCGAGAGCACCACGTCGCAGTCGTCGCCGGATCCGATCAGCCAGCTGCGGTTGGAAGGTTCGATGGAATTGACGGGATCAATAGTCATGTTCGTCGGCGGGGAGAAGGATTCCAAAAGGTGGGACGTTGGACAACGGAACATTCATGCGACACCACGACATACTACCCGAGTCGGTCGACGGCGTCGACGCTTCATGGCGAATCATGGTTTCGCAACGGCCTGCGTTGCAACCGATCGATGCAACGCCCAACCGATGGCATTGCTTAACATCTGGCGAAACGCAGGTTGTTCAAAGTCGCTGGCATGCCCCAACGAAGTATAAAACGATCGCCCCCCGTCGGCCCGAGTGAAGGTCCACGCCAACGGTTCCGCCGGCAAGCCCTCGTACTTGCCAGTCATCAACACCGTCGTTCCACTGGCCAAGGGCGATACTTTATACAACGACCCTCCCGAGATATAGGGCATCCGATCGACATCTTCCAGAATCGGATGCGTGATCGCCGCGAAGGTGACTTGCGGTAACAGCTTGTTGCCGTGGTGCCCGGTATAATTCCCGCCAAAGACGTCGGGATCAAAGGTTTTCCATTCCGCATACCCTTCCGCAGGAGCGGCGTTGTTCAAATGAAACGCATGGCTCGCCGTGCGGATTCCCACGACCGGCTTCCCCGCCGCGATGTGTGCTCTCATGCGATCCAATTGCTCCGTCTTGAGCGTCCGCCGGCGAACGCTCACAAACAAAAGGTCAGCCGATTCGATCACCTCACTGCCGCGCAGATCGTTTTTGTCTTCGGCATCGGCGTAGACAAAACTGACACGATACGACTTACCCAACGGCTTGACCGAATAGGCCAACAGCGATTTGTCGGTCGCATACTCCCGTTCGGCGACCAGCATCACCAGGTGAGGCCGATCGTCTTTGGCAAATCGGAACTCTTGGCCACCGATGATTTGATCGCTGGTGATCGTGGGGCAGACAAACTTTTCGATGTGCTCGACGATCAAGTCGGTCCCGGTGAAATGACTGACCTTCGGCTCCGAAGCCGGATTGTACATCGTGTCGGTTAAATCGCGGATCAAGACGGCGTTTTTTCCGTTCTTCACCATCTGTCGCAATCCAAACGGCCGCCCCAAGACGCACATGTTCGTATGCACGCCGGCCAGGATCACGTTCTTAATTCCGGCCGCTTCCATCACGTTCCAGATCTCCGTTCCCGAATCGCTGATGTAATCGCGACCGGCATCGATCTTCAGCACATCGATCTGGCGACTCCACGGCGACAACGGCTTGAGCCCCTTCGCGGTCAGCTCCTTCACCCAAGCCTCGTATTCAACGGGATCGTCGTCCCGCCCACCATCGCGCTGTTCGATCGGATAGACGCCCGCTTCTTCCTGCGGAATCTTGAAGCACCAAGCGTTGATCTCTTCCGGGTGATGGCTCGCTTCGGGAGCGTCGATCGCGCGCTTTCGCGCTTCGTGATCGGCATAAAACTTCATGCATCCACTGGGTGCGTGGATCACGGTCACCCCTTCGCTGCGAAGCTTTTCGACGACTTGCTGCAACCGCGGGGCAATCTGCTTTTCTCGCCGCACCGCATTTTGGCTACTGTGCACATCCCACATGTCGCACAAGATGATCGCCGTCTCTTTCGGATTCCAAGCGGCGTCGCGATGCAGCGTATGAAACAACCCCGAATCTTGATCGGTTGGCGTTCGATACCGGAGGCTCAGCGAGAGTGGATCGGCGGCAAGGGTCGAGCGTCCCACGCTGACAAATCCCAACAGCGTGAACAATACAAGAACGCGACGGATCCAACTCATTTCAAAGGCCTCGGATTTTTAGCAGTTCGGTTTTCCAGAATCGCATCATACCACAACCGCTCTAAAATGAGGCGTCGATAATTTTCTCGTAGTCCTCCGGCGCGACGATCGTTTCGCCCGCCGCGAGCGCGTCGAGGTCAAACGATTCGACAAACTCTTGCGGTTGGATCGGTTGCCACGATTCGATCAGTCCCGCCGACCAGAGCGCCCAGCCGACGATCGATTCGGGCCGCGCGCCACGCTCGCGAAAGTAGCTCAATCGCGTGTCGCCATGCCGCTTGGCCAACCGTCGTCCATCGCTGCCGACCACCAATGGAACGTGAACAAACTGGGGCAATGGATGTCCCAACGCGTCGAACAGATCGATCTGCCGAAAGGTGCTCGACAGCAGATCGTCACCGCGGCAGACCTCGGTGATTCCCATGGCGATGTCGTCGGCAACGACCGCCAACTGATAGGCCGCTTCGCCGGTCTTCCGCGTCACGGGAAAATCGCCCAGCTCCGCATGGGGGACCTTCGATTGCGGCCCCGCGACGCGATCGACAAACGAGACGCGTTGCCGCCGCGATCGAAAACGCCAGCAAAAATGGCCGGACTCGGGCAGCGAATCGCCCACGCGCCAGCCGGCACAGGTGTCGGGATAGACCGGCCCGTCGTGCGCTTCGTGCGGCGCCGACGCCGCCTCTTCGATGTCCTTCCGCGTGCAAGCACACGGATACAAAAGCTCCTGATCGCGCAATCGATCTAAGATCGCGCTGTATCGATCGATCCGCTGCGTCTGGATATAGGGCGGGTGCGGGCCGCCGATGTCGGGCCCTTCGTCCCAATCGAGCCCCAGCCAAGCGAGATCGTCGATCGCTTGCTGCACCGCCCAAGGCTTTACGCGAGGCGAATCGATATCTTCGATGCGGAGTACCACGCGGCCGCCGCGGCTGCGGATCGAGAGCCATGCGAGGATGTAGGTCCTCGCGTTGCCAAGGTGCTGCGCCCCGGTGGGCGACGGGGCCAATCGCCCCACCGGCGGTTCGTTCTGCGGCATCGAAGCGAAGCCTTCCAACTAAAACTCCGCATTTCCGGGCGTCCGTGGAAACGGAATCACGTCGCGAATGTTCGCCATTCCGGTCGTGTACTGCACCAATCGCTCCAGCCCCAAACCGAATCCGGCGTGTGGAACGGTGCCGTAGCGACGCAGATCCAGATACCACCAATAATCCTCTTCGCGAAGATCCATCTCGGCCATCCGCTGCGTCAGCACATCCAACCGCTCTTCGCGTTGGCTGCCGCCGATGATTTCACCGACGCCGGGAACCAACACGTCCATCGCAGCGACCGTCTTCCGATCGTCGCTCAACCGCATATAGAACGGTTTGATCGTCGACGGGTAATCGGTCAGGATCAACGGCCCGGCGACATGCTTCTCCGTCAGGTAACGCTCATGTTCGGCTTGCAGGTCGGTTCCCCAAGCGATCGGAAATTCGAACGACTCACCGCAGTTCTCCAAGACCTTGATCGCATCGGTATAGGTCATGTGTTGGAACGGCGTTTCGGCGACCTTCCGCAGCGATTCGATCAGCCCTTTTTGAATCCGTTGGTCGAAAAACTGCAGGTCTTCGTCGCATCGATTCAGCACGTCGGACAAGATCTTTCGCAGGAACGATTCGGCCAGAGCCATATCGTCGGCCAGATCGAAGAACGCCGCTTCGGGTTCGATCATCCAGAACTCCGAAAGGTGGCGGCTGGTGTTCGAATTCTCCGCTCGGAAAGTGGGGCCAAACGTATAGACCCGCCCCAAGGCGGTCGCATAGGTCTCCGCTTCCAATTGGCCACTGACGGTCAGAAAGGAGGGTTTGTCGAAGAAATCGAATTCGTAATTGACCGGACCGCCCGACTTGGCCAATCGGTCCAGATCCAACGTCGTCACCTTAAACATCTCGCCAGCCCCTTCGCAATCGCTGGCGGTGATGATCGGCGTGTGCACGTACAGAAAGTTGTTCTCGTGGAAGAACTGATGGATCGATTGGCAGATCTGGTTTCGAACCCGAGCGACCGCGCCAAAAGTGTTCGACCGAGCCCGGATGTGAGCCCATTCGCGAAGCTTTTCGAACGAGTGACGCTTCTTTTGCAGCGGGAAATCGTCGGCCCAACCGAGCACCGTCACCTGCGAAGCTTGGATTTCCGTCGCCTGTTTCCCTTCGGAAGCTTTGACCTCTCCCTCGATCGCGACGCTGCAACCGGCCGACAACCGCTGGATCTCGTCCTTGTAGTTCGCTAGATCGGCGTCGGCGATAACTTGGATGTTCCCCATGCAACTGCCATCGTTGATTTCCAAAAAGCTAAAGCCACCTTTGGAATCGCGGCGAGTGCGGATCCAACCCTGGATCAAAACCGTCTTGCCAACATGCGCGGCATCGCGTGCGTCGGAAACGAACAATTTTTCTAACGGCATCAGAAGATCATCCTTGCCAAATCGGGGAGCAACGTTTGAAAGAACCCGATTGTATCGACTGGGCGGCAATTGAACAGCGAACCACGAGGCGAGCCGCTCGCCTAAGTGGTTGTTCGCTCACCAGCCACCGGCGGTTTACACCGCCGGCATTGGATGTGTCGGCCTGCGGCCTCATTTCTGGTGAGGTCACTTGCTACCGGCGGCTTACACCGCCGGCATTGGGTGTGTCGGCCTCCGGCCTCATTTCTGGTTCGGTCACCTGCGACCGGCGGCTTACACCGCCGGCATTGGGTGTGTCGGCCTTCGGCCTGTGGGCTGCCGAGGCACTGACTGTAGCACTCCCCAACCAAACCTCCAGCTTCAGGCCGGAGGCCGGCATAGGAACTGCCGGAGGTGTAAACCTCCGGAACCAAAGCGGCCCCAATCCCAAAAGGCCGGAGGCCGACACATGCAACGAAAGCTACTTCACCCACTGGGCCAACTGTTCTCGAAAGATCTTCGAGTTGTGGCGGATATCGACCGGCAACCGCTCGGGATAGATCCGGATGTCGGTGATCTCGGCGGTGTGAGGATACGACTTGCCGATCCCTTGCAATGCGTCGATCAACGCCTGCGGTTCAGCCGCCGATTTTGGACGTCGATCGGCGTGCGGTTCGACGATCAAGACCGGCGTCTGCTGGCCGCGGACACCACGCCCGACCAAGGCGGTTCGATAGACATCGGCATGTTCGTTGAAGACCGCTTCGCAACAGATCGTGAACAGCGTTTGCGACGGCGTCTCGACTCGATGAGCCTTCCGGCCGCAGAACCAAAAGCGATCCTGATCGTCCAAGTAGCCGACGTCTCCCATCCGGTGCCAGATCCGCGTCCCATCCTGCACCTTGTGAATCGCGTTCTGGTCCTGACGGGTTACATAGTTCCGCGTCACCACCGGTCCGCTGACCATCAGCTCCCCGATCGTTCCTTGCGAAACAGGTTTTGCGTCGCCGATCTCGGCTATCGGACCGTCGTCGATCTCGACAACCTGCCACATCATGTCGGCGAACCGATGCCCGACGCACGTTCCCTTCCCCTGGCGAGTCTTCGCAGCCGTTTCGTCCAGCACCTCGCGAGATTCGATCGATGCCACGGGAAGCGATTCCGTCGCACCGTAGGGCGTGAAGACTTCCCCTTCGGTATGGATCATCTTGCGCACCGCCGCCAACGTTTGTGGAGGAACCGGCGCACCGGCCGATAACACGCGGCGTACCGTCGGCAAAAAGATCCCGCCACCGACGCAGTGCTTGCTGACCGTATGCCACAGCGCCGGTGAACCAAAGGCCTGCGTGACTTTCCAGTCGCGGATGGCGGCCAAGATCTTTTCGGGATCGGCATCGGCGGGGCGAGTCGGATCCATGTCGGGGATGACCGTCGTCACTCCCATCACCGCATCGAACAATCCGAACAACGGGAAACATGCCAGATCGACCGTCCCCGGCGTCACGTTGTACTGCTGTTGAATCAACCGCACCTGATGCTCAAACGTCCCGTGCGTGTAAGCAACGCCCTTCGGCGGTCCGGTGCTGCCGGTGGTGAAAATAACCGCCGCCGATTCCGATTCCAAAGTGACCGGCAAATCGAGAGGCTCTTCGCCCAGCGCTTCGATCTTTGATAACGCCACGCCACCGATTGCGATCGGTCCCCCAACGCAGATGTTTTGCTTGGCTTCAGGAAAACGCTGGCTGTACAACAACCGGGCGACCTGCGCTTTGGGGATTCCAACAAAACCCTGCGGCTTCGATTCGGCGAGGCATTCGATCAGGTTCTTCTTCCCCATCCCGGGATCGACAAGAACCTGCACCATCCCGGCTTTTAAGAGAGCGAGAACTAAACGAATGAAGTCGATCCCAAAGGGGACCAACATCGCTAACCGTGTTCCCGGCGCGATCCCGTGCCGCAACAAACCGCGCGCGATCCAAGTCGATTGTCGATCCAGGTCGGCAAATGTGATCGTGTCATAGCGTGGCTTGCGGCCAGGTTTGGCAAAAGCGATCGCGACCTGATCGGGCTGCGACTTGGCAAACGCTGCCAATCGATCGGCAACGTTGCAGCGAACGGTTTCCTCTATGGATGATTTTGTCATGGGGATGTGGTGGGGTTACGATCGATGTTCGAGGATTATAAAACGCGTTGGTTCACGAACCGACGACAGGGATCGGCGCACGAAAACTTTCGATGATCCGATCCGCTAGGTTCTCCTG
This sequence comes from Rosistilla carotiformis, assembly GCF_007753095.1. Classification (NCBI taxonomy): domain Bacteria; kingdom Pseudomonadati; phylum Planctomycetota; class Planctomycetia; order Pirellulales; family Pirellulaceae; genus Rosistilla; species Rosistilla carotiformis. The sequence goes on from NZ_CP036348.1 coordinate 4,637,322, forward strand.
GATCACACTTTGTGCCCCTTTCCAACCTGGCACGCCGTTGACTTCAAGCACATAGGTCCGCCCGGCAGCGTCTTGGATCAGATCAATGGCGGCGACGTGCAACTGCAGCGACCGGCAGACAATGGTCGCCAGTTCGCGAAACGCCTCGGTCACCGCAACCTGCTCACAAGTAGCGCCTCGCGAAACGTTGGTCCGCCAATCATCCGGGTTGCACCTTTGCACCGCCCACACCAAATCGCCAGCGACAAACAGCCGAAGGTCTTGGCCATTGCAGGGAATATACTCCTGCTGGTAGATCACCGCGCCCAGCTGTTGGAGCGTCGTGAAGGTGGTCCACGCCAGTTCACGCGTTTCGATTCGCATCACGCCGCGTCCCTCGCCGCCAAACAACGGCTTGACCACCACCGGCCCATCAAATTGTTCAAAGGCCGCCATCGCATCGGATCGCGTCTGCGACACCGCGGTCCGCGGCACGGGCAAGCCGAGTCGTTGGAGCCGCGCGGTGGTGGCGTATTTGTCGATCGCGATCTCGAGCGCGCGCGACGGATTGGCAACCCGCACTCCCGATTCTTGCAACGCATGCAAGATGCTCAATCGAAACGTCACCTGTTCCAAAGTGCCCAATGGCATCGTCCGCGTCAGGATGACATCGAACGCATGCAGATCGCCCGCCGGAGAATCACAACGCAGCGGATCCCCGTTACCGACGACCGACGACAACGCTTCATAGTCGGTGAACGCGATCGAATCGCCCGCGTTGTCGGCGGCGGCACGCAACTGGTTCGCATGCCAGCCGCGATCGGGACCGAGCACTAAGAACTTCATTACGACTTACAACCAAAAGACGCTTCCAAGATGTCGGGCCTCAGTTGACCAAACGTGCGGCTGATCCCGCTGCGCAGATTGACAAACGTCACCACGGCGGGGCTGAACAACAGCGGATCGACTTTGAAAAAATCATATTCGTAAGAAGCAAAGATCTCGCCAAACGTTTTGCCATAGTCGCTGGAGCTGTTGCTGGGAACCTTCGGGCCGATCTCATCGATCACCGCCTGGTCGGCGTCGACGAACAACGTGACCGATCCGCCGTAAAGGATCGCATCGTTTGTGCGGCCGATCCCATCGATCGACTTCAGCGCCGGCGGCGGAAGCGGCGCGCTGCCGGTTGCCGACAGAACATCGTTGACGTCGAAGCCAACTTCGTGCAGCTTGTGCATCGCAGTCTCGACGCTTCGCGCGACCACTTGAATGTTCCCGGCGATACTGGTTGTTGGAGCGATCAGGATCGTCAGCAGTTCGGGCTCGATCGAACATTCTTCTGCAATCTTCAAAACCGCAGCTTCAGTGGGATAGGTGTCCGCTTCCAACACCGCCACACCGATCGCACCCCGTTCGGACAGTCCCAGTTTTTCAAGCAGTTGTTCTTTGCCACGCAACAGGCGAATCGGGCCACTGACCATCGCTGAATAATCGCCGACCGAAAGAGGCCACCCGGCATACTGGCATGCCAAACAGGCACCGACAGGGTTATCGGTCGCCACCTTCACAACAACTCCCGTTCCAATCGCTCCCGGTTCGGCGGCGGCGAAGACATCAGCCGCCGCTCCCAAGCAGACATCCGCTAGCATCTCACCAGCGACCAGCCCCCCGCGGTGCTCGATCCCGAGATCGAACAGCGTCGCGCCCCCAATTGTCGTCGAACCGACGCGATATTCTGCGAGGTTCTCTTCCAGGTCGTTGGCGGTCTGAAAGGCGGCTTGATTGAACTGAGTCATTAAATTCCTTCGAGGCAAAAAACGTCGAACATGGGGCGAAAGTGGCGGCAGAAACAAGCGAATCGCTTGTCAAATGCCCGTTGTAAATTGGAGAGATGATGAGGAAGCAATCGGCTCAAAAAAGGGACAGCCCGCTTCGTCAAAAAAAAGCTGATTCAAAATGCCCTCAACCGCCGAACTAACCTTTGCCGTCAGCCTCGGCTGACCTAAGATTACGACTGTGGGACATGAATTTGTTCTACACATCCTTCAGATTGCATTCCGGCAGAGAGACCAATTTAATCGGGTTGACTCGTATCAATTAAGGGCTAGTGCAGTAGCACGTCCGATACCTGTCATTCTCCCAGCGGCTCCGTTTTTGCCGCAATAACTGAGGGATAACCATATGGCCGGTCATCTTCATTTATGAAGATGACCGGTTTTTTTATGCGCTCTCGCCGGTGGGAACCTAAAGGATCCCGCGGACGGACAAGTTGTTCAACCGTCGCGCGACATCGGTCAATCCATCCAAGACGACCTGGTCGTAAGTCCGTCCGTCGCAGGTATCCAAACCGTGGCCGGGATCGAGATTCCGCAAGCCTTCGAGCGCCGCATCTTCGTGATGGAAGACTTCGACAAAGGCGGTCTTCAGTTTCCCGGTGCGGGCACATGCAGTTAGCAGCGCGCCGATCCAACCATCGTCGGTCGATAGACAACCGCGCGTCGTCTTGGCCGATGCGTGGAAGATACCCAACCCGTCGCCATCGGCGATCTTTTGGATGATCGCTTCGTTCTCGGGAATCGACAGAGTCGAATCGCCACAGTGGGCGGCGTCGACCATCACCTTGAAGAACGACTTGCCGATCTCTTTGTTGACCGCTTCGACAAACGTCCAGATCCGGCCGATGTCGGTGAAGGTCTTGAATTCGCCACCGCGCAAGAACTCGATGTGCCACGCTTTGACGGGCGATCCATCGAGTTCGGCTTCTCTAAAAGCGCGGCTGTGAACGCGAACGTTCTGCGCGACCGCGGCGGTGAACTCGTCCCCTTCCTTACGCGTCGCACCGGGCTTCAACCACTCTTCGACCGACGTCGACGAAACGGTTTCGATGCCGTGCTTCTTCGCCGCCGACAATCCGCCGACAAGAATCTCCACGACCGCGTCTTCGTCATCGGGATTCATCGGATCGGCGCCGCCGACCATCATGATGAAATGAACCTGCAGCTTCAGTTCGCGGAACCCGTCGACCATCTCTTGCACATCGGCTTCGTCGAGACCGGGAAAGAACGGTACCTGGACGCAGCTGATGCGGACCAACGATTCGCTGCACAGCTTGGCCATGTTCGCGACGACGACCAGTTTCCCATCGGCGTCACGAGGCAATTTGCCCGCTTCGTCGGGGACCAAGCCTCCGACAAATTTCAGGTGCGTGGGGACAACCCCAAGGTCGACGTTCGGTTTCAAAGAAATGCAATCGGGCATGGCTTGTGAATTCCAGGGAACAGGGAAGGGGGTGAGTTGTTTGGCCATGATGATAAACGGTTCACCAGCGGTGCGTAAGCACATCCGCAGGATCCCGCCTGTTCACAAACCAAAACTTCCCGCTCGCCCGCTCGCCGAGATTGGCAGCCACGGTGCCGATCAGCCGCGATCGACGCCCGCCAAAACTTCTGCCGCCGCTTGGCTCTTGTTGAGCACATACAGATGCAGCCCGTCGATGCCACGACGGATCAGATCGTTCGTCTGCTGTTGAGCATGTTCGATGCCAACTTTCAATTGCCAATCGGCCGTATCGTTTTCATTGAACCGGTCGACCAATCCTTGCGGAAGCCTGGCTTTGCACATCGAAGCGATCCGCTGGGCCTGCGCGAAATTGGTGATCGGCAACAGACCGGGAATGATCGGTATTTCGATTCCCGCCGCTTGGCAGGCGTCGCGGAAACGGAAGAAGTCGTCGTTGTCGTAGAACAATTGCGTGACGACACAGTCAGCCCCCGCATCGACCTTGCGTTTCAGGTTTTCCAAATCGACATTGGCGTCGACCGCTTCCTGATGGACTTCGGGGTAGCCCGCCACGGCGATCCCGAAGGCGGGGAATTCGCGATGGATCAGGTCGACCAGTTCGTTGGCATACCGGAAACCGCCTTCGACCGCGGTGAACGAAGTCTCTCCCTTGGGCGGATCGCCACGGAGCGCGACGATGTAGTCGACGCCTAACGCGCCGGCCTCTGTAAGGTAGCTGCGCAATTGGTCCTGAGTCGAACCGACGCAGGTCAGGTGCGATGCGACCGGTTTGCCCGTTCGTCGCTTCACTTCGCGGACGACATCCAAGGTGCTGTTTTGCGTCGATCCGCCGGCGCCGTACGTGCAGGTGAAGAAAGCGGGATCGAATTGCTTGAGGCTTTCGACGTGTTCGTACAACGACTCAAACCCGGCGGGCGTCTTCGGCGGAAACAGCTCGAACGAAATCGGGCATCCACCGTTGCGAAATAACTGAGATAGCGACATAAGGGCAAAGCTGGGGAATCGTTAATGAGGCGAGAATCGGAACACACGGCCGTGTATTGTTACGAAAACCGGCCGCAGCAACAATGACAGTGCCTCGCGAGACGCAAGCCCCGCAAAATCAGGCCCAGGCGAACAACGGGATGCCCGCCAACATCGCCAATAACAGCGTCGCGATGATATAGAAACCGGCATGCACGACGCCGCCACCGGTTTCCAATTCAAACGTCGTCACGGAAATGATCGTGCCAACGGCCAACATCGCCGCCAACGCGACCAAGACCGCACCGATCGGCATTTCGGCGACGCTGTCGTAGTCCATCACGTAAGCCGGAACAAACGCATAAAGCGCCCACAGAAGGGCGAACAGCACCGAACAGATCGCCACACGCGCTTGCAGTTCGCTGCCATAGAAAGGTTCCAATTCTTGTTCGCGGGCAAACGTGTATCCCGACCAGACCAACGGCGGTGCCAGCAACAAGGCCCCCAAAGGCGGAACCCAACCGGGTACCGATTCCATCGATCGCAAAACAATCGCGGCGATGATCGCGGCAAGGATCGAACCGGCCACTGCAAAAATGCCGAGCTTGGTAACTCGCACCTCTTCGCGCATAATCGGTTTCAGAACGCTCTTGCCCGTGGAATCTTTGGGGCCATCGTCCACCGGCGCATGAACGACGACTTCTTCGGATTTATCCGGGATCTGGATCGTCGCCTTGCACTTAGGACAAGGGCCTTTCTTTCCAGCAAATTTATCGCTGACGTTGAATCGCGTCAGACACTTTTCACAGGTAACTCGAATTGCCATGTCGAAAAAGGGTTGTCCTGTGTCGCGGTTCGTCAGCAGCAACCCACAATAACCGAGCTGCCAAGATGGAAAATGATAAGTCGTCAGATACTAGCGAGCCCGACGTGCCGAGCGATAGTCTCGCCGATGCCGCCCCCTGTTTGCAAGTCGACGAGCCACCGGTGCATGTTGTACTGTACCAGCCCGAGATTCCACAGAATACCGGAAACATTGGGCGGACGTGTGTCGCCGTTGGAGCCAAATTATGGCTTGTCCGGCCGCTTGGTTTCCAGATCGATGCGCACAGCGTCCGCCGAGCCGGCGTCGATTATTGGCACATGCTGAATCTGCAACTGGTCGATTCGATCGGCGAAGTGCAACAAGCCCTGCCGCAGCGGAAGTTCTGGTACTTCAGCCGCTTCGCCCGACGCAGCCTTTGGGAGGCCGAGATCGGCTTGGGGGACGCGATCGTTTTCGGGCGTGAGTCGGCCGGTTTACCCGAAGAGATCCTCGACCTCGATTCGCCACAAGCCATCCGGATTCCAACAACCGAACAGGTCCGCAGCTTGAACCTGTCCAATACTGCGGCGATCGCCGTTTACGAAGTCCTGCGTCAACACGGCCGGTTAGGTTGACCGTTCGCTTTCCTTCGCTGTCCGTCTGTTCGCATGCGCGTTACTCGCCTGCCGTTGGGACGCAAAAGTTTGATTGCAAGCAACCGAAAACCGCCCCCTACTTCAGCGGGGCTGCCCAACCCTCACAGGCACACCAAATCTACAAAATATTGTGATTTCTCCATTTTCACAGGTGCACAACTGGTTACTATAGGAACGACGCAGATGACACCTTTGATGAACATGCATACAGATGACACGCACATTGATGCCAAACCTGTTGGGAGGCTATCGGGCAAGCAAAGCGCTTACTCCGCTGTTGCTGTCGGAGCGTCAATTAAGCCGTGAATTGAATCGCGAACGGCTCCGTTCCGACCGCCGTGAGATCCCATTTTGCTTGATCGACGTCGTCTTGGCCCCTGAAAACCGACGTCGTGGCGATTTCGTGAAACTTGCTCGGCTGTTGCATCGTCGCTTGCGAACCACCGATACGGTGGGGCACCGTGGCCGAATCACCGTGGGTATCGTCTTAACCGATACACCGCAACAAGGTGGCCAGATCGTGGTCGACGACCTGCACCACATACTGGCGTCTGCCGGACTGAAATGTGAACTGGAACTGTTTGTCTACGATCCAGTGGCCTGGCAACAGGAACATCTTTTCGATCGTCCCGACGATCACGACTCCCCCTCGCAGCACCTGGGTCCTCCGCCACCGATGTCGGGGCGCCGCCGCGGGGTCGCCAAACGCTTGGTCGATGTCGTGGGATCGGGCGTCGGGCTGACGTTGGCTGCGATCCCGATCACGCTCGCCTGCGTGGCGATCCGCTGCACTTCCAAAGGCCCCGCGATCTTCCGCCAAGTTCGCGAAGGCGCCGACGGCAAACCGTTCACGATCTATAAACTGCGGACGATGCGGATCGACGCCGAACAAGAACAAGCTGGATTGCGTCCGTTGAGCGAACGTGACGGGCCCGCCTTCAAGATCAAAAACGATCCCCGGATTACGCCGGTGGGAAAACTGTTGCGGGCGACCTGCATCGACGAACTGCCGCAACTGGTCAACGTCTTCTTAGGGCAGATGTCGCTGGTCGGACCGCGACCACTGCCGTGGGCCGAGAGCCGCGCGGTGGCGTCATGGCAACGCCGACGACTGGATGTCAAACCGGGAATCACTGGCATCTGGCAAACCGCCAAACATGAAGCGATCGCGTTCGACGATTGGATGCGAATGGACTTGCGTTATGTCGATCACGGATCGACTTGGCTGGACATGAAACTGATCGCCAAAACCGCGATGGTGCCGGTCAAAGCGCGCGGCAATCACTGATCCCCGCGCGAACTTCTTGACCCTGGTTTCTTTCCGCACGAAGCGCTACGGCGGACACCGATCGTCAACAACAGGTTGGCAAAGATCGCCTGGTCGCCCGTCTGAATCGTCAAGATGTGCTCGCGTGAATTGACCGCGTCGTAGAAGGCCATCTGTTCGATCGATTGCAGCTGAAGATCGTTTCCGGCATCGGCGAACATCTGCCGAAACGAATCCCACACCGGCGGATCGGCCGGCAACGCGTAGGGTCCCGATTTCGGATACATCATCGTATGGGCGGCGTCGATCGGAACCGCCGTCAACAAGGCTGCAAGCACTTGGCAAACCGACACCAGACCGGGCGAAAGGTTCAGGCTAACCAATTCCGCGTTGGGCCCCAACGTGTGATAGGCCGGATAATTCGAGTCGGCGATCAGCACTTTGCTGTAATGGCCCCCGCGTGCGAGGACCTCGTTGATTTTCGGATGCAGCAGTTCTTGAAGGAGCATGAGTTACCGCGAGACTTAAGGAGCGAGACCGGGATCGGGTTGCCAAATGTACATAAACGTTGGCAGCCGTGCACGCATCAAGCCAGGAATTTGTGGCAACGCCATCAACTGAGTCGGTTCGTTGGGGGTCATCGCATACGGCGTTCGCGCCTTGTCTTGCTCGCGATGCAACATCACGACACACGAATTTGGATCACCCGTATAGGCACGCGCCGCCGCGATCGCATCGTCGATATAGCCGACTTGATCGACGACGCCCAACTCAACAGCCTTCTTTCCGGTGAAGATCCGTCCGTCGAAAATATCCGCATCGCGATGGATCCGCTGACGCGATTGCAGCACAACCTCCCTGAACCGTTCGTTGTACTGTTCGGCGATCTCGGTCAACAATTCCTCTTCGTCCTCTTCCAAGAATCGCTCGGGCGAACCGATGTCGACAAACTTTCCGGCCCGGATCGTTTGTCCCGAGACGTTGAATTGCGCCATCGCGTCTTCGAGATTGTACAGATTCAAGATCACACCAAATCCACCAACGATCGACGTCGGATGGGCCACAATCTGGTCGGCCGCCGTCGCGAGCAAGTATCCACCACCGGTCGCGATATCCATCAAGACGGCCACGATCGGCATCCCGGTTCGCTCGCGAAAGGATTCCAGTTCGCGACGCATGATATCCGACGCGGTGACGCCGCCGCCGTAGCTGTTGATCCGAATGATGACCGCCGAGATATCGCCTTCGCGTTCAACCTGATCCAATTTCTCACGGAAGATGTCCAACGGGTTGTCTCCCATCGAACCGATCCCAGCCTGGTTTTGATTCACCAGCAGGCCATCGACATCGATCAGCGCGATCTTGCGATTGGTTCCCGATTGCACGGGCATCGTCTTCAGCGGAGAACGGTCGCGAAGAACCTGAGGTTGCATCGCAATCGGATCGGCCGAGACATGCACTCGGGCGGGGACCAACCGAATCAAGCTATCTGTTTTAATCGCGTGCTTGCCGCATCCAACGGTGCAAGCGAGCACACTGCAAAGAATCAAGAAACGTGACATGCTGCGGCTTTGGTCAGCGGTTCGAAAGGCGCGGAATCCATTCCCAACGCACTTTCATAGCATTCGGAATTCCGGCCGCCCCCTCTGGCACCAAACCCGTACGATCGGCGCAATCCGATTTGCTAGCAGGGCATGTTTAAACGATCCTGTAAACTAGGTCGTCTTTTTGGCCGCCAACGCACCCCGAAGAAAGCGCCGTCGTTCGAAGTCGCGGGCGTCGATCCGTCCCAACGCAAACCACAAGCAACAACTGAATGCAAACAGACCGAACTGAAGAAACTGCAACTCCACAACAAACGCATCCGACGGAACCGATCCCAACGAAAGGATGAACTCGCGCAGCGTCAGCGCGTCGACCACGGAGGAGGACAAGGCGCGGGCAAGCCATGAATACAGGATCGCGCCGCACAACAGCACCGCCAATAAGCAGCACGCCCGAATACGCACATACGAAGTCGCCAACATGGTCGATGCGGCACCGATGTACAAAAGTACAAACAGCGGGACCGCCAACAAAGGCGCTGCCGCCGCAGTGATCGAATACGCTCGAGTTGCCGACGATAGAACCGCGACCATCGCGGTGGTCAACAAGATCGACCGGATCGTAAACCGGTACCTTAGCGATCCGTCGGCAACCGGTTCGTCCGCCGTTCGAAAACCAAGCCACACAGGGACGCCAAGCATCAGCGATGCACAAACCTGCAGCCCCACCAGCGTTCCGAACAACAACAGATACCGAACGGGCGGCTCCTGCCAACAGACGGACATAAACAACACATGCCATCCGAAACCCGACACGCCGATCAGAACTCGGCGCCAAGAAAAAATCGGAGAGAAGCAAACCGAGGCGGTCATCGAACAACCGAGCCACATCAGCCCGATCCATGCCGCTTGTCCGAAAGCTGAACCGTAATAGTACCGCGTCCACACGCCAAACACGATTTGCAAAACCACCGTCGTGATGGCCGCCAATATCGTCAAGGCTCCGATACGCGGAGCGGTCAATTCACCTTTCGTCACACAATACTCCCAACCTCGGTGTCACGGGCCCGCACTTCGCGGCGGTCCCGTTCCGCAACTCCCGACTTCGGCCCTTCGATTCCAAGGACCGAACCGATCCGCGTCGTCGCTACGCCGCAGCCACTTCGGGAGCGCTCACCTGACCGGCCATCATCGCCGTGATGCGTTCGAATTCGTCGGGATTGGTGAAGTGGACCACGATCTTCCCCTTCCCCTTGGACGACTGTTTGATCTCGACCTTGGTTCCCAAATCCATCCGCAACTGGCGTTCTAGAGAAGAAACCTGAGGCGACGTGACCTGCTTCTTTCGGGGCGTTGCGTTTCCACGTTCGCCCGATTCAAGATCCTCTTCGGCCTGCAATTGGTCCGAAACATACGCTTCGGTTTGTCGCACCGACCAATGCTCGTTGATGATCGTTTGTGCAAGTTCGCATTGCAAGTCTTCGTCGCCCAGCGGCAACAAAGCCCGCGCGTGCCCCGCGGTCAGCGCTTCCTTTTGGATCGCATCAAGGACTTCGGTTGGCAGTTCCAGCAAACGCATCAAGTTGGCGACGGTGCTGCGATCGATCTTCAAACGCTTGGCCAGTTCGTTCTGTTGGCAGCCATGCTGTTCAATATAGTGACGGAACGACATCGCCTTCTCGACCGCATTCAAATCCTTGCGTTGCAAGTTTTCAACGATCGCCAACTCGGCGACCATGCGATCATCGGCCTCGCGAATCTCCGCGCGAACGGTTGTCATCCCGGCGTGAATCGCAGCCCGCAGACGACGTTCACCCGAGATCAATTGGAAGCGTTGTCCATCGCGACGAACGATCACCGGTTGCAGTTGTTCGTGCGACTTCAGACTTTCGGCCAACGCCGCGATCTCGTCGGGATTAAATTGACGACGCGGTTGGAATGGATTGTTGTCGATTTCATAGACGTTCAAATGAACCAGCTTTCCGGCCGGAGTGGTTCCGTCGTCGATGTCGCTGGCCTGCAGTTTGGTCGCCCTTTGCACGACCGGTCCCTCGTCTGCCGACGATGCAGGACGCGGGTCGGTCGACAATCCGATGTCGCCGCCACGTTCGTTTTCGATCGGAGTGCCCAAGAGCGCCGCCAAACCTTTTCCTAGTCTTCGATCTTTAGTCACGGCCGAGAACCTCCATGCATAGCTGAGTGTAAGCGTAGGCCCCGCGCGATCGCGGAGCGTACTGAAAAATATTTTCGCCGTGGCTAGGTGCCTCGGTTAACGCGACATCGCGTGGGACAACGGTGTCGAACACGATTTCGCCAAAGAACTCACGAACCTCCGAATCAACCTCGTGCGTCAATTCCAATCGAGGATCGTACATCGTCAACAAGATCCCGCCGAAGGTCAGCCGACCATCGGTCGCCTGGATCGCTTCACGGATCACGTGGATCATCTGGGTCAGCCCTTCCATCGCAAAATATTCGCATTGGATAGGCATCAATACTTCCGTCGATGCAGCCAACGCGGCGCGGGTCAAGGTCCCCAGCGATGGCGGGCAATCAATCAGAACGTGATCATAAGAATGCAGCCCCGTCTCCAAATGACTTCGCAGCAGCGAGGCTTCCGAACCGGTCGCCTTGGCCAGCTGGTCGACATCTTGAAATGAACGGCTGCCGGGCAATAGGTCCAAGTTCGCCTCGGTCGACACCAAAATGCTATCACGCAATGTATTGGGATCGATCAACGGATGGCGTTTGGCCGGTTCATGCCCGAGGGCACTCGTCGCATTGCACTGCGGATCCATATCGACCAGCAGCGTCTTGTACCCACCGCGAGCCAGGCCGGCGGCGAGGTTGACGGCGGTGGTGGTTTTACCAACGCCCCCTTTCTGATTTGCAACGCACAAGATCCGACCCATCGTTATTCGCATTGTCGAGCGGTCAGACTCGACGCGAAGCCTCCTTGAAGATTGGGATGGCAGCCGTCCTAGCCGCCTTCGACGAACGGCAAATCACCATCCGGTGACGCCGTCTCGTCGAATCGCATTCTAACGCGGAAGTGCAAAAAAGCAGAATGCCAGTTTCACGTGAGCGGGTTTCACGGGAAACGGTAGCAATTGAAACGGTTCCAACAGGGCCGAACAAAGGAATTGCCACGGCATTCTCAAATCCAAACAACACGACGAACGCTCCCCATCCGGATCGGACGGCGGATCGGCCCACGTGCCCGGGAAAATTTTCGTAGCCTCCGCCCCGACCGCTTCACAGCCTCACACACCAAGCGTACCATAGGTACGCATGTACATGCCGCATGCGTTATCCACACAATCGCGGTGTGTGTCACTGTGACCACCGATAAGGAGATCTCCGGGATGTGTGTTCGTTCGTTTGCCCTGCTGTGCAGCCTCTTTGTGTCGATTCAATCAGCGCACGCCGACATTATCCTCGTGCTCGACACGAACAATAAGACGTTTTCGTTTACCGGGTCGGATACCGGAACGCTGGCCGACAATACCTCTCCCGATGGAGATGCTGCTTGGTACAACGGATCGGATGTTTTGTTGTTGGCTACCGACTTTGTGGTTTCGAGCGCGTTCCAATTTGGAAGCAATCCAATCTCCGAAACGACCGCCGGCCTAGGCCTACAATTTAATAACACCAACGATCTCATTGGGATCTATGTAGCCAGCTTCTTTGCCGGAAAGGAGAATCAGTCGGGGACGATCTCGACCGTCGACGTCGCTTTCGATTACGGATCCAGGTTCACAGGGCCGAACGGCAACGAACTGATATCCAGTTTCGAGAACACCGTTCTTGCTCCCGGATTTGAAATTCCAATCTTCGACTTCGCTGCATTTGGCGGAAACAACCCCACGGGCTTCAACCCTATCCAGGTCCAGTCCGCCGCGGCCCCTGAGCCGGGGTCGCTTGCTTTGATGGCCAGTGGCTTGGCCGGAGCGGCATGGTTTCGCAATCGGAAACAGCGTGGCAAGCGGCCAAATCATTCAGACGCCACCGTCCCGCAGCCGACCGATCGAACCTCGGCCTAGCGTCGCTGCAGCGGATTAAAGATCAGTCCACTCAACGGTTCATGCGTCATGTGGAACGTGTTCGCTGGCAGACGCTCCTCTTGAACTGCGATCGTTTCCATCGCGTCAACTTCGATCGGCGGAACCAACGCTGCGATGCAGCACCCCTGATCCTCACCAATCGTTGCAACCACATCGTCGATGGTGCGACAGGGTTCGACCGTGGCGTCGGCGATCTGCAACAGATCGGCCACTACCAAATGATGCAGCTGGTTGATCGACAGCTCGCACCACTCATCGCTCGCTTGCGGACAAAGCTCCCGCAGCCGATCGATGCCCGGTTCTTTGATCTCACATAAAACCCAACGGCGATCCCCTCCGCAATAGATCGCCAACCGGCCTTGATGATCGCTGGCGGCAATCGGCTTCCACGCGACCTCCGCCGAATCGGGACCTTCGACAATCGTGTTGCACGTGAAACATTCCCCAATCCGTGCAACCAAATCTTCGCTGGTCAGCGGCGTGGGGCCGCGGAAAACAGGATGCGTTGAAGCCAACAGGTCTTCCGAGTCTTCCATCCGCAACAGCAGCGTCAGCACAAAATTGGCGGGATGATCGCTGGCCAGTGGACCTTCGTAGTCGTTCAGCCACATCCGATACTTTCGGCTGGCCAATAAAGGATCCTCTCCCGCGGCCACCAACATCGGCGCCGGGCCGACCAATTCCTGGATCGAACCGATCGTGCGGTCGTCGCTGACCGGCCAGATCGAATGTCGCACGCCGACATCATCGACGCACGTGATTTCAAGCCCCTCCTGAATTGCTCCCTCCACCAACTGCAGCAGCCGATCCTCGGGATCCGAACACAATCCAACGATCGGGGTCAGGTTCGCTGCGCACCGCCGCATCAATTCAAACCGCGCTTCAACCACCGCATCGGTCGTTTCCAAAGCGGTATACAGCCGGCGGTCCTCGGGAGAATCAAACCGCACGCCGCACAGGATCCCCCGCCGCGTGACGCTTTGCCCTTGGTCGAGATAGGTATGTTGGTAGATGTAGACCTCGGGAGCGGCTTCGTCTTGCAGCACCCCCTCGTTCTGCCAACGTCGCCAAAACCGCGCCGCCCGTTCATCGCGGCTGTCCGCACCGTCGCCCGGTTCGGCGCGATTGGCGATCAATCGAACGCAACCGGCCGGATGCCGTTTGTAGAGCTGATCCTGCATTGCGGGACTGATCGCATCGGCAGGCGGCGCGACCACGTCGCTCAAATTACCAACGTGACCAAGGTTGTAGCGCAGGGCGCGGATTGCGGAAATTTCCGGCATGTAGACTTTGGGGGCTGTAACGGAATGAGACTTCAGGGACAGCCGTCCATTGTACGCATCGGGCCCCAAGTTGTCGCAGGTGTTCGAACGATGCCGCTGCGGAAAACGGGATTCGATCCCCTCCCGCAATCGGCTGTGCCGGGTTTATGCAAAGGGAAAGGTGTCGTCGATTTCCGCTTGGCTCAACTCTGCCAAGAACGGTGCGATCCGCTGGACGATCAAATCCATCACCGCCCGCCCCTTGTCGGCCGTCGCCGCGTGCGGATTCCCCGATCCGGATTGCGTCGTTAAAAGATGCCATGGACGGGTGATCGAAACCCAGCCTTCGTTGAGTGCTTCGAACCGCATCGGGCGCGTTGCCCCCGCATCCCCACGCAGCGAGCCGTCCGAATTACGGACGACGAAATCGGGAAAGTAGGCCAACGCCAAAGAGGTCTCCATTTCGCCGGCGTGATCCTCGGCAACGTCGAAGATCTCGTGGTACCGGTCGCGAACCATCTGGAACCAATTGCAAAGGAAGATCTGCGACGCACATTGGCCGTGCAGTTCCCTCAGGATCGGCTTCAGCTCATTGCCGCCGTGGCTGTTCAAGAAGACGATCTTCCGGATCCCCGCCCGTTGGATCGATTCCACCAGATCCTTCACCACCATCAACATCGTCGACGGATTCAGGTTCATCGCCAGCGGCAACGCGTTCATGTTCGTTTCGGTGCCGTAGGGGATCGTCGGCAACAAGACCACGCGGCCCCCTTGGGCATTGGCCGCTTCGCAAACCGCCCGCCCGATACAACGACTCTCCATCGTGTCGGTCCCATAGGGCAGATGGAGGTTGTGAGGTTCGGTGGCCCCAAAGGGGAGCACGGCCACGCGGAAGTCGCCATCGCGAACATCGGTCAGTGTGATTTCTTCCAGGATCGATTTCATCGGAACAACAACTTTCGACAGGCAACACAGAATCAGCGGAAGGACGCCATGCGCCAATCGCAGAGCATCATCCGAAGGAACAAGGCATCGCCCCAGCGCGCCGGGCGTTTACGGATGCAGCGCACATTCAAAGATTCCCGAAACAGCGGTCTCCTGAGAGGAGCTGCTGTTCATGACCGAGGCATTCTCGATCCGAGCGGTCACCTTTCCCTGATCGATGGCGATCGAGACCGGAACCGGTTGGTCGTCGGGCGAGAACCAAATCGTACCGCCCGCTTCCTTCTGCGCGAACAACCGTGCGGAAACCGTCTGCCCCGCCAATGCGTTCAGGTCTCCGGCCGCCGAAAGATTCGCCTGCAACAGAAAGGCGGGAAAGGTCTCGTCGTCGCCATCTTTGCTGCTGGAGATTTTCAAGACCGCCGGTCGTCCCGGGTTGATCGCGATCAGCTGCACATAACTTGCGGCAAACTCCGTCGGCGAGTCCAACGTCATCATCCCCTTGCCGGTCGTATCGCCGATGCCATTGACATCCCCCGCGGTCTCGGCAACCTGCTGGGTCGTCGCTTCCACTTTGGCAACCGCCTCTTCGGTCGCCGATTTCACTTCCGAAGAAACGTCCGACGCGACACTGGTCGCCGTCTCTTTTTCCTGATCGACCAGTTCGTTCAGTTTCTCTTTGCTGCAGCCGCTGGCCGCCGATGCGACCAACAGGGCGCACGCGATCCGAAGGGTATTCATAGATGAAGCCGTTCCCGGGGAAAGATAAGAAGCGGAAAAAATAGCACTCAACAATATAAGGCCCCGTCACGCCCGAAACAAATCGCCGCGAGCGAGCTTCCCGATGGATCTCGATCCGCCGTCGTGCCTGCCCGAAACCGGCGTGTTCCACGTGGAACACGTGCATAAACTCTTCCGGTTTCACACCCCTCGAGACGGCAAACTTGAGCGGCTATTCCGATTCGACCTCTTCGGCGCGACTGTCCGAAGGCGCACCGATCGCCGACAACCAGTACGACCAAGCGACCAACAGCAGTCCGGTCACGGCGTACCCCAACGCGAACTGGCGGACCATCGCCGCCTCCGCACTCCACGGCCAATACAACGGCGATCCAGGAACGGGCGAATGAATCACCCCGAAGACCGTCAGCAAACCACAAAGAAGAAACAGCCCCCCGGCTCGACGCAATCGCTGGTCGATGATCGAAGCGAGTGCCGACGCCCACAGCAGACTTGTCAGAATGAATCCGTTGGAAAGGATCAGCAGTGTTTGCAGTTTGTCCCGCAACCCCGGATCGCCGAGCCCTTCGATCGAGTAGGCCGGATCGCCAAAGATCTGCGATGGAAAGCTGTTGGCTAAAAAGGCGAGGGCCGGAACGCAGGCCAACGCGACCGCTGCGTAGTGCCGGGTGGGAGTTGCAGAGAAGCTTTGCGCGGTGATCTCCAGACCGACAAAGATCAGAATCGGAAAGACCGCCGCTTCGGGGATGATCTGGTAGAAGTAGACGAAGTAGCCGCCAACCCCCGCGGTTCCGATCAGCAATGCCGTCGCCAGAGTGTAAGCACTGCGGCCGCCCATCTGCTTGTAAGCGGGATGGCCGATGTAAGGCGTCGTTTGCACCACGCCGCCGCACAGCCCAGCCGCCAAGGTCGCGATCGCTTCGACAAAGATCACCGTCCCGGTCGGGTATTCGTCTCCCGCCGCCGCGGCGCTCTCGGTGCAATCGATTCCGCCGACGACGGTTCCGATCGCAAACGGAAGGACGATCGGCATGTACTTCATCGCTTCGCTAAAGCGATCGAGCCACTGGAACTCAAACGCTTCCAACCACATCGATGGAAACATCGTCGGCGTGATCGAATGCTCCCCCGACGCCACGTACCCTTCGACGCCAAACGCCCGCAACACGTAGAACATCCCTCCGGCAACGATCAACGCGCCCAAGGTGCCGGGCACACGAAGGGGCAACGGCACCCGGCCGATCAGCGAAGTCAATACGATCGCCAATGCGACCAAGCCGACCAACGGCGTTTTCAAAATATCTAGCAGCGGAAGAAAGCTGATCAACACCAAAGCGATCGCCGCCAGCGACCCAAGCAGCCCCGCCCGCGGAACGCTTCGTCGAATCCAACCGCTGACCGGCGAGCAGACGACTTTAAACAGGCCACTCATCACGATCGCCCAGATGCCAATGTGCCACGCGAAACGGGCGGCTTCCATTTCATCGAGCCCCAGTCGAACCTTGCCGTCGATGAAGGCGGGACCGAGGACAAAGAAGACCATCCCGAAGGTGCTGGGCGTATCGAGCCCCAAAGGCATCGCGGTGACATCGCTGCGGCGCGTCCGCTTGGCCAACCAGAATGCGAGGGCGAAGAACATCAAATCGCCAACGAAGACGCCGATCGCCGTTCCGGGGACCATCGCCTGCACGGCGAATTCGGCGGGGAACTGGAAGACGCCCGCTAACAGACTGACCACCAAGATCAGCCCCGCGACGTTATCCAACATCAAACCAAAGAAGGCGTTGATGTCGCCTACGGCAAACCAGCGGTATCGGTCGTTGCTCACGAGATGAGACCTTGCGACGTGGGGGAGGGAGAGGAGTCGCAGCTTCCGCCTAAGCTGAGCAACCATTCATTGGTCGCCTATCGTAACGGAGTGTTCGACAAATGCCAGCATGGGTGTTTGCATCGCCTCTTCGGTTGCTCCTACAATGTGGCCAGCAACCAAGGCGCTCGCTTCGCCCACCGGCACGCCGACCGGTCGGCGTGAAGCGTGCTGGCCGATGCGATCAAGCTTGTCCCCAACAATCCAATCCACTCCGCCCGACGCGATCCAGAACGACCGATCGCCGACAGCGAGTGATCCAGCGGGCTCATCTACAATTATGGAAAACGTCGAATCCGATGGCTTGCTGCCCCGGTTCACCTTGCGGTGGTTCTCGATCCTCTTCACCCTCTCGGTTCTGGTCGCATGGATCTTCCGGCAATCGGTGCTGGGGAGCCAATGGGCCTCGGCGGCGATGGTCACCCTGGCGGTGATGGCTGGCATGTTTGCGATCTACGCGGTCCTGTTCATGCTGATCTGGGCGCCCAACGCGTTGGCCAACTTGGGAAACGCTTCGGGCAAGCAGGCCGCGGAGCGTTCGACTCGCGATGACGCTGAGGCGGACGCATGATTGGTTCACGCGGTATTGGCCGCAACGGAATCCCCGCGGCAACAGCGGTTCTGCTGGCGGTTGCGATCACGATCGCGCTAGGCTCTCTGACAACAAACCCGTTGCTTGCCGATGAATTGCTAGCAGATTTTCCCATCGATGGCGCGAAGGGTTCTGGAATCGCATTGACGGTGACGGCGGGATCGGCCCAACGTGTTGGAGTCTGCCCTGTCACGGTGGAGGTGCGTTCGATCGGCCCCACTTTCGCAGCGGACCGAAAGCTGACGATCGAATTGCGGCCGCGCTCGGCGCCGCCAAATCAGAACACGTTTGATTTCCGTCAGACGATCGATTTGGCGGAATCGGACAGCATCCATCGCGTGGTGCTAGAAGTTCCGATCTATTACCCGTGGACGCAGTGCCGCGTTCGCGTCTTGGAAGATGGCGCCGTGTTGCCGGGTCACGACAGCCAATCGGCGACCCCGATCTTTTTGAGCACCGACAATATTCCCGCCCTGACCCTCACGATCATCGAATCGCGGACTGTCGATTCCGATCCGCCGGACTGGCAGCGGTTTCCGGATTGCCGGTCGTTATGGTGGGCGGCGCGTGGTGAGATGGAACCGGCGCACTATTTGCGACCGAAGCAACTGGATCACGAAGATGCGAAGTTGTCGATCCGGCCCCCTGGCCCGACACCTCTTGCGATCAAGACCGTGCACGAAGATCGGCTGCCCGACCGGTGGACATTATATAATGACACCGATGCCGTGATGGTCTCGGTGAAAACGTTGCAACGGATCGCGGAAGAGAACCCGACGTCTCTGTTGGCATTGCAGCAATGGCTTTCGACCGGCGGGGTGCTTTGGACCTACGGCGATGCGGGCAGTCGAAGTTTGTCCGCACTGTTTTCAATGTCCGATGCGTGGGAACGATTGCCCCTTTCAAAGATCCAACAGGCCTCGCAAACCGCTCCGCTACAAAGCCAAGCGACCACCGGACACAGCTTTGCTCCGCAGGATCTCGTCTCCACAATGGAACGGGTGATGAACAACGCGAACCTGCAACATCCGTTTGTGCTGGTCGAAGGAGCCCGTTCGGTCCAACAACGGATCACGACCCATCGGTACCTGGCGGGCAAGATCGTTCACATCGACGATCCCTATCCCTTCCCCGGATCAATTCCCCAATGGAAGACGATGGTCACGGCCACCCCCGCGCAAATCGGAACCGAAAATCGGCTGGGGTTCGACATCGTTCATGGCGACAGCAACTTCTGGACTTGGTTGATCGCCGAGGTCGGCCAGCCTCCGGTCTATACCTTCCTGGGGATGATCTCGCTGTTTGTGCTGCTGGTCGGGCCCGTCTCGTACTACGTCTTCCTGTACCTCAAACGGCTGTATCTGTTTTTCGTCTTCGCCCCGATCGTGGCCCTGATCTGCACCGCCGCGATTGGACTGTACGCCATGATCGCCGACGGCTTCGGCAGCCGGGTCCGAATCCGGCACCTGACGTTACTGAATGCTAGCGGCGCCGGCGTGAACTGGTCACGACAAACGTACTTCTCCGGACTCCGGCCGCGCGACGGCGTCGCGTGGTCGCGCGACACGGCGGTCTACCCGTTGCGCGAACCGCAGCAACCGGGTGGTGGCGCGACGCAAGAAAACGAAGACGCCGGCGCCGCGCAGGTGGTCATCGAC
This sequence comes from Rosistilla carotiformis, assembly GCF_007753095.1. Classification (NCBI taxonomy): domain Bacteria; kingdom Pseudomonadati; phylum Planctomycetota; class Planctomycetia; order Pirellulales; family Pirellulaceae; genus Rosistilla; species Rosistilla carotiformis. Next base: position 4,656,962 of record NZ_CP036348.1, read on the forward strand.
GCAGATGCGATCCGGCTGCAAGGCACTTTCATGCCTTCGCGAACGCAATCGCAATTCGTCGCGATCACACCCCAAATGGATGGCGGTGCGATCGTTGCACGTCGCGGTAAAGGCATCGTCCGCGTCGAAAATCGAACCGAACACCCGATCCAATCGATCCTTCTTGCCGACGCTAGCAAACGCATTTGGGTCGCCGAAGCGATCGAAGCCCGAGGGGCGGCCGACGCGGTGGCGATGTTGCCCGTCGATGCCGCGCGATGGATGACAACGAACTATTTGGACAACGCACCGGAGTTGCCGGCCGGATATCAGGACGCCTCGCAAAGCGAACTGCTTCGTTTGGGGAACCGGCGTCGGCTTCGCAACTCCCGTGGACCACGGATCTTCAACACCTCCAGCGTGGGGGGGCTGGTCGAAGCGATGTTCCGGAACACGATGGTTGAACAGGGTGCGCCCCCCGCGAACCACTTTGTCGCCTTGGCGGATGTTCCCGCCGAAGCGATCGGAATCGATGGTGCCAAGCCGGTTGAATGCATTCACATGATGATGGGTGAAGTTCGGTTTGTCGGAGAACCCGACAGCGATGGTGATCGCGATGAAGCCGCTGGCGAAGTCGCTCCGGTGACGAACGACGAAACTGCGGAGAGCGACGAATGATTCCCTACCACAGCGACAATGCGGTGATCGAACTGCGGCGTCTGCACCGCAGCTTTGGCAAGACCCGCGCGGTCAACGATGTTTCGTTTAGTGTTCCCCGTGGAACGGTGTTCGGCTACATCGGCCCCAACGGCGCGGGGAAGACGACCAGCATGCGGATCTTGGCGACGCTGGAATTGCCGACGCTGGGGGATGCGTATGTCGATGGTTTTTCGGTCGTCAATGATCCCGATCACGTTCGCCGTCGATTGGGATTCATGCCCGACGCGTTTGGCACCTACCCGAGCGTGAACTGTCACGAATACATCGACTTCTACGCGCGAGCCTACGGACTGGCCGGGCGCCAGCGGCACCAACGAGTCCGCTGGGTGATGGACTTCACGCGATTGGACGGTATCGCCGAGAAACCGATCCGCGGACTCAGCAAAGGGATGAAGCAGCGGTTGTGCCTGGGCCGAGCTTTGGTTCACGATCCGGCAGTTCTGATCCTCGACGAACCGGCGGCCGGATTGGATCCTCGGGCGCGGATCGAATTGCGAAGGATGATCCGGGCGCTGGCCGAAGATGGCAAAACCGTTTTGGTCAGCAGCCACATCCTGACGGAGCTAGCCGAGATGTGCGATCGGGTCGGGATCATCGAACAGGGGCGTCTTTTGGCGACCGGCAGTGTCGATGAGATCCAACGCCAGCAGCGCACCCATCGCGAGTTTGTGGTTCGGGTGATCGACCATCGCGACACGGCGGTTCAAATGCTGGAGAGCAACGATCATGTCAGCCACTTGATCGTCGATGGAGAATTGGTTCGCTTCCAATACGAAGGCGATGTCACCCATCAGGCGACGCTGCTCGCATCGCTGATCGCGGCGGGGGTGAGTGTCGCGGAATTTTCATCGCACGCCCGATCGCTGGAAGATGTCTTCATGCAAGTTACCGAAGGGTTGGTGCAATGAGTCAGGAAGTAGTGCAACCGACAACGGCGGAAGCTCCGCTGTGGATCCAACGCATCGATGCGTTCTTCGATCGCGCGGGGGATTGGTGCAATCCGATCCTTGTCAAAGAAGCGCGGCAGGCGTTAAAGAGTCGCCAATTTATCTGGACCTTCGCCGTGCTGTTGCTGGGCGCCTGGATCTGGTCGTTCGCCGGTACCTTATTAATGATGCCGGGGATCTATTATGTTCCCGGTGGCCGCGCGATGCTGCTGGGATACTACTGGGTCCTCGCGGTGCCAATGATGTTGGTCGCGCCGATGGCCGCCAATCGATCGTTGGTGGCGGAGCGCGAGGACGGCACGTACGAAGTCCTGTCGATCACGACACTCTCGTCCTACCAAATCATCCTCGGCAAACTGGCCAGTTCCGTGCTGCAGTTGGTGATCTACTTCACCGCGCTGGTTCCGTGCGTTGCCTTCACCTACATCTTGCGCGGGATCGACCTGCCCAGCATTGCGCTACTGATCGCGTCGACCTTTCTGACATCGGTCTTTATGGTCGTCGTCGGGCTGTTCCTCGCATCGATCTCCAACACGCGATCGCTGCAATCGTTGCTGATGATCGGAATGTTGTTGTTGGTCCTGTTGGCGGAATACCTGCACGGCGCATTTGCCATGACCTTGATGACGTCGGGAATTCGTAGCGACGACAGCGAACTGCTGGTACTGCTGCTAGCAATCTTTACTCTCTACCTAGTCGTTTCGATTTTCTTGATCGTCGCGTCGGCCGCCAGTTTGTCGCCGGTCAGCGAAAACCGATCGACGCGGTTGCGAATCATGATGCTGGTGCTGCAAGGGGTGGCCATCTTCTGGGCACTCTACCTGATCATGTACTCCAACGATCTGGGAGTCCGATTTTCGCGCAGCATGTTTTACGACTTCTTTCCGGGACGCGGAACGGGCATCGTCATCCTCGTGCTATCGGCTTTCTATTGGATCGCGATGGGCGGATTGATGTTGGGTGAATCGGAGACTTTGTCGGCGCGGGTCCGACGCGGACTCCCCAAAACCTTTCTCGGTCGCGTTCTGTTGACCTGGCTGAATCCTGGCCCGGGGACCGGCATGGTCTTCGCCATCTCCAGCTTCGCCGGCATCGTCGCGGCGATCTATGCGTTGGAAGCATGGGGCGTGATCCATCGCGTGGCGAACAACCAATCGACCGTTCCGCTCGGGATGACGCTGCTGGGTTACATGATGTTCTTTCTCGGCATCACGCACTTGCTGGTCTCGCTGGTCCGCGGCAAAGGAAGCGTCACCCCGTTTGTGTCCCTTGTCGCCACGCTGTTGATGATGTCGCTGGGCTGCATCATCCCCTATTCGATCGGCCTGTACGTAAACAACTTCCGCAGCTTCACTTGGGATGAAACCCAGATCACCAATTGGGCTTGGACGCTGAGGCAGTTCGCCAATGGCGCGACCGCGGTCTCGATCCCCTGGATGGTCCTGACGATGGGATTGTTGGCGGTTGCCGCGAATCTACTTTACGTCGGCCGCGACGTGATGATCCGCCGCGTCTCGACACCGCAGCGCGTGTTGGATGAACTGGCCGCGCTAAATCCGATGCCCGAAAGCGAAACGCCGATCGATCCGTTGGCGTAGTACGAGCGAAGCATTCCGGCGCCCAGGGGCAACTGACAACGCCACCGTTTGGGCCCTATCACATTATTTCAAGACCGCGTCGGTGGTCGCAGGATCGACCGGCGCGCGTTCCTCGTCCCGAGGCGGACGTCGGTTAAACGGACGGTCTTCGCCGCGCGGCGGACCGCCGCCACGCTTCCCACCATCAAAACCGGGCGAATCAAATCCGCCACCGCGACCCTCGGGTCCGCGTCCGTCGGGCCCGCGGCGATCACCGCCACGCCCCTCGGTTCCACGGCCGTCCCACGGTCGGAAATTGGACCGTCCGCCGCCACGACTGCGGAGCGCCTTCAGCGCTTCGTTGGGATCGCTCAAATCGATCCGTTCCCGCCACATCGCATCGGCCGATTCATAGGCGTCCAACGGACTATTGCCGATTCCATCGATCGGTGATCGCTTCCAGGCTGCGAACATCGCCCAGAAGAACAAACGACCGGACACGTCTGTCGAACCCTCCACTTTTTGCAGAAACTGCGCCGCTTTCGGAGTCAGCGATTGCCGTACCGATTGCTGTTCCCGCGGCGTCAGCGGCCGTAACTTGGATAGCCACGGAAAGGGCCCCGCGTCCTTCGGAGAGTTGTTTCGCAACCCGGGCAAAACGAAAGTCTTGACCAGCATGTGGGCCAAAACATCGTCGACGTCCAACGACTGCTCTTTGCTAACCTTCTGAGCCCGACGTTGCAAATCGGCAAGCCCGTCTTCGGGAAACACCTTTTGCAATTCGGCGACACGCGAGCGTGCGATTTCGAACATCGATTGATACAGCTTGTCCAGATCCTCAGCTGTCAATTGTTCATGGTCTCCCTGCCGCGCCTCTTGGATCGTCTCGATCACCAAATCCAAACGCTCCGAAGCCGATGCGGATTGCAGTTTGGTCTGTTTGGGAGGCGAAAGCGTGTCGAGCCAATCGACATAACTAACCAACGTTTCGGTCAACTGCTCCGCGTCGTCGCGGGCTTCGATCTGACGAACGTAGCCCTTTAGTTCCGCTTGCCGGTCGATCGGCTGAGCACTCAATTGCTCGTATTGCAGCTGCAGGTCTCGCTTCAAATCGGTCGACATCTCAGCCAACTGCGACGACCGCGCGGTCTCGCCGACGGCTGACAACCGGGCTTCGATTTTTCGATCTGGCAGTTCTTCCAAATCGTGACTGATCGAAATGTGTTCTTGCCAAGCGGGCAATTGCGCCAGGGAGGCGAAAAACTTCAAATCCGCTTCCCCTTTGATTTGCGAATAGGCGCGAAGATGTTCGGCCACGGCCAAACCTTCCAACAGTTCGCGTTTTTGTTCCTGCTGGTAACCACGCACGATCACCACGCCCACAAGGAACGTGATCGCGGTGGTGAACAGCAATCCGATCGACGCGGCGGTCAATTTCCAAGGCCGCCGCTGTTTGACGATGTCCAATTCCTGGGACGCACTGATCGCGATCATCTCCACCGTCGTCCGTGCAAAGTCGGCGTTGACCGTGGTCCGCGGCAATTCATCCAGCATGTCGAACGTTTGCTGAAGCGATCGCAACCGCTGTTTGCAATCGGGGTCCTCCATCAAACGTTCTTCGAGCGCAGCCCTTTGGTCATCTTCGAGTTCACCGTCGAGATAGGCAACCAATTGTTCGTCGAGGTCGCTGGGCGAACCGTCGTCGATCGGGCGTGTTGCTTCCATTGTTCTACTTGAAATTAAAGGCTGCGGTTTGTGTTCGTACCGATGGAATGAAATTCAAAAATTTGAACGTTCCGACCTAAGGTGCCATGCGATCAATCGTCGGCGTCGGTCGATTTGCTGGAGGCTGCCAAGTGGGAACCTTGATTCATGTACGGCTCAAGAATTTCTTTCAGATTCACGCGTGCTCGAGATAACAGACTTTTCACGGCTTGCGGCGTCATCTTCATCACCTCGGCGATCTCCGCGTAGCTGAGCTCCTCGAAACGACTCAACCACAACGCCATCCGTTGTCGTTCACTTAATTCCTGAATTGCCATTCGAACGATTTCGGCCCGTTCCAACCCTTCGATCTGTCGCGCCGGCATCTGCCCACTGGCGGCCAAGGCCAACGATTCCAAAGTCGCATCGCTTTCGTCCGCGTTGCGTCGTGGCGCGTCGGTCGCCCGCACTTCACGGCGTCGGCTTGCCGAACGGAGCGCGTTCTTAGCGACGTTGCCCGCGATGGTGAACAACCACGTTGAAAATTTTGCTCCCGGTTCGTAGCTCTTCCGCGCCCGATAGACGCGCAAGAAAACGTCTTGCGCCAGGTCTTCGGCCATGTCCCGCCGCGGTGCCAAGTGTTCCAACAATTGCACCAGACGGTTCTGATAGCGATGGACCAATTCCTCAAACGCGGTGGCGTCATCGTTGCGTACGCGCAGCATCAAACGGACGTCGGGGTCCAATTGCTGATAACGCATTGCTGTCGATGGGCTAACGGCCAAAGTCGAATCGTCCTTAGGCTTCAGGAATGAGAACTTGCGAAATTCGGGCCTCGGGTGGTCACGAACATCCGCAGAATGTGCTGCCGTTCAGTCTAGCGCACGACCGCTACGGAAACTACGTCACCCGAGAAATTAAAACCGCCTAGCCTCGACAAAGTTCCGCTGAAAATTCAGGCCTTCCCCGCATCGTCGATGCGCAAACGAAAAACCTGTTCCCCGTCCTGCTTCGCAAATGCCGCGCAAAACCAGACCAACTTGCATGCGCGTCCGAAACTTCTCAGCGTGGATCGGGTTTCTATTGCCATGCGTTGACGGCGGAAATAATCCCCGCAAAGATGGGGCTCTGGATCGGACGGCGGTTGGGACAGCGATCTTGAACCGACGTGCCGACGCCACCCGGAGAACGATCGCGTGAAAGAAGGACAGAATGATTTTACGAACGGTGATCCTGTGCTCGGCCATCCTTTCCGTTCCGTTTTCCGCGTTGGCAGAAACCAATCTGGAGATGAGCGTCGCCAGTCGACGACCTTCCGACACGGCTCGTGATACGTTCCGTGAACGCGGCGGACGGATTGAACAGGAGTCGCGCGTCAACCGTTTGGAAGAGGGGTATCTTTTCGTCGATGGCGAACGCGTTGCCTGTCCCTTGGAAATCACTTCCATCCCAAATTCCGAATTCCTATCGGCCAACGGCTACAAAATTTGGGTCGGCACCCGTCAAACGTCGCGGAACCGTGGACGCGATGACGATTCTTCGCGTCAATTCCGAAACAACCGTTTCCATGAGCGATACGTGGTCGATTCGTTGCTCGCCAATCGAGCGGTCTTCGCCTTCAGCGACAGTCCCGCGGTGATTTTGAACGAAATTGTTTTTTGCGGGAACCTGTTGAAGTTCGATCGCGAATCGGACCTCTATCGCGACCTCCAAGAAGCCGTCACCGATAAAGAACGATTCAAGACCATCGACACATGGTTCGCCAGTTACAAGCCATCGCAAGATTTGATCGACGCAGCAACCGCTGTCGTGGAACGCTACGAACAGGCTGAACAAATCAACCGCGCCCAGGTCAGTGCGGCGACGGCACTGAACCAGCTGACCTATCCGATGACGATGTTTGGTTTGATCGTGGGCGTCTACGCGTTTGGACATCTGATGATGACCACCCCCAAGACGCCAGCGTTGTTTCCCGAGGCAAACCTATTGGACCTCATGTCGCGCGCCACCGTCGTATCGGTCGCGTTGATCTGCGCCCACGCATCGCTTGATCTCGCCTGGACGCTGCTGACATCGCAAGCGGGGCAGATGCGGGAGATCAATCCTGTCGGCGCCCAATTCGTCGATTCGCCGGTGGCGTTGATCACCTTCAAAGCGATCGCCACGCTAACCGCTTGCGGGCTGTTGATTGGATTGCGGAAACACCGCTTCGCACAAACGGCATGTTGGTGGATGTGCCTGGTCTGCACGATCCTCACCTTCCGTTGGCTGATCTTCAGTTCGATGCTGGTCTAAAACCGGTGACGCTTGCCGGCCCCCGAGCGCCCCGCAACCTTACGGGAAATTTTAAAGGTCTCGGTGCGCCAACATCACCGCAAACCGGTGGGGCCGTCATCCGACGGATCGCGCATCCATGGCAAGATGCGTGGTGCACGCGCGGCGACAAACGGCTGGCCGACGGCTTGTCCGGTTTCAGCCCACTGTTCGGCCGCGACCGTCAATTGGTTCAGAACGACTTCGACCTGTCGCCGGTAGGTCTCCAAGTCGTCGCGATCGGCTTTGGCAGGAATTCGAATCCCTGGTCCCATGATCGCTCGAGCCCGGCTGCCGGGGCGCGGAACCGCGAACTGATCCCAGGCCCGTTGGATCCGCCAAGGTCGATCATATCCAAGGCCCAACGGAATCAGCGGCAGCTGCAAACGCGACGCAAGATACACACAGCCCGCAGCAAGTTCGCGACGCGGACCACGTGGGCCGTCGGGAGTCATCGTTAGATTCATCGACTTGCCCTGCCGAAACATCTTCCGCAACGCCGTGATCCCGCCGCGCGACGTCGAACCGCGGATCGTTCCAAAGCCGACAAAACGGGTCGCCCGCGCCAACGTCTCCGCATCCCGGTGTTGACTCAACAACATCGCGACGTCGTTGTGCCCGCGCAGATAGAACATGAACGGAATGTATTCATGCCAGAAGATATAAATCCCCGGCGTGGAATACGAAGCGTTGACCGGATCGTGGCTGGGGTCGTAATACGAAATTTGGAACCGCAGTGTTTTCATCCACGCGCGCACCGCGATCGCCGTCCCCAAACTGAACGAACCGCCGATCCATCCCGATGTCAGTTTCACAGCGGCGTTCCTTCAAATTGCAACGCGATCGATTGGCACGGGCTGGTTTTCATCGCTCCCCATCCCAACCCCTGCACCGCCGCGAGGATTAAGCGTTCCATTGGCCACTAAAAACTTCCACCGCAGGCCCGGTCTTGAACATCTCTCCACTGGTCTCGTCCCATCGCAAGCGAAGGTCGCCGCCAAGCAAATGGATCAGAACCTCACGATCGGCGCGTCCGGTCAGCACTGCTGCCGCGCAAACCGCCGACGCTCCGGTGCCACACGCCCAGGTCTCCCCCGCACCACGCTCCCACGTGCGTTGACGCAATTCGCCGCGATTGATCACTTCGACAAATTCGACATTCGTGCGATTGGGAAACCGCGGATCGACTTCGATCTTCGGGCCCAGCCCCAACACCAGTTCATCGGTTGCCGATTCGACAAAGCAGACGCAGTGTGGATTGCCCATCGAAACACAGGTCACCGACAACGTGTGGCCATCGATCTCGAACGTTTCGTCGACCACCGAGCCCGACGGCAGGATCGTCGTGGGAACCTGAGACGCTTCCAGAATCGGTTTCCCCATGTTCACCGTCACCTGGTGCACCCGATCCCCTTCGACTTGCAGTTCCAATTTCAAAACGCCCACGCCCGTTTCGATGTTCAGCGTCGGCATCCGCCGGATGTCGTGGTCGTACAAGTATTTGGCGACGCAGCGGATCGCGTTGCCACACATTTCCGATTCGCTGCCATCGGCGTTGAACATCCGCATCCGCGCGTCGGCAATTTCCGAGGGCTGGATTAAAACCAAGCCATCACCACCGACGCCGAAGTGCCGGTCGGAGATCGCGATCGCCAGCTTGTCGATATCTGCGGGGGTCGGCTGGGCAAAGCAATCGATGTAAACGTAATCGTTCCCCGCACCTTGCATCTTCGTAAATTGCATCGTCGTTCTCAGTCTCATCGACCCGCGTCGGGCCAAGTTGGAATGGTGAGGGTGAACGCGCGCTCGCGTCGCCAACCGCCAGGAAAGGGTTCCAAAATCGATGCCCGCTGCGCGTGCGCAAACCGCAGCGAACCCGCACGTCAAAATAACGTTTTGCCCAGTTTGACGAAATAGGTGCGATCGCCTGCCACACCAAACAGGCGGTTCAGGCCAAGACTTCGGCGATCCGATGCCCTTCGACATTGGTCAACCGCCGCTGAACGCCGTTGTGTTCAAACGTCAGTTGCTCGTGATCGAGCCCCAACAGATGCAGGATCGTCGCGTTCAGATCGTACAGCGGATGGATATCCTGCACCGCCTTGCGTCCCAATTCGTCGGTTACCCCATGACTGACGCCCCGCCGCACCCCCGCACCGGTTAACCAGCACGTGAACCCATCGGGATTGTGATCGCGTCCCTTGGCTCCCTTTTGGAACATGGGCATCCGGCCAAATTCGGTACACCAAACGACCAACGTCTCCTCCAACAGCCCCCGCGCTTCCATATCGCGGATCATCGCCGCGGTCGGTTGATCCAGGATCTCCGCATGCCGATCGTACTGCGTCTTCAGTTTGCTGTGCCCGTCCCAGTTCAATTCGCCGCCGCTGGCGTAAGCACCATTGAACAGCTGAACAAACCGGACGCCACTTTCGATCAACCGCCGCGCCAAAATGCAGTTCTTTGCATAAGCCGCCTTGATCGGATTCGAAGTGTCATCGGCGCCGTACATCGCCATCGTCTGAGCTGTCTCGGTGCTCAAGTCGCTGATCTCCGGAACACTCAACTGCATCCTCGCCGCCAATTCGTAGCTGGCGATCCGCGCGGCCAATTGGCCGTCGGCCGGATGCCGCTCCAGATGCCGTTGGTTCATTTTTTCCAGATAGTCCCGCGCCGCCCGATCAGCTGCCGCGGAAACCTGCGGCGGGGGCGCCAGATGCCGGATCGGATTCTTCGAACTGAAGGGCGTCCCTTGAAACTCCGCCGGCAGGAAACCGGCTCCCCAATTATTGACACTCGCCTGCGGCACGCCCCGCGGATCGGGAATCGCCACAAACGCTGGAAGGTTCTGATTTTCGCTCCCCAACGCATACGTCACCCATCCACCACCGCTGGGGAAACCGTCCTCGACAAAGCCGGTCGAAAGGAAGTTCTCCGCCGGTCCGTGCGTATTGCTTTTGCTGGTCAGCGAATGGATAAACGCAAACTCATCGGTCAGTTCGGCCAGATGAGGAATCATGTCGGAGACCATCTTCCCCGTTTCACCGCGTGGGCGAAACGTGTACTGCGGTCGCGCCAGCGCTCCGGCCGGCCCCTGGAACGTCACCGCGGGACCATCCTTCAACGGCTTGCCATCCTGCTTGATCAGCTCCGGCTTAAAGTCCCACGTCTCCAACTGACTGACCGCCCCGGCGCAAAAGATCACCAACACGTTCTTCGCTTTGGCCGGATAGTGCGGCGGTCGCGGAGCATAGGGCTGCGCCGGATCGATCACGGGCTGCGCTGCGGTGGCGCGATCTCCCGCCAACAAACTGCCCAGCGCGATCGAACCGATACCGGTCGTCGCATCGCTGAGAAAACGTCGTCGATTGTTCATGACTTCGATGCTCTTTTTCAGGAACCGTGGGCTGGGATGTCCGATCGCATGAACGATCACGGCATGAACAGGAATTCGTTGGTGTTGTAAATCACGCGGCATAACGTCGGCAGGCCGTGCTCGCCGACCAACGCTTCAGCAGAATCCAATTCATCGCGTTCGGGATCGCGAGCCAATGCCAGCCGATAGACATACTGGATTTGATCGCGCACCTCCTGGCCAACGTCGGCCGCTGCACGAGCGGCCAGCGCCTCGGACTGCTCGATCGTGAACCGGCTATTAAATAGGTTGAGCGCCTGGATCGGCGTCGTCGATTGCCGCCGTCGGGCGGCGCTTTGGCCGGCGTCGGGACAGTCGAACGCGCCGAAGACCGCTTCGGGTTCCATCCGGATCTTGTGGGCATAAACCATCCGCCGCAGCCCCTGATCGGAAAACGATTCGATCGGCGGGAACCCGCTCAATCCCCCACGCGACTTGAACAGATCGAAGCCTGGGCCGCCCGTCGTCAAATTCAAACGACCGTTGACCGCCAGCATCGAATCGCGGATCGCTTCGGCTTCCATTCGTCGCGACGGAAATCGCCACAGCAACCGAACGCTGGCATCGACCGCCTGTCCGGCGGGAACGATTTGATTCGATTGCCCGTACGTCTGCGACAGCACGATCAAGCGATGCAGATGCTTGACCGACCATCCGCTGCGAATGAACTCGGCCGCCAACCAATCGAGCAACTCCGGATGCGATGGTCGCTCGCCACTGCGGCCGAAATCGCTTGGCGTCCCAACCAATCCGGTCCCGAAATGCCACTGCCAAATCCGATTCACCATCACGCGAGCGGTCAGCGGATTGTCGGGGCGCACGATCCAATCGGCCAACGCCACGCGGCGTTCTCGATCGGGCGCGTCGTCGGGCAGACGAACGTCTCCCAAAGCGGCAAGCACCGCCGGCGGAACGACTTCGCGCGGCTGTTCGGGATCGCCACGCAACAAGAAATAGGTCGGTTCGGGTTTCGTAAACCTGCCGGCAAAGACCTGGGGCGTCTTGTTCAGTTGCTCGATCTGTTTTTCCAGCGACTGCTTCTCGTCGCGCAGCGATTGCGACCGTTGCACTTGCGCTTCGGTCAAGCCCGCCAGATGTTGCATCGCGTCCAACGAAGGCCCCGCCTGCAACGTGAAGGCCGTCGGCAGCCGGTCGCTGAATTTCCCTTGCCGATCGCGGCTCCATACGACACGTTGGATCGAAGTCGTTTCGGGAAGTTCCAACAGCACCCAACCGCGCCCCGCGGTATCGGACATCCAACTGTGGCTGTTCCCATAAAGGCCATCGTTCAGGTGTTCGAGTCGGTGTTTGTCCGAAGTGCGGCTGCCCGATGCGGTCAGCTTCGTTCCGCGAGACGCCAACGCCACGTTCGTCTCCACCGGATCGGCGGCAAAGATTTCGAACTCATCCAGGCACGGTTCGATCAACCCCAACGAAGGATGCCGATTGCAATCGTGGATCGTAAACCGGACGAACCGCGCATCGATTGGTTCAAACTCCAGCGAATTCATCTGCGGATCGGTCGCCGTCGGCATCGCGATATCGGCCGCTTGCTGCAGTTCGTTTTCGATCTCGTCGACTCGCGCCGCCAGCTTTGCCGCCTGACGACGCCGCCGATCGCTATCATCCGACGCGATCGGTCGTTCGCCATATTTCACACCGCTGAAAAAGGCCTGCATCGCGAAATAGTCGGTGTGCGAGATCGCATCGAACTTGTGATCGTGGCATCGAGCGCAACCAACGCTGAGACCTAAAAACGCCTCTCCCGTATTGATCACGATCTCGGCCAGTTCATCTTGCCGAGCCAACCGCTTCGACGCGTCGTCCTTGCCGATTTGCCCCGGCAAAAGCGCCGCCGCGGTGACTAAAAAACCGGTCGCCGCATCCTGCTGCAGCGTGTCGCCGTGCAATTGTTCGTGGATGAATTGGTCGTACGGCGTGTCGTTGTTGAACGCCGCGATCACATAATCGCGGTACGGCCAAGCGTTGGGGCGCGGCGTGTTGACTTCGAAGCCATGCGTGTCGGCGTACCGCACCACGTCCAACCAATGTTGTCCCCAGCGTTCTCCGTAGCGCGGCGACGCTAACAATCGATCGACCACGCGGCCGAAGGCTTCGCTCGAATCATCCTGTTCGAATTCGGCGATCTGTTGCGGCGTGGGAGGTAAGCCGATCAGATCGAAACTGACGCGGCGAAGCCAATCGCGACGCGGCGCCGCCGGGGAGAATGCCAGCCCGTGGCGTTGCAGTTCGTTTTGCACAAACGCATCGATCCGCAAATCGTTGGCCGCATCGACCTGCCCGTCCGCGGCGGTTTGCGAATCGGAAACCGCCGCGTCGATCGGAAATGCAAGCGGTTTGAACGACCAGTGGTCGGTGCGGTCTTCCAGCGAGGCAAGGTCGACGCCCTCGGGCCACGCCGCCCCCTGTTGAACCCACCGACGCAACAGATCGATCTCCGCCGGCGACAGCCCGCTTCCTTCGGGAGGCATCCGCGTGTCGGCATCGTCACTGGTGATCAATTCAATCAACGGGCTCTCGTCGATTTCGCCCGGAACGATCGCGGCGCCATAGCCATCGCCGCCGTCAAACGCAGCCGACTTGATGTCCAACCGGAAGCCACTTTTCTGCTTCGCTTCGGCGTGACAAGCGTAGCAATGTGTTTGAAAGATCGGTCGCACTTGTTCGACAAAATCGATCGGATCCTCGGCGACCAACGGCTCGGTCAGCAGCACGAACAGCGAACAGGCAAGTAGGCGATTCATGATCATCCGTGGCGGGAAGGGGCGAGATGGGAAGCGGGGCCCCCATTATAGCCGATCACTGCCCCCGCCGACCAACATTATTTCCAAGGAGACCATTGCCAGCCGACGCTTGGCCTCAGGTTTCGATTCCGCGTGGCGTTTCGCCTAGACTTCCAGATCCAATTGCTCGCCACAGTCGTCGTCGATCGGTTTGACGTGCGACGTCGACTCCGATTGCTCTCCGTCGGTTTGTTCGCGTTCTTGCAGTTCGAACGGGCGTCGCCCATCCCCGTCGCGATCCCCGGTCTTGCTGCTCGCCTCGAGCGTCAATTGATCCGCTCCTTCAGCTTGCCCCGGCGATTCACTTTGGTTCACCGCAGCCTGTTGATTCCGCACCGTCTCGGTATCGCTGCCACGCTGTTGGGCTCGAGCCGTCCCGGCCAATCCGGTCACGGCAGCACTGGGTTGAATGGACATCGCAATCATCTCCCCTGTTGAGTTGAGCTAACGGGTCAAGAGTTCCTGTCGCGAGGTGCGTTGGGCCGATCGCCGGCTGGAGCTGTCCCCGTCGAATTCAGGGAACAGCCGTTCGAGCGCCTGTTCGATCTGCTTCAAAGTCCGTTTGTCGAACACCGGGTTGGCCAACGTGCCGGTCACATCGATCGTCCAAAGAGTATACTGTTGATCCTTCAACGGATTCAGCAATCGGCTCCATAAATTGTTCGGACTGACACCGGTTTCGAATCGCAGGTCGAGTTCCTGGCGGAGGTTTGCGGTCCCCGAACCACGCAGCACGAGGATATCGCCCCAAATTCGAATGTCATCGAAATGGATCTGCTCCCCATCCAATCGAAACTGCATTTCGCAATTTGAGAGGTCGCCGTCGTGGGTCGGTTTAACGCTAAGAATATTCAACAGACGCACGACCGCAGGCAGTTCGTAGAGGCTGGCGTCGGTCAACCGAGCGCTTCCCTGTCCCGAGAGCGTTTGGAAATCGCCCAGCAGACCACGCAATCGCATCACCGCCCGGCCTTTCCCTTTCGTCTGCGAAGCAGGCTGCGCCATGTCGCGCAGCAATGTCGCAAAGTCGATGCTGTCGAACCGACCGTTGACGTCAAACCGTCCGCTGGTCAAATCCATCTGGCCGTCCAGTTCCGCAATGCCGCCAAACACCCCGCCACGGATCGACTTCGTCGACGCGGCGACCGCTTCGGAACTGCCATCATGAACCGCTTGTCCCACAAACAATTGGTCCTCGCGAATCAAGATCGGCCCTTCGACGTTGGTGATCTGCACATTGTCGACATGCATCGAATCCAACCGTACGCTGCCGGTCGCGATGGTCGCTTGATCGATTCGTTCTCCGGCAAGATGCACTTCGCCGCGAATATCGTGCACCGGACCGGCATCGCCGATCCGATTGCCTTCCAATTGCAGTCGCAGATCCCAATCGAAATCGAGATCGGGATGCGCGCGATCGGGAAAGGCAAAGTTGGCAGTGCCGCGCAGACTAACCGGAGGACCATACAATTGCATCGCTCGGAAAGTGCCTTGCACCTCTTGGGGAAGCGCTGTCAACAGATCGTTGTCGACCAAAACACGGGTCGGCGGTTGCGCATCGACACTCAACACCCAACGCCCATCCTGTTGTCGCACACAGCGTCCTTGCGCGTTCAGCCTCGATTGACCGTGCCAGCCCTGCAAGTCGGAAATCAGCACTTGATCGTCGACATATTCCGCTCGTCCGCCGGTGATGTTCAAACGATAGGGCAGACTCTCGGGCGTGATGCTGACCGAACGGGGCGTAGTGTCGTCACGCGGGTATTGATCGGCCATGATCTTCAGTTTGGGAACGGTCGCGCCAGCGGGCAAATCGACGAGAACGTTCAAATGTTCCAACACCCCCGAAGGGCCCAGGGTGTCCCAAATCGATTGGTGCTCGGCCGCCAACACGCGCCGCAGCGATTGGTCCATCGAGATGCCGTAGCCATCGATCTCCAGCTGGAACCGCGTCCCGGCAGGTTCCGTTTGGCAAATCCCTCGCGCCGAAATCGACGCCGAATCGATGCTCTGTCCCCGCATGTTGGAGATGTGGACGACATCGTTTTCGACTAACACCTGCCCCTGAATATCGTGGATCGGATAGGCAAAGCGATCGTACCGCAGATTGCTTTGTTCGAATCGCAGGTCCATCAACTTGGTACGTGTTCCGTCGGCCCAGCTTTCGAAACGGCTGCTCGCCAACGCAACTTTGCCCGAGACGTTCAACGAACGGACCAAGGTTTCCAGCTTCGAGGTCGATTCGCCACGCGGCGTCAACGCGGTCAGCAACGTTTCATCGATCGTCAGCGGACCTTGCGTCGACAGTTCGACCAAGGTGGTGCGATTGTTCGCGGCCCGATCGGCCTTTTCCAGCCGCACGTTGCAACGCAGCGGTTGCCCTTCCAACCGGCCGACCAGCCCCTGGCCAACGGTTTCGCGATCGCTGCACAGGATCGTCCCACGAATATCTTTGACGGGATAGGGAAACCGATCGAATTGAACGTCGACGCCAAGGCATTGAATCGCCGATTGCCAACTCCACTTCTGACCATCAAACCGGACGTTCGCATTGGCGGCGATGCGTCCTCGAGGCAACAAACGTTGGAAGATCTCTTGGCATTTCTGCGGCGTGCACGATGCCAATTCCTCGTGCAACAATAACTCTTCGGTGTCCAGCGAAAACGCAATCGGCATCGGCCAAGACCAGCCCTGCGTCGTCCCTTTCGCCTGGCACAACGCATCGCCGATCCGCGCCGACAACGACACAACTTCCAACCCCTGCGGCCGCAGAAGAAATTCCCCCTGCAAACGCTCCAACTGGTACGGCAGAAACGGCGATTCGTAGCGACCGTCGATCAAATCGACCTTGCCGACCCAATTGCGAATTCCGTTTTGCGAATCGCCTTCGGCTGAAAAGACCGCATCGCAAACGGTCGAAAGCCCCGTCAATTTACTGATCCGTTGCCGCACACAAAACGGCAACTGACTGGCCAACGCACGATCGAACGTTCCCCGTACGATCCGCGATCGCACGTTCCACTTTTCGGGAGTGACATCCGCCAGCAGGTCCAACGATTCGAAGAAGTCCGATTCGGCGGTCAATTGATACCGTTTAGGATCTTCCGGATTGGCGGGTCGGTTGAGGACCTGGCCTCGGATTTCGCGAATGACGACCGGACGCCCTTCCGGGTTGGCGGCGTCGGTGATCGCCAAGGAACCGCGTTCCACGAAGATCGTCTCCGCCCCCGGACCAAAGTTGGGCAACGGCATGAACTTTTCAACCGCCAGCCGACCATCGGGATCGATTTGCGACTTCACCTCCATGCCGCGAAGGGTCACCGTTTTGGGACTGAAATCGAAATCGACCAAGCGCTGAAGACTAAGGTTCGTGTCGACAACGATCTGTTCGATTCGGACAAAGGCTTGGCAATCCGATTGCCGCCGCGCATCCCCGAGCACCAATTGTTCGATGATGATCCCGCGACCGGGTTCGTAGCGCGCCGACCGGATGTCGACATGCGCATCGCGGTAATGGGATCTCAGTTTCCCCAACAGATGCCGGCGCACCTGCTCCCCGGCGGTCATCGGCAGCGCCGACCAAATCGCGGCGGCCACAGCAATCAGCAACAACGACATCAGCACCCAAACAGAGATTCCCCCTGCCTTGGCGCGTTGTCGGAATGCGGTCACCGTTGACATGTTAGTTGGAAACAGGTTCCGTATCGCGAGACATAAGACGTCGCAGCCAGGTCGCCCAAACCGGGGCAGCAAGGATCGTCAGGATGAAGACTGCGGGCAAACGATATCGCATCGATCCAATAAAGATTGCGTGCAGGCAGGTGAAGTAGATCGCGGGAACCCACAACATCCACACGTCCCAGCCACGGCGACGGTAACGCCACAAACCGATCGCTGCCGGGACGACCACGATCACCATTCCCGCCGCCGACGCAAACCGGATTGCAAAACCTGGGATCTCTTCAGCACTGGTCCAAGGCCGCCAGGTGCGGGCGACTTTCACCACCGCCAACCGCAGCACTTCCCCAGGATTCTCCATCGCCCACGTTTTGGCAGCTTTCGACATCCGTTGGTTCAAACGGTATTCGAAGGTGCTATCCAGCTGAGTTGCTACGGCGTCGGCCAGGCGTTGCTGCCGCGCAAATTCCGTATTGAAACTCATCCCCGTGTCGCTGGCTCCGGTCGCCCCCGGATGCAGCCCGTCGTACATGCTGGGGCCGACCTGCAACGTTGTCAGCACAAAATGACCGGTAATCTGGTAGCTGCGCGCCCACCAGGGAGACATCACCACGGCGAAGCCAATCAGCATCCCGATTGCCATCCCTGCGGTCTTGCGGAATTGGCTCGGCACCAACAGGAACTGAAAAAGGCAAGCAAAGCCTGCGAAAAGCAGCCAGCTGGGTCGAGCGAGGACCGCAACGCCCGAGAGCGCTCCGGCGGCGAGCGACCAACCCAACGTCGCCCTAGGATTTGGTGCGTTGAAAGCCAGTCGCCACAGCCACAGATTGCCCACCATCATCGGACAAAAAGGGGCTTCGCTGAGGATCAGGATGCTCATCGAAATCGCCCCCGGATGCAGGGCGGCCAACGCGCCGGCACATGCGGCCGCGTTCGCTCCAAACAACCGATGGGCGTAGAACATCACCCCCGCGACCGCCAGCGTTCCCAGTACGCACCCCATGTATCGAACCGCCAAAACGTTCCGATACGGATCGTCGCGATCGATCCAAGGAGCAATCATCAGGGGGTAGACCGGAACCCGGAAGATCTTCGCTTCGGGGCCACCATATTCATACGGCTGGCCGCGCGCGATCTGCGTTGCTAGCGTCCAATAGCTTTGAGAATCACCGAAGGCAAAATGCTGGCCTTGTCGATCCAACCGCGCTTGCCACCAATACGCCGCCCCACACCGCGCTGCGAGCGCGACGATTAGGATCGCTGAAAAAACGTAGAGGGGTCGGATGAGATACATCCGCGCATCGTAGTCCAGCCATTAATAGCTAAGCCAGCCCAGATTGTCCCAGTATCGATAGATCCAGGGATGTTGCCACGGATTTTCGAGCGAACAGACGACCGAAAAGAGCCCGACAGCTAGCAACACATAGCCCAAGCCCCGCCCGAGAGGGTGTTTCGCAATCCAATCGGCGGCTGGAAGCAATAACCAAATCCAAAGCGGAATGAACCACAACATCCACCGAAACGCACAACTGACGCCTCCGTAGTTGCGGTCGATCAGTGGACGTGCGATGTAAAAGGCAAAGCAAACCAGTGTCGCCAGCCCAATCGCCAAGCTCATGTTGCGATAGCAAACCGATCCGCTGCGAACCCACATCCCGCAACCAATGATCGAAAGCACCCAAATCGGCGTCAGCGAAAAGATCCCGTGGTGCCCCCATGTTGCATGGAAGGCATACAGGCCACGCGATTGCTCCCCTTTGTCGACTCCCGTCCGATAGCGCGGTTGCCAATAGGTCCCCGGATATTCGTACCAGTCGTCCCAGTGCGACAGTTTCCATCCGGCGTCATCGCGCGTCAGGGCATACCGCTGTTGCGTCTCGGGCAGCCAAACTTCGATCAGGTGCGGTTTTGTCGTCTCCAGGATTTCCAAAGGCGTCTGTTCCGAAACGGCTTCGACCGCATCCCCTTCCGCCTCGATCAATGCCGATCGAACCATCGCAACATCGGGTGTTTCGGCGCCCGCATCGATCCGCGCAATCATGGGGCCGTTGCCACGGTGCATGTAAGGCGGCCGCCAACTGCCGTGCGCGTAATAATTCGTTCCGAAGAATGCCACGGCCACGACCAGCAGCCCCAATGCGTACATGGATGTCGCCCGCAGGCCGCCCGACAACAGCAGCAACGCGCCCCACAAACAGGTCATCGAGAGCGCAGGCAGTTCGTTCGCCGCAGCGAATCCTCCCGCTAAACCAGCCACAAAGCCGAGCCACAACGAACCACGCCGATCGCCGATCGCGAGCACGCAGACCAGCGCCACCGCGGAACTGATCGCCGCTGGCAGATGATTGCTCAACGAAATCGCAAACGGCACTAACAACGTGCCGCATGTGACCGCCGTGGCAGCCAACAGCCGACCGTAATTCGTTTTCCCAAAGCGTTCGATCAGCGACAGCATGATCGCAAAGTAGCCTATCATCGGCAACAAATTGGTGATCGCTAAGAGCCACCGGCCGACATAAAACGGATCGGCGAAAAGACTCGCCCCCGTCAACGCTCGAAATGCCGCATACACCCCGGCCAGCATCGTCGGATACAACGGCGGCTTGCTGCTGTAGTAGTGCTGTTCCCCATCGGCACCGCGATGCCGAACCAGATCGATCGAATACCAAACACGGCGTTTGCGTACCGGTTCGCGATAGTTGATTTGCCGATCGATCGCATAAGTGCCGTCGTCGACCAAGGCGGAAATCGTACACCACCGGCTGCGATCATTGGCACTCAAGAAGGGAACTTCGCCGGTACTTGATTGCACCACCGCGATCCGACCGCCGACCATCGCCGTGGCAATGATCGTCAACAATAGATAGACCATCCGCCGCATTTGGCGGTCATTGGCACCGTCGGTTTCAGTCATTCGATGCCGCCTTGGTTCGCTGGGCGATCGAATACGGTTGCACATCGCGTCGCGAGGTCGCCGTCAGCAATTCGGCTAACAATCCGGCGATCATCAATTGAGTGCCGACCAAAAAAGCGACGATGCAGAAATAAAAGATCGCTCGCGTATGCAGATGCACGTCGTCGCCGGGCAGATCGTTCAGCCTGGAAAAGACCCACGCAAACGACAGCCACACCAAACCGGCTAACCCGAGCAAGGTGCTTAGAATTCCGGTGGTTCCCATCAAGTGCAGCGGACGCTGCGCATAACCAGTCAAGAAATAGACGGTCGCAAGATCCAGGAAACCTTTGACCAAACGGCGGACGCCATATTTGGAGTGTCCGTACTTTCTGGCATGGTGTTCGACAGCGATCTCGCTGACCCGCCATCCTTTGGCCGCGGCCAAAACGGGGACAAAGCGATGCAGTTCGCCATACAGTTTGACTTCGTCAAAAACCTCGCGGCGATAGGCTTTGAAGCCACAATTGTGATCGTGGATGCGAACGCCCGTCAACGCACCGACCATCCAATTAAAGACTCGGCTGGGCAAGACTTTGTGCCACGGATCGTGCCGGACCTGCTTCCATCCGCTGACCACATCAAACCCTTCGTGCAACCGCTGCAAAAAACGTGGGATCTCTTTCGGATCGTCCTGCAGGTCGCCATCCATCGTGATGATAAAGGTGCCCCGCGCGGTGTCGAACCCCGCCGCCAAGCCGGCAGCCTTTCCAAAATTGGTTCGAAAACGAAGCCCTTGAACGCGAGGATCGCGGGCTGCCAAGGCTTCCACCTTTTGCCACGACGCATCGGTCGATCCATCATCGATGAAGATCATCTCCGCGTCGTAACCCTGGGCCTGAACCACTTCGCAGATCGCCGCATGCAATTCGTCGAGACTGTCTTCTTCGTTGCAAACCGGGATCACAAAACTGATCGATTCGGCAGCAGCGGCGTGCGGGTGGGATTCGGTCACAGCAGGTTGGGTTTACGGAAGTTAGGAAAACAGGGCGGGCGAAACGGCTGGTTGTAAGCGATCGCTTTATAGCAAGGCCCCATCATAGCCTGGGGGCAGACAACACGCTATCTCAGGGATTTTGATCGACCACGTCGGCAAGCGATTTCAAAAACGCATCGATCTCCGCCTCGCTCGTGGCCCACGAGCACATCAATCGCGATTCACCGACACCGATAAAATCATGGAAGTGCCACCCCGCAGCCCGCAGTGCCGTGGCGACCGCGGGTGGGAATTGCACAAAGACGGCGTTCGATTCGACGCTATCGCGAACACTGACGCTGGGGAAGGCTTGCAGTCGCTGAGCCAACAGGCTGGCCATCGCGTTGGCATGTTGGGCATTCGTCAGCCAGGCCCCCGATTCCAACAGCCCCACCCAAGGGGCCGAAAGGTAGCGCATCTTCGAAGCCAATTGGCCGGCCTGCTTGCAACGGAACTCAAACTCAAAGGCGAGATCGTCATTGAAGAAGACCACACAGTCGCCGACGGCCATCCCGTTTTTGGTTCCGCCCAGACAGAGCACGTCAACGCCGGCTTTCCAAGTCAACTCTTTGGGCGAAGCGTTTAGAGTCGCAAGCGCGTTGGCGAATCGGGAGCCATCCATATGGAGGTTTAAGTGCAAGCGTCGCGCGGTTTCGTAGATCCGGTCGAGATCGTCACGCCGATAGACCGTCCCCATCTCGGTCGCTTGAGTGATGCTGAGGACTTTCGGTTTCGGAAAATGGACGTCCGAACGGCGACGCACCACGCGTTCGACCGCTGCCGGATCGACACGCCCCCCTTCCCCTTCGACCAACAGCAACTTGGTGCCGTTGGAAAAGAACTCCGGACCGCCACATTCATCGGTCTCCACATGAGCCAATTGGTGCGCAAGCACGCTGTGATACGATTGGCACATCGCGGCCAACGCCAACGAATTCGCGGCCGTTCCGTTAAAGACGAAGTAGACGTGGCAATCGACTTCGAAGATCTCGCGGATCAGTTCGTGCGCCCGTTTGGTCCAGCGATCGTCCCCATAAGAGGCTGCATAGCCGCTGTTGGCTTCCAACATCGCATCCCACGCCGCAGGACAAACTCCCGAGGTGTTGTCGCTGGCAAACTGAAATCCCGGCTCGATAGCGTTCATCGTCTTGATCGATCCCACATCATGAAAAGTCGTCGCAAACGTGCAAATCCTAGCTTAACGAGAATGATTCATTGCGATAGTGCGTAGATGTCTTTCATCTCGTTGCGATTCATGTCACAATGAGATTCCCCCCGCCTCCAATCCTCCTTCCTAATCCTGGTGCCTCGCGTCGGCGAAGTCTCGCTTCGCATGACGTGTCTGCGTGCCAGGCCCCTCCTTCCCGTCAGGTTTGCGATGCATCAGAAACCTTTCGTCACCATTGGCTTGATTGTCGCTGGGATCAGTTTCCTGCTGCCCCAAGTTGCCGTGAGCGGCCAACCCGCCGAGCCACCGCATTTCGAAACGCACGTCCGGGCCATCTTTAAGAAGCACTGCTTCCATTGCCACGGCGAAGAGGAGCACCCCGAGGGTTCGCTCGATCTACGCTTGGTTCGCTTCATGCACGACGGAGGCGATTCGGGCCCCTCGATCGTTCCCGGAGCTGCCGCCGAAAGCGTGCTTTACCAGCGGATGCGCGATGGCGAAATGCCACCCGATGAGAGCAAGCTGTGTAGCGAAGAAGAACTGGAAATCGTCCGACAGTGGATCGATTCGGGAGCGACCACGCTTCGTCCCGAACCCGAATCGCTCGACGGCGGGCTGTTCATCACCGAAGAGGAACGGTCGCATTGGTCGCTGCAACCGATCGTGCGTCCAGCCGTTCCCGAGGTCGCCGCAACGGAATCGGTCAGCAATCCGATCGATGCCTTCTTGTTGGCCAAACTGGAAGAAAAGGGATTCGGTTTCAGCCCCCGAGCGGCTCCCAATGCTTTGATTCGCCGGTTGCATATCGACCTGCATGGCCTGCCACCGACACCTCAAGCGGTGGAAGCGTTTACCGCCGAAAACGATCAGGTCGCCTGGCAGCAGTGGATCGATCGCTTGTTGAGCGAACATGAGTATGGCGAACGCTGGGCCCGGCACTGGTTGGACGTCGCCGGATATGCCGACAGCGAAGGGTACAACGATGTCGACGCGCCGCGGCCCCATGCGTGGCGATACCGCGACTATGTGATCCGCGCCTTTAATAACGACAAGCCGTTCGATCGTTTCATCCACGAACAACTGGCGGGCGACGAAATGATCTCCACGCCGTTGAACAACTTGAGCGACGAAGACGCCGAATTGCTGACCGCCACCGGATTCTTGCGGATGGCTCCCGACGGAACCGGCGGCGCTGTCGACGACGTCAACGTGGCTCGCAATGCAACGATCGCCGACACGGTCACGATCGTTTCCTCATCGTTGATGGCGATGACGGTCGGTTGCGCCCAATGCCACGACCATCGCTACGACCCGATCTCACACGAAGACTATTTCCGTTTCCGAGCGATCTTCGAACCGGGATTCGATTGGCAGAAATGGCGTAGCCCGCCGAAGCGTTTGGTTTCGCTGTACACCGATGCGATGCGAGCCGAGGCGGCGAAGGTGGAAGCGGAAGCCAAGAAGCTCGACGCCACGCGAATCGCCAAACAGACCGAATTCATCGACGCCACGTTCGAAAAACAACTGGAGAAGCTGCCCGAAGAGACGCACGAACTGGCTCGCGAGACTCACAAGACACCGGTCAAAGAGCGAACCGATGAACAGAAAGCGTTGATCAAAAAGTATCCCAAGCTGAACGTGACGGCCAGTTCGCTGTACCTCTACGATCGCAAGGCCTCGGACGAATTGAAGGCGATGGCGGCAGAGGCGAAGAAGGTTCGGGACACGAAGCCGAAACAAGAGTTTGTCCGCGCGTTGACTGAAGTTCCCGGACGCGTGCCGGTGACTCAATTGTTCTATCGCGGCGATCACGAACAACCCAAGCAGGAACTGCAACCGGGAGGACTGACCGTCGTTTCGATGAACGTCGACCTTCCCGAGGTCCCCTCCAACGACACCGCGTTGCCAACGACAGGGCGACGGCTGGCATTCGCCAGGCGGTTAACCGACCCCAAACATCCGTTGACAGCCCGGGCCTTGGTCAACCGAATCTGGATGCATCACTTTGGCCGCGGCTTGGTCACTTCCCCGAACGATTTTGGCATCCTTGGTCAACTGCCGTCGCATCCGGAATTGCTCGATTGGTTGGCTTCGGAGTTTATCGACAGTGGTTGGAGCCTGAAGCACATCCACCGGTTGATCCTCTCTTCGACAGCCTGGCAACAACAATTGCGCGTCGCGCCCGATCAAATCGCGGCCGATCCGGACAACGAACTCTACGGCGGGGCGCGACTGTTGCGTCTCGATGCCGAAGCGATCCGGGACAGCATGTTGGCGATCGCCGACCAAATCAATTCCAAGCCGTTTGGACCGGCCATTCCCGTGATGCCCGATCCCGTCGGACGCTTCGTGATCGGAATCGAAAACAGTAGTGCCGGCCGCCCCGGTGCGGTGATCGACATGAAGGGGGAAGATCTGCGACGCAGCGTCTATGTCCAGGTCCGACGAAGCCAACCGTTGAGCGTGTTGGAAGCGTTTGATCAACCGATCATGTCTCCGAACTGCGATCTGCGAAGACCTTCGACCAGTTCGACTCAGTCGCTGATGATGCTCAACAGCGATCAAGTGCTCGAGTTCTCGCGGTTGCTTGCCGAGCGATTGCAACGCGACGCCGCCGATGATCTCGACACGCAAATCGAGCTCGCTTGGCGATTGATCTTCGCTCGCGCCTGCAGCGACGACGAACGGGCTGCGGCAAAAGAATTGGTCGCCGAACAGTCGGCCATTTTTGCGACGCAGCCAGCTTACAAGGCCGATGCAAAGAAGAAACCTCAACGAACTCCGGACCAGGAAGCGCTGGCGACATTGTGCCAGATGTTGTTCAGCTCTAACGAATTCTTGTACGTGGATTAAGACGTAATGACGAACCTACCAAATATCGATAGCGTATCGGCACGCCGACACTTCATGGCCTCGAGCGCGATGAGCGTTGGATCGTTGGCGATGGCATGGATGAACCAACAGGAAGCCAAAGCGAATCCACAACAGCCGAACCTGGAACCGCTCTCCTTCGACACGCTCCCCAAGCAACCGCACCATCCGCCCAAAGCCAAGGCGATGATTTCGTTGTGGATGCAGGGCGGGCCCAGCCACCACGACATGTTCGATCCGAAGCCGGAGATGGTCAAACATGACGGCGAAGATTTCCCCGACGAGATCAAATATGACGACGCGGCTAACGCAAGTTCCAAGATCTTTGCTTCGCCATGGAAATTCTCGCCGCAGGGCGAATGTGGGATGGAATTGTCGGAACTGATCCCGCACACCGGGTCGATTGCCGACGAAATCTGCCTGATCCGGTCGACCAAAACCGGAGTCAACAACCACGGCCAATCGATCCGCGCGCTGCAGACCGGCCGAATCACCGCCGGCCGACCCTCGCTGGGCAGCTGGCTGACCTACGGCCTGGGGAGCGAAGCGGATAACCTTCCCTCGTTCCTGGCGTTGATCGATCCAGGCCAACTGCCCGTGCAAGGCGTGGAAAACTGGTCCAACGGCTGGCTGCCATCGGTCTATCAGGGAACCGTGATCCGGCCGACCGAACCGCGAATCCTCGACCTAACTCCGCCAGCTCACCTGAAAGGAAAAGCCCAAGCGCGAGCGCTCGAATTTCTGGAGCAATTGAACGAACAGCATCGCGCCCAACGGCCCGGGCAACACGATCTGCAAGCTCGGATCGCCAGTTACCAATTGGCGGCGAAGATGCAAGTTGCCGCGACCGATGCGATGGACCTGAGCCAAGAGAGCCGGGCGACTCAGGAAATGTATGGGATGCACGAAAAGGAGACCGCCGATTACGGCAGCCGTTGCCTGATCGCTCGCCGATTGATCGAACGTGGCGTCCGTTTTGTGCAGGTCTACACCGCGAACCAGTTGTGGGACAGCCACGGCGGCATCATCAAGGGCCTTCCAGCCGCGTGTCGCAAGGTCGACCGACCGAGTGCCGCGTTGGTGCGGGATCTGAAACAGCGTGGGCTGCTCGATTCGACAGTCGTCCACTGGGGCGGTGAGATGGGCCGCTTACCTGTCGTGCAAAACGATGCCGGACGGGCGAAATACGGTCGCGATCACAACACCCACGGTTTCAGCATGTGGGTCGCCGGCGGCGGCTTTAAAGCCGGACACGTGCATGGCAAGACCGATGAGTGGGGGCACAAAGCGATCGAAGATGTCGTCAACCACTTCGACTACCACGCCACGCTGCTGCATCTGTTTGGCCTAGATCACGAACAGTTGACGTTCCATCGCGCCAACCGCGACCAAACGCTCACCGACGGCCAACCGGGCCAAGTGATCCCAGGACTGTTGGCTTAAGCACGTCGTATCATATTTTCTCGTTGCAGCGCGAGCGTACCCCGCCGCGCGTCCTTCCCAAAGGCGTGGCGATGTCCACTCAGTGAACCTGCTTGCTTGAGAAGCCACCGGCTCCAAGGCGTTTCAACAGAAACGCAGTCTCGGCATTCCCGGTGCTTGGGCTTCTTGTTTTGCATCGTGCTTCATTCGATCACAATGACAAAACTGCCTGTCCCCCAATTTCCGCTGGAGTGAAGGCTTCAGCCGACCGCGCGCATCGTTTCAACAAAATTGGGGACAGGCATACTTTGGCCCAAAAATTGGGGACAGGCACACTTTGGCCAGGCATCACGATTGAGGGACAGCCTCATTTTGCCCGATCTCTTGGGGTGTCCCCTTCTGCGTCCCCTTTCTTGACAAGACTAGCCATCCAGATATCGGCACGACCGTGTCCACCGTCAGCGTGTTGGGCAACAAAAAGAAGTGACGTCGCGTTGGATAACAGACGCGGTGTACCGATGCCGCTCATTTCGGGGAGGTTCATGCGAACCGGGGCGGACCATGGTGCCGTCCAGTCATCCCTTGTTGCCCAAAACAGGGCTGTCCGTATGGGCGTCTCGCCTGGATTGATCTGCGTCGCAGAAACAAACATACGTCCGTCCTTGCTTAACGTCGCGCCCTTCATCGGTACCCCCGAAGCATCAAATGAGGAGATCGTAGATGGACCAAAAGGCTCCTTTTGTGATGAGCGTCGCCAAGTCTGCAGCACGTACCGGGACTCGGTCTCCGAGAGCACCTTTTTTCGCATGCTGAACGCCGTTAACCGATCGCGTGTCAGGCTGACGATGTTGGGCGGAAGCCCGGCCTCGTCAGCGCCCTCAACCGGCGGCGACCAGGGTTGATTCTTGCTTTCTCGGCGAGCGGTGAATCGCTTTGCACCTCGCATAAAGCTGAGAGTCAAACCATCGTCTGACAATTGGGGCGAGGTCTCTCCGGCCTTCGTGTTGATCTCCGGCGGCAATCCGACGGGTTCGGACCACTCAGCGTTTGCTGATTGCCGAGTTAACATAAAAAGGTCCCGGTCTGTGGAGTCGACGCCCCGGCTCGACGAGACGACGAGCGTCAACCCATCGGCAGACATATCGGCACCAAACTCCATCTGTGGGGAATTGACTATCGGGCCGAGATTCTTGTCCAATTCCCAATCCCAGTTGCCCGCTGTAATCCGGTCCGCTGCGGAACCGTGTGCTTGGACAAAGTGGTTGTGGTTCGTAGCAATTGTATCCGCATCGGCCAATGCTTCGCTGGTTGACGATGTTATACCGGGTTCGGTTGTGACGCCCGACGGCGCGTAGGTGTGTGAAGACTTCCACTCCGGTAGATAAATGGCGGCAAGCGCGATTAGCACGACGGCAAAGATTGCCCCAAAGATCAGGGGCATTCGTTGCTTGGTGACTGGGGAGCGCACGGACTGGCCCGAGGTTGCGACCTTCCCCGCGTCGGTTTCGGCAGGCGCCGCGGCATCCGGCAACGAAGCAGGACTTTGCGACTCCGGACGCGCGATGCGACAATCTTCCAACGCCACGATCAGTTCACTCATCGACTGAAATCGATGGTCTGGTTTCTTGGCGACCATCTTCCTGAAAACGGATTCAACCGAATCCGGTACGTCTGGACGTTCCTCCTGCAACGACGGAATCTCGCCCTCGCGATGTTCCACAAAAACTTTGAACACGGTGCTACCGGAATAGGGCGTGTCCCCAGTAAGCAAGAAATACAGCGTGCATCCGAGGCTGTAGACGTCCGACCGAAAATCGACCAAATGAGCGTCGAGTGATTGCTCCGGTGCCATGAACGATGCCGTGCCGAGTATCGCACCGGCAGTGGTTAGCTCAGCTTGGCTGACCTGAGTGCGCCCGCTTTCGTCTTCCGGCTCCGCATCTTTGTGGCGAAGAGAATCATCGATGTGCGCGAGTCCGAGATCGAGTACCTTGATCGTTCCTTGGCTGCTAACCAGCAGGTTTCCGGGTTTGATATCCCGATGCACGATCCCACGCTCGTGGGCATGTTGCAGCCCGACAGCCGCCTGACGGATATAGTCAACCGCCAGGCTGAGTGACAATGGTCCTGAATCGCGTACCAACTTGTTTAGGTTGTCGCCGCGGACGTATTCCATCACCAGAAAATGAACGCCGCGACTTTTGTCGGCATCATACGCCCGCACGATGTTGGGATGCTCCAGAGTGGCGGCCACACGGACTTCTCTCTGAAAACGTTTGACCTGGCTTGCAGAGCCGAGCATCTGCGGCGAAATCATCTTCACCGCAACAACACGATTCATGGTGCGATGTATGGCTTTGAACACCATCCCCATCCCGCCGACGTCGATCAAATCGAGAATCAGATACTTGTCGATCAACAGATCGGGCTCTCCCTTCAACAGCGCAGACGCTTGGTAGTCCGTTAGCTTACCTTCAGTGACGAGTTTCGATGCAAGTGTTCGAGGATCTGTGCCGGGATCGTCCACGGACGTCGAATGACTGATCGATTCAAGCTCATCCGAAGTAAGGACCCCCACTTCGGCGAGCTTGGAAAGAAAATCATCACGACTGACTGTCGATGGAGCGTCCGGTTCATGCTGAGGGCTTGACGGTTGGTTGTCTTCAGCACGAGGTAGGTCCGCGATAACATCGTCCAAATTCTGTTCCAGCCGATCGAAGGTAGGCTCTGCGTGTCCCAGTAACGACATCACATTACGAAACAGAGGTGGATCGGTCGCACATTCACGTCTCAGCCAGGGTTCGCGTTCAGTGTCCGGCAGCTCGAGAGCCGCGAGAAACAGTTCCTGCGCCCTTGCAGTTGGGGAGTCAGTCATTAGTCGTTCTCGTCGTCCGGTCCAAGTTCGCGGTACAGCCATGCCTTGGCGAATTTCCAGTCGTTGTTGACGGTTCGCAGCGAAATATTCAGCTGCTCAGCGATCTCTTCGCCCTTCAGTCCGCCAAAAAACTTCAGTTCCACAATCCTCGCAGCCCGTGGCAACTCTTTCGCAAGTGCTTCCAGAGCATCGTTGAGGATGAGGACGTCTAAACCTTTGGCGTTATCGGCGACCGAAACGTGCAACGGAATTCCCCGGCCATCTTTCCCTCCGCGTTTCTGGCGTTTTCGTTGACGTGCGTAGTCCACCAACAGCCGCCGGATGATCGTCGCGCCCGCAGCGAGCATCATCGATCGGTCCCCAGGATCCACATTTCTCTGGTCCTGCAACCGCAGAAAAGCATCGTTGACCAGGAGCGTCGGTTGCATCGAATGACCGGCACGTTCCCCCGCCAGCGCTTTCTCAGCCATGCGATGCAATTCGTCGTAAATCGACGGATCCCACTCATTTGCATCGTTTTTTTCGGGAGTGTCTGTCACGCGGAAATGCTGCGGTTTTTGGGAACGGAGAACAACTAGAAAAAAGGTTGAAAAGCGTCAGGCTCGACTGCACTCACGTCCCTGATATCTCGCCAACAAGCGTGGAGAACACAATCTGGAAAAGCTGTTTGCCCGGCCACCCCCGGCCAGAAACGACCGTTCGCGTTTTCCGGCACTCCCTTGCCTTAAAACAAACAAAGTATCCCATGAGCACGCCCCTCCCGACGGGCAATTCATAACCGAACAGAATAATCGCTGCACGCCCAGCCTTCCAGAATGGTTCAGCATTGCGAGCGGTTACGGCAAGGAACGCCTCTAAGCGGGGCAGTGAAAATATCTCAGCAAGTTTTGCACACGCGCGAGCACGACGACGCCAAGTGATGTAGAGACGCAAATCAACCAACACCGCGAGGACCGACCAATGAATGACAATGACTTCTATACCGCCCTCGGAGCCAGCATCGACGGTAAAGGAAACGTCGCGAGCATTGCCAGTATGTACGGAGCCAGTCAATACCACAGCCTGATAAGTTCGGAACGGGTCAGGGAGCAGATGAGGCCTGGCAGAGACGCCGCAGTCGCGACAGGACCGGGGATTCTTGACGACGCGGCAGAATTCGCAGCCGAATGGACAGACAACATTATCGACTTTGTTTCATCCGGTTTCACATGGGTCCCCAGCTGGACGGGGCTGGTATTCAAGGCGACTGGCGTCTTGGCGTTTCTGGTTGCTGGAGTACACCTCGAATGCACCGGACTCCTTCTATTGGTCATGGCTGCAATTGGTTGGTTTGCCCCCTTGATGGTGAAATTCCTGTGCCGCCTTACCCTCGGTCTCACGCTGATGTCTCTCTATCTCTGCTTCTTGATCCTGACGGTGGTTCTCGTACTGGGGATTGCATTCGGCACTCTCGCGGTACTCGCAGCAGTATGCGGATCTTAAACGCGTCCGTATTCGTTCGAACAACCGTCCTCAAACGATCCTCGATGAAAGGCAAATCATGGGTCCAAGAATAAAACAAGAAACACGTTTGCGGAATGCCCGTATGTTCAGCGTTCGCCTGACCAACTATCTGCAGTTTCTGATTTTCGTTGTCGCATCTTGCCTCACGGCGTTCACCGATCTAAACGCCCAGGAACCCCGAGTTTGGCGGACCGCAGATGGCAAACACTCGGTCGAGGCGGCCCTGATTGGCCAAACCGACGATCGCGTGAAGTTGCGGAGGAAGGACGGCCGGATCATCGAAGTCGCGATCAACGTGTTGAGCGAGCAAGATCAGATTTATGCTTCGGAAGCGGCCGAGCGATTGACGCAGAACACTCAACAACCGGTCGCGGGCGATCAGATCGATCGCGATATGCAACGTCTTGCGTCTCAGCATGGTTTAGCGACGCTGAATGGTTTGCCGGTCGTCAGAGCGGGGCACTTCCTCGATCCTGCGGGGGCAAACCAGTCAGACGCTAGTAGAAGACGATACCAACAGGCGAACGAACAACTGGCGAACGAACGGGCGGCTCTGGCAAGGTTTATCGAACGAGTCGTTCTCGGTGCCGCCCCCTCCTACTTTGAGGACCAACTACCGACGTTCATTGCCAACCACCTCCCCAAAAATATCGCGGATACGTATATCCAGTACCGATTCCAAACAGACGGCGCCCTTGGCGTTTGGAAGGGTGCCGACGAATTCCAAAGGAACGCGTCGCGACAGGCTTTTGAGCAGAAACATGCGAAACAACTCGCCGATTTGGCTGTCCATTCTCCAATCCGCCTCCGCTTTGTTTCCCAGGCCCGATTTTCAACGTATGATGAGGCGGCAAAAAGGTCATCTCGAATGGTATGAAGAATTTTCGATCAGCAGTATTTTTTCACGCAATCGCCGACCTTCTCGATGCGCAGCTAGGGCCAGGGAGACGTGGCGCCGATGCATTGCTGGCAGATGCCCGCGCAGACCACCTGCTTTACCCAACTGCCGAGCGGTAGGCGGCAACGCGACGGATGTTCAGCCCGAGCGCGCGCAGGGTTGCCACATAGGTGATGTTGAGCATCTTTCGGACTCGCAATCGAATCATTCCCATCTGGTACTTGAGCCTTGACATGGTTGCCTCAACTCCGGCACGCCATCGATAACGGTCACGGAACTCGTCGCCTCTTTCCTTCAATCTGCGTAGTCGAAGGCGCACGCGATCGTGTGTGTATTGGTAGCGAACTGAACTACGTCCTACCGATGATGCTGGACACCGATCCTTGTGAGGACAACTTTCACATGTTTCCGTCATGAAAATGACTTGAAGACGAATGCCAGCGACGCTCGTCTCTGCAGGCCGCTGTCCGGCAGGACACCGTGTAATGCGTCCTTCGTCATCGACGTCAAAGTCTTCAAGCGTGAACTTGCCTTGCAACTTTCCTTTAGGCGTTTGCGCCGGAGCAACGATTTCAACATCGCGACCATTTCCGTTTTCGATGCACTCAGTCGATCCATAGTGCGAGTCGGCAAGAAGTTCCTGCGGCTTGATGCCACGCTGCTCAGTGTCATCGAATGCAGGAGTCAGTGCGTCTTTGTCGTGCATTGTTAACGGGTCCACAGCCACATGGGTGATCAGATCAGGTTTTGGAGTGATTGAAGTATCTGGCTCCTCGGAATCTTCCTCGTCATACGTTTCCATGATCTGTACGAGATAGCCCGTGCCGCGATGTTTGTTGTAGCGAGCATCGGGATCAGCCGGATTGATCACGCCATCACATCCCGTTTTACTCGGTGGCCGCACAGTGACGGGTGCTTCACCTGTGCTAGAGACCTCACACTGCTCGTGAAAAATTTTCCGTAGCAACTGGTAGCTCTCTAAAGTCGAGCATTCCGTTTCTTGAAAGAACTCAACGAGTTTAAAGACATTTCCGGCGGCTTCCGATATCCGCTTTCTTGACTCACTGGGCCGTGTGTCGCCAAAGCAACCGTCGCCTGTTCGCGTTACATATTTGCGAATGATTTCTGGATCGACCAACGAATATTGTTCCGGATGCTTTCGTTTGAGCTCCCGCAGAAACTTGCACGTTGCCTCGACTAATATTCCCAGCCTAGTCAATCCACGGATGGCTGATCGTACTGCGGTCGAGTCAAGGCGTTGCTTGCTTGTGTCGACACCGATCTCCTTGATGAGTTTGTCTGTCAGCGTGCGGAAAAGAACTTGATCAAGGCCAGCGTCGAGCACCTTCTTGCGATAGTTGCGGAGCGTTCGCTCGCAGATGTATGCATCGGAATTGTGCCTGATATCCAACGCGTAATGCCAAGCGATATTCAACGCGATTGCTTCAGTGGTTTGCTGGTCGGTGAAATCATGGAGTTGCTGAAGAATCAACGCACCGATCGCGACATAGATATCCTTCGTCGGACGCCCAAAATCATCGCGAAACCCGGTCGCAAGATCGCGGACAGGAAGCTGCTCCAACAAATAGTCCCGAAAAACTCCGGCCCAACTCCGATCAAGCAAACGTCTTCGCTTGGGCCCCAGATATTCCCATGGATCGAACAGGTCACCGGTATGATGGTCGCGTAGAGTTAGCATGAAGCAAACTTAGCGCAAACCCAGGTTTACGCAACTCCAAACGCGAGACTTTTTGCCGCCCCGTCAACGTATGACTTTGTTCGCAACGGAATGGCTGTCGCCGCGTTGACCAAAAGTTTCGAACCGATGGCGCCCGGGACGGAATGGGCCGACTCGCTGCCAGTCTTGCCGACAACGGGAGCGTCGCGAAAGAAATGGAATACATTGGCTTCACCATTGCAAGGTTCAACATTTTGGAAGGTTGACCCATCGGTGGTTCAAAACCTGCCATCCAAAACCCGATCTTTCTTGGGGCGAAATCAGATCGAACGGTGGGCCTTTGTAGGCACGGTAGTAACCTTTCAAAGCGTGCCACTATTGGGCCATGTCGCACGCGAAGAACCAGCGTTTTTTGCCAAGGTCGAGTCCGTTGGGCTGTACGCTGAACCGACGCTCAAAACGCTGCGGCATCGGTTCGACCTGCAGTCATTACCGGCCCCCGTGTTGTTGAATGAGGGCCACGAAGTCATCGGCGAAAAAGGTCAGCCAATTCCATTGGATGAGTTGGCGCTGGCTGGATTGGCAGCCAACGA
Organism: Rosistilla carotiformis; assembly: GCF_007753095.1. NCBI lineage: Bacteria > Pseudomonadati > Planctomycetota > Planctomycetia > Pirellulales > Pirellulaceae > Rosistilla > Rosistilla carotiformis. The sequence goes on from NZ_CP036348.1 coordinate 4,691,036, forward strand.
TCCGACCTTTGAAGTTCACCCAGAGTTTTGGGGGGCGTTATGGGGACACATCAGCAAATTGGACGAAGAACGCTACGCAGCGATTAATCGAGTGGTCAAGGAGAGTTTTCAAGCGAACCACGCAGTTGCCAATTTTGCTCGTTTAAATCAAGAGCCCGACGAGGAACAACGGAACAAGGCGATCAGCATCCTGGCGGGCCTCCAGGCACAGGGAGATGAAATGCTGGCACCCAGTCGGCGCCCTTTCTTTCCGACCTACTTGGGACGAAACGGCCGATATGCTCATGAAAAAGTGGAAACATTAAGTCCACAACAGCAATCGTGCTTGACCAATTGGTTGGTCAAACGGAATCAGGTGGCTGAAGACCGATTCCAGATACTCGTCCAAGTCCAAACGAATGGGGACACCGATGAGCCAACGGTTATTGACCACCCGCATCGTCCAGAACTGCATGAAAAACTGCAAGAGTTGGGGGCCAAACCTGATCACCACTATTCGCTGAATGAAAACTTGGCCTTCGATCAACGGGGCCGCTTGAGTAAAAAGGGAACTCAGACCAATCTGTTTCGAGCGCCGGGCACTGCATACAAGAGTCTTCAGTTTCTGCTCGATTTCGGATTCCCCGTCGACACCCTGGTCAGAAAACTGCCCAAGGAGGTTGTCGATAAGTCGCTGGCATTGAAACCGGACGATATCCCGATTGCGGTCAAGGGTGAGTTCAAAGTGACCGGACTGGAGGTCCATGAGAACTTAATCGGAGATCAGCCCTACGTGGTGCTGAAAGCAAATCCCCAGAAACTTATCGCACTCTCGGACGAAAAAACGATTATCTTCTCGGAAGCCTTGGATGTAGGCTCGCTGAATAAACTGGCAGCCAACAAACCGAAGAGGGCGATTCCAACGGTCCCCAGCGATCAATCAGGTCCGCATCGGTTCACGCCACAAAACGTTCTTCCCCTGATTGGCAAAATTGCTCCAGAGTTTCTTGAAAACGAACAGCAACTCGATCAACTCATGGCCATGCGATGGAGATTGGAGAATAGTGGGATGTCGGGCGTGACCAGCGATGGCGTCCGTTTCTTCAAGAAAGGATCCCGTCAACTTCCAGCTTTCGAGGAACGCAAACCTCAAGCCGATGAATTCAAGGCGTGGACGCGTCGCTGGAGTGAAGCTCTACCCGAGGACTTCGCGGTTCAATTTGAGAATTTTGAATTCGTGGGGAATGATAAAAGCATCCGCAGCCCAGCCATTCTTTCCGGTGGCCAGCCATATCGATGGCTAACCATCGACCTGCGTATTTCTGACATCATCTACGAACTCAATAACCCCGAACGCATTCATCCCCCCATGCCAGCTGAGGAAATCAGTGCAATCTCGGAGCTGCTTTCGCTTGCCCCGCCTGATGTCTTTCTAGATCAGCAATACGCAATTCCTGACGCCAAGGGGGAGATTAGCCAATGGCCCGCCGCAAGCAATCGGCGGATTGCGGGCATACCGGTCGCCAATCAGTCGGAACCGATTTTTCCGTTGCTTCGATTTGATAAGGAGATCTGGCCTCCGGAGAATGCTGAACTATCCGCTTCGACGCAGAATCCAAAATTGGAAGTTGTGCTGCACCCTGAGACATTCGAACTTCTTGACAAACCTCCTCGTCACCACTGGATCGATGGCTATTGGCGGTATCGACGTACGGCCCCCCAAGACGATCGCATGAGGGACGCGGGGAAGTACGCAATTATCGGAATGCGTTTAAAATCAGCCCGATTGGTTGATCCAGCCACGGGCAAAACCGTCTTACCTTTAGTTCTCAAAGAGTACCGAGCTATTAAGGAAAGAGTGGTTGAAAAAGCACAACCACCCAAGCCAGCGAAGGAGGATAGCGGTTCAAAACAGTTCGATAAATCGATCGCAGGCGTAAAACTGGGGATGAGTTTTGACGACGCCGAAAAAGCAATCCAAGAGCATCTGGACGTTGGACGGGTGTTGGTCGCTGACCGAGGGCTTTCGAAGCAGCCGACTCCGGCCGATTTTAAGAAGATTCAGCCTTACACCTCCGGTCGCCTGTTCGTATCCAAAGACGGCCGACAGTACATGGCCATTTTCGACGAGCCCCCCGCGGCGAGTCGCAAAGTCGTAGCGATGTGGATGCGCCGCCACGTCTCGGATCAGGAAATGGCTAGCCGGTTGTGGCGGGGGGCACTGATCAAGAGCCTGACTGATCAATATGGAAGTGCGAGAGAGAATTTTAACAACGGAAATTCGGCATCGGGCCTGCCGATCAGTTCTTTCTGGAGGGAGAAACGACACGACTCTCAAGTCCTCGCGTTGCCTTCTGGAATAGGAAAAGAATCTTTGTGGTTGGAAAACGGAGAACGAACGACTTGGCGACCTCCGGGCCAGGTAGAGGAAGGAGCGAAGTTCTCCCAAGACGCTAAAATGCTTCTACCGGAATTAAATTCGAACCATCTGGTTTCGCGGTCTTGGCAACCACCAGGTCGAGCAGAGATTCAGGACGATGCGATCATCAACGCAAGTGGCCCAGCCCTCGGTTCCACTATTGAGATGCCGCACTGGGGAGCTGGTGGCTCTTTAACGCCCGACGACTCGCTAAATCCAATGGTCACCACCTGGATTGTCGATCCGCCTGCCTACATCAAATACTATCGGGAAAGCCAAGCATTGGTTAAAGCCAGTAAGTAACGTGTTGACGTTACTTACTGGCGGGGACAGTGCATGCGCTTCCTGCGGCTTAACCTAGCAAGGGCCTTGTTCTCTATATGTAGAGCTAGCAATGCGCTGACCGTGAAACACACGATTGAGGGACAGCCACATTTTGCCCGGCAACCTAATGTCGGATCCCAGCACATCATGAACCATGTCCGATTATCGCCCTCACTTCTTTCCTCCCGGAGAGGGCTCTCAATTACTGCAAACCATCCGTTCAACTAATCAGGGGGACTTAAAAACACTGGTTGGATCCGCACTATATTTTTAAGAACTCGGTTTTCTGTCCAGCCCTAAAGCGTTTGGTGCCCGCTTCGCAAGATAATCTCTCCGCGTGGGACGCCGATATGATTCGGATTGACGCCACAGGATCCCGCTGGTCAGCGGGCAATGAAAAACAGCGAGTCAGCTCGCATTCGTCCAACGCAGCGAACTCAGTCATTGGCCAACCGAAGCAGGGTAGCAGCCGGGGCTCAAATGTCCGCAACGCTGGCGACATCAGCCTGGCAGGAACCGCTAACGCGGCTACTCGCACGCATCCGTGCAGGTGGACCAGGCAGAATGCGCGCGATAAAATTTCGCAACCCGAATGGCGTGGCTGACAGCATGGCAAGCCAGCATGATGACACCCCAGACTGAGCAGACCGAACGTTGATCTTCCAATCTGGATGTCGACACATCCTCAAGGATCGACTTATTCCGTCTAGCCGGGGGAGTGTCCACGAACGTCACGTATTCGAGGAGTTGATGTGGGATTTTTCAATCAGATCGAGTTTGTTCCCAATCAAATCAAAAGCCATCCGCGTATCGATGAGAAGCCGGTCGGCGGTATTGCGGCCTTTGGATCACACATCGGTGCAGCACTTAAGTTGATGTTGAAGGAACAGGAAATCATCTTTTTTTGCTTGCTCCAATGGGCTTCGATCGGTGCCGCCTATCTGCTTTGGATTCAAATATTTGCCTGGATTCCAGAGGAAGTATGGCAGAGCGCCAAAGAATCGGACGAAGGCTCCATTGCCGATGTCGTGTTTTTGATCTGGTCGTTTGTCTGTGTTGGTCTTGCTGCGTTTCCCGTTGGCATTTTTACGGGCTGCATGGGAGCTGCTCATTTCTTGCATCGGCAAGGACGGGAATCAACTGTCGCCTCGTGCATACGATTGGTGCTGCCGCAAAGTTGGTCCCTGTGGATGTTCCACTGGTTGGATGGCTGGATAACCGTTCGTCAGATCCTTCGGCGCCTGCCTTCGAAGGATGATCGGAGAACACAGGCACAACGGGCAATGCAAGAAAGCCTGTATTATGCATGGAAGCTTGGTGTCTCCGGGATACTTCCGAGCATCGTGACGGGGAACAATCTGTTGCAGTCCGGCAAGAACTCGGTCGTCTTCGTCAAGCAAAACTTTTGGGAAGTTGCCAAGCTCCGCGCAGGGTATTCGGCCGTTTGCTGGATTGTTGGAATCGGGACTTACGTAGGCACAATATGGATGTTCGCGTTTTTCGATGTGATTCCAAAAAACGAGCCGATCGAAAGTCATATGTTTGAGGCTTACTTTTGGATCGCAGGCCCACTCTTAATCGCCATTGGTGTGGTGATGCTTTTCCTTAGACCTGTGTTTGTGCTGGCACTGTGCGACCTTTATTCGGAGCATCTCGATAGGCGAGGTAAATCCGTCGCATTGCCCGAAAATCCACCGAAATCGATAAGCGCTTTGGTCGCGTTTGGTTGCCTGTGTCTGCTGGTTGCCGTGGCCTTCTTGCTTCGCGATGAACTGGGGATTACGGACATGTTGTCGACACCGTATGGCGAGGAGTATGGAGCCGACAAGGGAAACTGATTCATTGCGCAACCGTTGCGCGACACCTGGCCTAGTCAGAGCATTAGAAATCTACTTCCAGCCGCACTCTTCAGAATGAAGTTCCCAATCATCCACTCCTAAGCCAGTGGTCCCACCTGTTTCCGCGACATGCCCGATTCAGCAAGCCATCTCGGCGGTCCTCGTTCTTCAAATGTTGAGTTGCTTCGATCTTGCTTTCGATATCCCTAGGATTCCATACTCGACGTAAGGTCACCGAAAGGGGACATCCATTAAAAAGGCCGAAAGGGGACATCCACTAAATGATTGCCTTTGCAGAGGCACTTACCTAGAATTCCCTAGCAAGCTAATAAAGAAGCAATTGCAACGACATTTGACTTGGCTTGTATCGGGAGGGCTTTGCGATGGCTCGGCAAGCGCGGCGTGAGGTGATCGATCCGGAGCAGGTGCAGATCGTGCACTGTATCGAGCGATGTGTCCGTCGCGCTTTCTTGTGTGGCGAGGATCCCTATACCGGACGATCGTTTCAGCACCGCCGTGGTTGGATCCGAGAACGACTCGAATTTCTGGCCTCCTGCTTTGCAATCGATTGCCTGACGTTTTCGATTATGAGCAATCACCTGCACTTGGTGCTTCGCAGCCGTCCCGATGTCGTCGCTGCCTGGTCCGACGAGGAGGTCGCGCGGCGGTGGCTTCGCTTATTTCCCATCCGCCACAGCCGCAATGATGACGGGACGCTCGCCGAACCGTCCGGCGCAGAGATTGCGACGATCGTCAACAACGAACAAGTTCTTGCTCAGCGCCGTCGTCGGCTGTCGGATATTAGTTGGTGGATGCGGTGCACGGCGGAGAACATCGCCCGACGCAGCAACGCCGAAGATGACGTGAGTGGACACTTTTGGGAAGGTCGTTTTAAAGCCCAAGTAATTCTCGATGAGGCGAGTTTGATGGCCTGCGCAGCCTATGTCGATTTGAATCCAATTCGAGCTACGATCGCCCAGACGCTCGAATCGAGTGAATACACCGGAGCCAAAGAGCGAATCGACGATATCACTTGCGCTTCGGAGCAAAACCGCCAGCACGTTCATGATTGGGAGCGGAGCCGAATACCGCACAACAGCGGATGGATGAGTCCAGTGGAGATCAACGAGCGAGACGATCCGATCGGCGCAGACATCGATTCGAGCCATCGACGGTCGAGCTGCAAAGGATTCTTATCAATATCCTTGTCCAAGTACCTTGCACTGTTAGATTGGACCGGGCGTCAGTTGCGAGACGACAAACGAGGTTCGATCCCCGCCGAACTCGCCCCCATTTTGACTCGCATCGGACTCGACGCCCCCGCGTGGTGCGATTTGGTCAAGCGATTCGGGCGTCTGTTCAAACGAGCTGCTGGTACATCGCAGAGTCTCTGCCAAGAAGCCGCTCGGCGCAGGCAAGCATGGATGCAAGCTCCCCAAAACCCATTAGTTGGTCCAGCCCCTCCGTAAAGCTCCTCCACCGTCCCTCAAACTCAGCTGAACTGCGGCCGCTTTCAAACTGAACCACCGACTATTGCTCCTAGCAATAGCTTTGGAGCGGACATAGCACACTCAACACGCATTGAGTCCGCGTCGCAGCGTCTCCCCTCCACTAAAGATTCCCCATCCACCCTCACACAAAATATCAGCTCCCAGCACCGCATTGCGTGAGCAAACCGAAAGTTTGGCTGTCCCCAAAATCGCCCTCCGGATTCGCTTTCGAGGCAGCGGGGCACGCAACTCAGCCGAGCGAAAAATCAACGTAATGCAAACGGAGCCACCTGATCCGGGCGGCAGTCTCGACGCGAGCGTCACGCTCACCAGCACGAAGAAAATCAAAGGCGATATCCTCAGCTTCGGCACCGCCGCCGATGTCATCGCCCCCGAATCGCTCCGAACCAAAGTCGCTCAAGAACTTCAACAAGGCACCACCCACTACACGACCGACTCACCGTCTTCAAACAAAAAGGCCGGGAGTACGAAGCAATGAACGAACCCTCAAAAGTCACCCGCTATTGCCTCGAGTGCAAAGCAAAGATTACTGCAGCCCGCAAACTAAAGAGGAAGAAGGCCATGATGAGCTCTCCCGTCCCATTTGGGCCCGCGTCGATTTCGTTCGCGCACAGCCCGATAACACCGACAGTGACGATGTCAGCCTATCCAGGCGTGGTGCGAGCGCGAGCGACACGATACGGATGGTACTTTACGGCCTTATGCTACGACGTCGCGAGCAGACATGGAACTATCGTCTCCTCGAAGAGGATTTTCGACGCCTCATGTTCGACGTGGAGGACGTGTGGATGAGCGATTCAAAAGGCGTATTTGACCAAGGTACGACATGGGTGCGTGCGAACTTTCACATGCACACGAAAGCGGACAAGGAATTCAAGTACAACGGCGACGAGTCGCAGTTTGTGTCCAACTATGTTGACGCCATGAAGACTGCGGAAATTCGTGTCGGCGTCATTACCAACCACAACAAATTCGACCGGGACGAATACAAGGCGCTGGCGAAAGCAGCTAAGAAGCAGAAAATCCTCTTGCTCCCCGGCGTCGAATTGTCGGTCAAGGATGGTGCGAACGGAATCCACACGCTTATTGTGTTTTCGCCAGACTGGATCACGAATCAAGAGACTAAGAATTACATTCAAAACTTTCTCGATGTAACGTTTGCTGGTATCGCCAACTTCGAGAACGAGAATGGTCGCTCCAACCATGACTTGAATGACACAATCCGAGAACTGGACAAGTTCCAGAGGGATTACTTCATTGTTTTTGCACACGTCGAAGCCGGTAGTGGCCTCTGGAAAGAGTTGGCAGGAGGCCGTCTGGGAGAGCTTGGGAAACACCCACCGTTCCGTAAACGATGCCTCGGGTTTCAGAAAGTTCGTACTCGGGATGACCGCACCAAAGTTCAGGGGCATCTCGGCGACTTCTATCCTGCCGAAGTTGAAGGGTGTGACTGCAAGAGCATCGAAGAAATCGGCAAAGGTAAACAGTGCGACCTGAAACTCGGCGCATTCACCTTTGATGCGGTCAAATTTGCACTGCTCGACTACAAACATCGTGTTTCAACAGAGCCGCCCGTCTCAAAGCACTCTCGACTTGATTGGGTTGAATTTCATGGCAGCCGGCTGGATGGGATTCACATTGATCTTTCGCCCGAATTGAACACGCTCATCGGAATTCGAGGCAGTGGTAAGTCATCGATCATTGAGTGTGTTCGATACGCTCTGGGGATTGAGTTACCTGAGAACGCTGACAAGGACGGGTACAAGGAAGGTGCAATTCGGCACGCACTCGGAAGCGGTGGCAAGATTACTTTGGGAGTCACCGACCGCCATGGAAAGAAGTACGAAATTCGGCGAATACTAGGACAGAAGCCCGATGTGTATATCGAAGGCGACGTGCAACCGGGAATCAGCATCCAAGAGACAATACTCCACAAGCCGATCTACTTCGGCCAGAAGGATTTGTCCAGCAAAGACCCTGGCTTTGAAAAGGACTTGGTTGAAAAGCTGGTAGGCCAAGCACTTGAGGGCGTTCGGCGATCAATCGTTGAACGCCAATCGCAAGTCAGAGAAACCGTGGGAAAGCTGAAGAAGCTTTCTAATGCGGCGGATCGAGAGCAAGAAGTTCTTGCCAAAAAGCAAGACGCCCAACACCGCCTCAAAGTGTTTAATGATCACGGGGTCGAAGAGAAGCTGAAAAAGCAGGTCGCTTTCAATTCTGATTCACATTTCATTGGGAAGGTCACGACTCTCGTTGAACGTTACCTGCAATCTCTGAACGAGATGGTCGAAGAGTTTGAACCTGAGTTTGCAGAACATTCCAGCTACGAATCCGAACATAACGCTGAGTTTTTTGCAAACTTCATGAAAACGTTTGGCCAGATTCAGGAGGGATTTGAAACGGTCAAGTCACACATCGAAGCTGCCACTGCGACTTTGGGTGAACTGGATCGTCTGGCAACAGAGTTTGAAAAGTCGAAGGATGAGTTGAAGGAAGAGTTCGCCGAAGAATCTCGAAAGCTTTTGGAGGAGTTGAAAGACAAGGGGGCATCATCCGTCGAGCCTGACGACATTCTTAAATTGAAGAAGATCATCGACGAGACCGAAGACGAACTGAAGCAAGTCAAGAAAGAGAAAGATGAAAAGTCCGCAATCGATAATGTCTTGTTGCAGCACCTCGTCACCCTAACTGACGAGTATCACAACGAGTTCAAGCTCATCGAGCAAAGGCTTCAAGCGATCAACAAGGAGGAGACCGGCCTGCAAATCGAAATCGGCTACCGGGGCGATAAAGCAGGATTTCTGAACTATTTGGTTGACACGTTCAAGGGCAGTAAAATACGAAAAGATAAGCTGCAACTCATTGCTGACAAGTTTGTCGACGGGGCGGCAGTGTATCGGGATATGGAAGCTGCACGAACAACTCTTGGGAATTCAGCCGCCACCTTTGAACAGTGGTTCGAAGAGAATCTTCAATCACTTCTGACTTGGCAAGTGCCAAATAGCTACACGATCAAGTATCACGGCAAAAAGCTAAAGAGTCATTCTCTGGGCCAGCGAGCTTCAGCGCTAATTCTCTTTGTCCTCAGTCAACGAGATAGCGATGTCGTGATTATCGATCAGCCCGAAGATGATTTGGACAACCAGACGATTTACGATGATGTCATCAAGCTGATTCGGAGATTGAAACCAGAGACGCAGTTCGTCTTCGCAACTCACAATCCGAACATTCCAGTTCTGGGCGACTCGGAACAGATTGCTTCATGCACCTGTGAAGAGGACATTCAAGTCGCACTGGGAAGTATAGATTGCCCGAACCAGCAACAGGCTATCGTGACGATCATGGAAGGAGGCCGCGAAGCCTTTAAGCGCCGGAGAGATATTTACGAGATGTGGAGCGAACGGACTTCCTGATGGCCAAGGCCAAAGACCATTGAAAAGGTGACCAAAGGAGGCAGCAAGGGGACATCCATAAAATGCTTGGCCCCGCATCGCAGTGCCAGCAGCAAAAACGCAGAGATGCTAAGGAAAGGCAATTAGGGACGGGCATAATTCGCGGGGAGGCAGGCCCCAGCATCCCCGTCCAGCAGGTGGTGGAAAAACTTGCTATCGCCGCCACCTGACGAATGGGCGGAATGATTTTTTCGTTTCGATCACTCCTATTCCGGATCCACCGGACGACGATGATCCACTGGACACAAGCACGGTCGATCTTCCAGGCGGTTCGGACCATCCATGATGGTGCTTGACCAGCATTTTCGAGAACGTGGGCAAGTTTGAATGCCCACGAATGTCCATCCACAGGGCGGTTGCTTGGACTGGATCACGAACAGTTGACGTTCCATCGCGCCAACCGCGACCAAACGCTCACCGACGGGCAGCCGGGGCAAGTGATCCCAGGTCTGCTGGCTTAAGAGCCAGCCGAGGTCGCTGCAGGCTTGGCGGGCAGGCGTGCACAGACGATCTTGCCTGCGGCGTTGCGGCCATAGATGTGGCCGCCAACCAGTACCGGAACCGTCCAACATCGCCCTTCGAGAAAGGGGGAGCTTGCCAGCTGGCGGTACTCCTTGGGGTTGGCTTCTGCCAAAACCAGCCTTCCGTCGTCGGCAAGGATGACCAGCTTGCCATCGGCGATCATCAGCGATCCACATCCAAAGCCACGCTCGCGCCAAGCGACTTCGCCGGTTTCCAAATTCATGCAGACCAAATGGACCACGCGTCCTAGGTTTGAATTGCCGTCGATACCGTAGAGGTAGCCGTCGTAGAGGATGCAGTTGTTGAAGTGGTTTCGCATCGACCGGTTTTCGTAGATCAAATCGAGGCCATCCTCTTGCAGCTGGAACAGCCCACATCCGACCTGGTATCCGGTCGAGATGAAGATCTTGTCGCCAGCCAAGATTGGCGTCGTTGAATTGGTACCAAACGGGGACTTCCACGGAAACGAAGCGATCTCCGATCCGTCGGTCGCAGCGGTGATCCGGACCGCATCGCAGTCGAGCGTCGCCAACAAGCCCGAACGCTCACCGGCGAAGCGGGCAACCGAGCCATAACCTGCGCGATGCGGTTCGCTCTGCCAGTTCTTCTCACCGGTCAGTTTGTGGTAGGAGACGACGCGGCCGGCTTCGAAAACAACGGCATCGTCGACGACGCGTGCCGAGCTATTAAATCCCCATTCGGGCATCGGGATCTCGAGGTCGACTTGCAAATCCTTCTGCCAAACGATCTCTCCATCGGCGGCGCGAAAACAGAACAACTGGCCCTGTTTGCCGAGCGTATAGACGCGATCACCATCGATCGTCGGCGTGCTGCCGGGGCCACCTTCATAGAGGTTGTCGACCAATTCGCAAGCGTACCGATGCGTCCAAATCGTTTTGCCGGTCGCGGCATCCAAACAATAGACAAACTCTTCGCCGTCGATGTGCCCCATCGAAAACAGCCGACCGTCAGCGATGGAGATCGAACTGAAACCGATTCCGAGTTGACCAGTCCAGACAATTTGCAAGCCATCGTCGGGCCAATCGGCAGACCAATTCGATTCTGTCGAGATGCCATCATGCCGGGGGCCCATCCACGAGGGCCAAAACGCTTCGGTCAATGAAACCGTCGTAGGCGTGTTGTTGCCGTCGCGTGCGGATTGAATCTCTGGGTCGTTGGCGCTGCATGCAGGAATTGCAGTCAGCAGACACAGGCTGTATCGGGCAAAGCATCGGAACATGAGGGTCTCATCCTGCAAGCGAGATCGGCGGGGCGGTTGGAACCGCAATTGTAGACCGATCGCCAGCGGACGTCTGCGATAGGATAAGGGGGCCCCCACGATTCGGTTGAGATCAGTTCGATGCTGTCGACGGCGAATCCTCTCGCGTCTGATGAATCTCTTGCCCCATTCGAATCCTCGCTTCGACCACCATCCGAACCAACACCGCCACCGAATCGGTATTCATCTTTTCATAGATCCGCTTTCGTCGGTTTTCGATCGTTCGAATGCTAACGTCCAATCGCTTCGCGACCACCTTGTTGGTCACGCCTTCGATGATTTGCTCCAACACATCCATTTCGGTGGAAGAGAGGGTTGCCAGCCGACTGCAGACGTCGCGTGCCTTCGCGTCCTGTTGGCGATGCATCCTGTCGCACCGCAGCGCGGTTTGGATCGCTTCGATCAATTCATGATCACGATACGGTTTTTCGATTAGCGTCACCGAATGGTTTTGCATTGCGCGAACCGCCAGCGACGCGTCCTCTCCCGAAGCCGTGATGATCAACGGTAGCGCGACCGGCGCCCGCGACAACCGTGACTGCAATTCAATCCCCGTCACGCCTAACGGCGTCCGAATATCGGTGATCAAACAGCCCGGGGCCCCTTCGTAAGATTTCAAGAAGTCTTCACCCGAGCGGAAGGACCGCAACGCCAACCCCATCGCGTCGGCCAACCGCTTCACCGCCAAGGCCGCGTTCTCGTCTGAATCAACCAAATAAACCGTCGGTGTGTCGATCCTCAGGATGGGAACCGTCGATGGCGTATGCCTCGCGTCGTCCATATAGTCATTCACAACAACCACCCGATGCCCTTCGATAGACTCGATAGATAAGGCGCCCGCGCGGGTCATCCGCACTCAAAAGATTGGACACGCTATCACTACGTAAAAACGCAACCAACGGACGCTGACCGTCCCTAGAAAAGCCTCATCGGTGCCAGCCCACCCATTAACCCCCGCATAATGAGGGCTATCTGGAACCACCGAATATTAAATCGGAAGTCGTTGCGAAAAGCAAATTTTTTAAAAAAAAGATGAGACCCTGCCAGCAAGCCGCTAGGGAACCCCCAAACGAATGTTGGTCGGTTAAACCCGTATCCGCACTAAACGGCGGCGGTTAACCAAAAAAGATGCCGACGCAACAAAAATGTTTCGAAAATGCTGTCAGCAGGACAAGGAAGGCTTTCAAGGACGGGCGTCTGGAAAGGCCGCCCACGCCCCCCTTGGTGTGCGCAATCCAGGCGTCGCCACGGGACGATGCACCACCTTTCTTAACCGGGGCGTTGTTAGTTCGTGACGGTTGCGATCGATGGCGTTTCGGAAAGCCGAAGGACCACCGCAACGACCTCCTGCAATTCGTCGACCCGCTGTCCCATGAGCATCTTTTCCCCCATCCCGCAAGGAATCGCCGTGGGGGAGATCAGGACCGCTTGCCCCAATTCCAGCGGGATCTCGATCGCAAGATGATCCAACGCTTGGACGTCGCGCCGCGACTCTAGTCGGAGCGCCTGTTCGTTACTGATCCAGGCCTGCTTCATGTTCCCCGATTTGATTTCCGGTACCAATCGCAGAATCACTTCGCCGTTGTCTCCACGCCGCGTTTCCAACGAAAATTGAAACAGCGGATCGATCAAGCATCGACCGGTCAGGCAATCTCCTTGTTTGACCAGCACGGAAACCTCCCCTCGCATCTGCGATCGGACAGGCAATTCATACCGTGTCGAGGGGCGGCAATACACGCGGCGACCACCATGCGCAACCTCCGACAATAGATTGGCCTGTTCAAGGAACTGAAGCGACTCTTGTTCCGGAGCGGCATTAAGTTCTTCGGCAACCAGATCGGGTAAACGACCTGAGATGCGACCGACGCGCAATCCGTTGGCAGCCAGTTGTTGACGTAGCTTGTCGGGCAGCACCTGTTCGTCGACGTCGTTCCACAACCGCCAATCGACCTGTTCGTCGCGAATCGGCAGAGGAATGAAACCGATATCGATCACCGACGACGATGGCGAAGGACGGGGCGTTGTCAGCCCGGACCCCGCTTCGTGGGAATCTTTCCACTGTGCGCAGCCCGACAGCAAGCCGAGCCATAGGAACGCTAACAGTGGGTAGGAGGCGCGAGACATTCTGAAGCTTTATTGGCAGTCGATGAACGATAAGACGCCGCGTTGCCAGATCGACTGCGGATCCGATCGCGTCGCGCATTGACGCAGACGCTGGCAGAAGTTTGGGTTCAACGAATCACGCAAAAGGCATCGTCCTCATCGACCACCAATCCGTTTTCCAACCGCACCAAACGATCGGCCTGACGAGCGATCGCATCATCGTGCGTGATCATCACGATGGTGAGGTCGTTTTCGTCGTTCAATTTGCGCAACAGATCCAAGATTCCATGGCCGGTACTGCTGTCCAAATTGCCCGTCGGTTCATCGGCCAACAACAACGTTGGATTGTTCATCAAGGCCCGCGCGATCGCGGCGCGTTGCATTTCCCCACCGCTCATTTCGCTGGGACGATGGTGCGTGCGGTGCGAAAGGCCGACCATTTCCAACAACTGTTCGGCTCGTTGTTTGGCTGTCTTCTTGATGCTCAAAAAGGAAAACAACCGCCGAGAGATCATCGTCGGCACCATCACGTTTTCGAGCGCCGTCAGTTCTGGCAACAGATGGTAGAACTGGAAGATCATCCCAATTTGATGGTTGCGATAATAGTCGCGTTGTCGGGCGGGGGCGTTGTCGATGCGTGCCCCCTCAAAGCAAACCTCGCCGGTGTCGGGTTGATCCAGCGTCGCCATCAAGTGCATCAGCGTGCTCTTACCGCTGCCGCTGCGACCGACCAGCGATGTCATGCTGCCGGGCTGGATATCAAAATCGACGCCCCGCAAAACAGGCACCTCGATCCGATTCTTGTGGTAGCTTTTCACCAATCCGCGGACCGCCAAAATCGGTTCTTGGGCCGGCGCATTGATTGCCGACGATTCGGAGGAATCCAACGACGACAACACGGGTTCGATCACTCGGTTCATGGTTTGGTTACTCATAACGAAGCGCCATTACGGGATGCATTCGCGCCGCTCGCAATGCAGGAAGAACACTCGCCATCACAGCGATCGCTACCGCGCCAATCATCACCCAAACCACCGTGGTGGGATAGATAATCGTTGGGATGGAATTGAAGTAGTAGACGGTTGGATCAAAGACTTCCTGTCCCGTGATCTTTTCGATCAGGCCGGCGATGTCGTTGATGTAGTGAACAAAGGCAAGCCCGCCCAAAAGACCGACTCCCGATCCAGCGATTCCCAACAGCAGTCCATAGCTGAGGAAGATGCTCATCACGCCGGCGTTCGACGCGCCCAACGCTTTCAGGATTCCAATGTCGCGTGTCTTTTCAACAACGATCATGAAGAACGTCGCCAAAATACCAAATCCGGCAACCGCGATGATCAGGAACAGCAGTACGTTCAGGATCGTCGTCTCCAAACGAACCGCGGCCAGCAGTGGGCCTTGCATGTCGCGCCAAGTTTGGATGTTGTAAGCGTAAATGTCTGGCGGGAATTCACGACGCAGTGCATCGCGAACTTCGGCCAGATCGGTTCCTTCGGCCAGCTTCAATTGGATCGTCGTGATGCTGCGAACGCCGGTCGACGGATCGACCATCCCACGGAACTCTTGCAGACGGTCCAACGGCACAAAAGCAAACGTCGAATCGTATTCGCTCATCCCACTCTCGTAGAGATCGACCACGGTGAAGTGTTGGTTGAGTGCCTTGGTGTCGTCGCCAGCGTTGGGGAAAATCACGCGAACGTCGTCGCCCGGTCGGCAATAGAAGTAATCGCCCACTTCGCCATCGGGATCGCGGTAACGGGTGCTGCAGGTGGTGATGCCCAGAATGATGCCGCAGTGCTGTTCGTCCTGCGGATCAAATTCGCGGCTCCTGGTCTCTTCGGCAACTTGCGAAAAAAGTCCATCGGATCCAAAGGAATCGATGTTCGGACCCGCCGATGCCCCGGTTGCGTTACCGGCCGCTTTCCGCGCCGCTTCCGCTTCGCGAATCTCGTTTTGGTAAGCCTTTTGGTACGCCGCCCAAGCACGTCGATAGACCCATCCCGATTCGGGAAAGTCCTTTCGGTCGCTGCCGTAACCGTTGTCGTAGAGTTCGAACGACGCGGTTTCGCGGTTGTCGGGATGCAGCAGGCAGCGGCCAAAATCGCTGACGTCGCCATAGGTCTTCGGGTCGACCCCGATCAAGTTGATTTGCTTGGTGATCAGTTGGCCGTTGTGTTCGATTCCCAGCATCGCCGGAACGTGAACACTGCAGGTCGCCCCCACCAATTTATCGCCGGTGACTTGGCGGATGCGTTCGAGATGCTTTTCTTGATCGGGCATGCCGCCGCTGCTGTGGCAATCGATCACCACATCGGACAGCAATTCGTTCATCCGTTTGTGCATCTCCGCAGAGAAGCCAGCCATCACGCTGTTGACGACGATCAGCGTTGCCACCCCAAGGGTGACGCTGATGATCGATGCCAAGGCGATATAACGAGTTCGCAGATAGCGAAAGCAAAGGACCCAGCGGTACATTCGTCGTCCCAAGGTTGACTGAGGGAAACGCTGGCGACCATCTTGGTCCAGCGGCGGCGGAGTATAGACTTGGCCGCGCTGTGGCGTAAACCTCAACCTGGACGATCAGGTACTGAATTCCCTCCCGATAAAGGTCGTGTCGTGGCGACCTTCGATGAATTCAGGGTGCTCCAAAATCTTGCGGTGCAACGAAGCCGTGGTGGCGATTCCGCCCACTTCCAATTCGTACAACGCACGCAACATGCACGCGATCGCTTCTTGCCGCGTCGGGCGATGAACGATCAATTTACCGATCATCGAATCGTAATACGGCGGAACGGTGTAGCCCGCGTAGACGTGGGAATCGAAGCGAACGCCGAGCCCTCCGGGGGCGAAAAACGATTCGATCTTGCCCGGGTTGGGCATGAAGTTTTTATCGGGGTTCTCGGCATTGATGCGACATTCGATCGCGGCCCCTTGGCTGACGATATCCGCCTGCGTGAAGGGCAACGGTTGTCCGGCAGCAACACAAATCTGTTGCTTGATCAGATCGATTCCCGTGACCATCTCCGTCACCGGGTGCTCGACTTGAATGCGAGCATTGACTTCGATGAAGTAGAAGTCGTCGTTTTTATCGACGATAAATTCGACGGTTCCCGCGTTGTAGTAGTTGGCGTTTTGGATCAACCGAACCGCCGCGTCGCAAATCTCCTTGCGACGTTTTTCAGGCAACAGGGGTGACGGCGCCTCTTCGATCAATTTTTGATGGCGGCGTTGCACCGAACAATCGCGTTCGTGCAGATGCACCACGTTGCCTTGTTGATCGGCAATGATTTGCACTTCGATATGACGCGGCTGCTCGATAAACTTTTCCAGATAAACGCCCCCGTTGCCAAACGCGGCTTCGGCTTCTTGCCGTGCCTGTTGCAGCGCCGTTTCCAGCACGTCGGGTGTCTCGGCGACACGCATCCCTTTGCCACCGCCACCCGCGGTCGCTTTGATCAACACCGGGTAACCAATCGTTTTGGCGACCGCGAGGGCCTCTTCGGTGTCGGTCAACAAACCGTCGCTGCCCGGGACAACAGGGACTCCAGCGGACTGCGCCAGAGCGCGGGCGGTGTTCTTATCGCCCAGCATCTCCATCGATTCGGGCATCGGACCGATGAAATCGATGTTGCAGCTGCGGCAGACTTCGTTGAAGTCGGCGTTTTCGGCGAGGAAACCGTAGCCGGGGTGAATCGCTTCGGCGCCGCTAACTTCCGCCGCGCTGATCACTTGATCGATCCGCAAGTAGCTTTCCGAACTGCGTGCCGGCCCGATGCAATAGGCGGCGTCGGCCAATCGAACGTGCGCCGATTCGCGATCCGCTTCGCTGTACACAGCGACCGATTCAATACCCATCTCGCGGCAGGCACGGATAATTCGCAGTGCAATTTCACCACGGTTTGCAATAAGGATCCGGTTATACATCCGATTCAAATTTTCCAAAGTCAGGGCGATTGATCGCGCAGCCCAGGGAAGGCCTTTGCGCACGACAAGTCGCCGGCAGGTGAAAGCAAATGAGGGCTGACGCGCCCGACGCGGAGCGTGTCGGCGACGGCAGAACTTCGACCCAACGACGTGCTACGCCGAGGTGTCGATTTTAAACAGTGGTTTGCCGAAATCGACAGCTTCGCCATCTTTGGCCAAGACCGCGACGACTTTGCCCGAAATTTCGGCAGGGATTTCGTTGAAAACCTTCATCGCTTCGACGATGCAGATGGTCGTGTCGGCGTTGACCGAATCGCCCACTTTCACAAACGGAGCGGCTTCGGGGTTTGCTCGAGCATAAAACGTGCCGACCATCGGTGCCTTGATGATCGCAATGTTTGCCCCATCGGTGGCCGGTGCTGCGGCGGCAGCGGCCGGTGCTGCAGGTGCCGCGGCGGGAGCCATCATCATCGGTGCGGGAGCCGCAGCGAAACCACCACGGCAAAGTTTGATTTCTTTCTGGTCCTGCTTCAAATCGACTTCGGCAAGATTATGTTCTTCCATCAGCTCGACGAGCTTGCGGATCTGTTCGATATCAAAAACGTCGCCTGACATGTTCACTCCGACAATGGGTTCTACAACGAATTCTTATATAAGCGTTTTCGCAGCGATTGGCATCGCAGTTCGTTGCGTTTTTTGACTTTTGGCCTGTATGAAGACGAGACAGCCGACATCCTGATTTCTGGAATGCCGCTGATTGGGTTCACGCGGATTTCACACCGGGTCACTTTTTACAGGATAACGGTGCAATCATCGAGACCCTTTGGCAAACTCGATAAGACTTCGTGGCCATTTTCGGTCACCAAGACGTCATCTTCGATCCGCACCCCCACTTTGCCAGGAAAATAGATCCCCGGTTCGACGGTCACGACCATGCCAGGCTGCAATCTCCCCTCGGAAATCGCCGAAAGCCGCGGAGATTCATGCACTTGCAAACCAATCCCATGCCCCAAACTGTGGCTGAAATAGTCGCCAAAGCCGGCTGCGGCGATCACGTTGCGTGCCGCAGCGTCGACGGTTTTCAATTCCACCCCCGGACCGATCGCCTCGATCGCCGCCAGCTGTGCGTCTAAAACAACCGGATAAATCTCGGCCATTTCTGGCGATGGCCCGCCAATGGCCATCATCCGTGTCAAATCGCTCGTGTAACCGCCGAACCGAGCCCCCCAAT
The DNA here is from genome assembly GCF_007753095.1 of Rosistilla carotiformis. NCBI lineage: Bacteria > Pseudomonadati > Planctomycetota > Planctomycetia > Pirellulales > Pirellulaceae > Rosistilla > Rosistilla carotiformis. Next base: position 4,709,618 of record NZ_CP036348.1, read on the forward strand.
CAAGTAGGATCGCAGGGTCTTCGCCGACGCGTCGCTGGCCAGGGTGGGCGTGCGGGAGCGCCGCGTTGGGACCGATCGCTGCGATCGTGGCAAACCCGCAACCTTGGCCACCGAAGTAACGGATCCAGTGTTCGACCTCGTGGGCGATCTCCAGTTCGGTCTGCCCCAATCGCAAGGTCGATCCAATGGCGTTGAAAGTCCGTTCGGCAATCCGTACCGCTTCGCGGATCGTCGCGATCTCGTCGGGTTCCTTGATTTGCCGCAACTGCGGGACAAGCCCGTTGGTCGCGATCAAGTTCTTGTTGGATAGCGCGTCGCGGAAACCTTCCACCGCGGCCCAGCTGATGTCGTTTGCATCCAAACCGATCGTTTCGGCGGCGAAGTCGTCGATTGCTTGAGCGACCAATTGCGTCATCGTTCGATCGGGGCCACGCACAAACGCTTCGAACCCACTGCATTCGTCCGCAATTTGTGTTTCGTAGCGACGGTCGCTGAGGATCGCCGACCGATCGGCGGAGACCAATAGATAGCTGCTGTCGCCGGTGAACCCCGAAAGATAGCGGACATCGGTTTCGCCCGTCACCAACAAGCAATCGACGGCTTGGTCGGCCAACAAATTGCGCAGTTTTTCAATACGTGTCGACATCGATCCGAATCGCTCCGCTGGCATCTAAAGTCCTATGCTTGGGAAAAAGCCACCGCGGCGTGGCAAGACTGCCAATTTTCCCGCACGGCAAGCGCATCGTAGCGTCTCCCCCGCGACGACTCCAGTTGCCTGCCAGCTTTACCTCGCGAAATCACGAACTCCAACCGCAACCTTCATCACACGGCACGTCCGAAAGCACCGCCTCAAGGCGACTCGAAGTCGCGTCGAATCAGTAAGCCCCTTCGCAGAATGCGACGGTCTTGATCGTTCGCAACAGGATGTAGCAATCCAGCCACACCGACCATGAACTGACATAGCGGCGATCGAGTTCGATGCGTCGTTCGTACGTCGTGTTGTTGCGACCGTTGACTTGCCACAGGCCGGTCAGACCTGGCTGAACGGCGATGTAAAGCGGGTAGGCTTCCGCATATTTTTCGACTTCGGCCGATACGATCGGACGCGGCCCGACGAGACTCATTTCGTCCATCAAGACGTTGATCAATTGAGGCAATTCATCGAGACTCGTCTTCCGCAAAATCGCTCCGACGCGCGTGACACGCGGATCTTTTTTCAGCTTGTGGTCGAGCTCCCATTCACGTCGCAACTGCGGATTCTCGTCCAAATGCTGTTGCAAAACTTGGTCGGCATTTTGAACCATCGTGCGAAACTTCCAGACCTGGATTTCGCGTCCGTACCGCCCCACACGGCGGTGCCGGTAGAAGATCGGTCCCGGGGCAGTCAATTTGATCGCAAGACCGATCGCCACCATCACCGGAATCAAGACGGGGGTCGCCGCGATAACCGCGACCAAATCGAGGCAGCGTTTCAGCAGCAAATTCCCTGGCTGCAACAGCCCGTTTTCGGTGTGCGACAATGGAAACAGACCGGGACAACGCTCTTGGCTGTAGCCGCCCGAAGAAAATTCCAAACGCTCGATCAGCGGAATGTGCAGCCCCAGCTGCCCCATCGCCTTCTCGGAAAAATCATTCTGGTCGTCGGAAACCAGCAAACTCGGTGCGCCGACAGAGCGACAGATGTCGTGCAATTCAGCGGTCGGCCCCAGGTACTCCAAACCTCCGCTGTCGTGATCGTAGCTTTCCCAGTAGGGATCCGAACAGCGAACGTAGCCAAGCACTCGGTAGCCAAGCTTTGCCAAATTCCAGGGGCTTTGGCCGTTGAAGTATTCGGTTGCCGATTCGCCCACGACCACACATCGCATCCCCCACCACGTGGTTCGTGCGAGTTGTCGGCGAGCCACCCAGCGTGCGGCGGGCAAAGCCACGACACTGCCTGCCCAAAGCATTGCCAACATCGTCACGCTATGAGAATCGAACGTTGAAAATCCTAGAACTCCAATCGCCAACAAACATGTCGCAATCGAAGAAGCACACGTGTACCGCTTCAATTCGATCGCAGGATTCAGCCCGATCGCCGGATACAGTTGATAGGAAGCCAACAAAAGCACCCAACATAAACTGCCCGACATCACCGTGCCCAACGAAGCGTTTTCAAACGCGACGGGCAATCCAACCAGCGCTTCCAAGATCGTGATCAGAGAGACAACAACGGCAGCATCCACCGCAACCAACGGCAGCGAGGTTGCGAGCCTTTGCACCAGCAATCGTTTCCCTAAATAGATTGCAACCTCGGGTTCCAACCGCAATTCTGGAGTCCGTTCGACGGTCGCCGCATGTGACAGAAGCAAGGTAGTCATGGCAAAATTCGAAGGTTTACAAAGTGGTTCAAGATTGAAAATCAGAGGGCTCCCAGACGCCGCCCGCCCTGAGAATCGCTGACAAGAAATCGCGTCCTGGCACGCCGTTGGCGGGCACAAACATCCGAATTTGCTAACTTCCGCCAACACAAGCCAACGTTGCCGAGTCTGTTTGCCCGAATTCTCAAGTCAAATCCAGAACGCAATGAACCGACGAGATAGTTCATCCAAGCGGTTCAAGGTCCTAAAACCGTTACAACCCGAATCGCCTCTCTGACCAAAAGTAGGGGGAGCAAACGGCCCCATCCTCACCATCGGCACAACCCACCAACACCTCGCTTTGCTACAACTGCACACGCTCGGCGTATCAAAAACCCCTCAACCCACAAAAGCCGAACTTGGACCGAGTGGGCTGGCCGCAATTCAACCGATTCGCACAGCATTCTTCGAAAAATCGCCAACACGCTCCGATAGAGCTATTCGACGGGAACTAACGTCTAGAGGAAGGGGCAACCCCCTCGATCCGGCTAGCTATGAGAGACAGCCGGAGTTCTCACCATCGATACACTTACAGGCATTTGCAATGACGGACCGAACACGGAAGTTCGCGCCCTTGATGGGCACCGCATGGGCTGGGATCCCCACTCTCCTCGTGTTGCTACTTGGAATCGTTGGGAGCCCACTTCCGACCTTCGCACAGACCAACGCATGCGATTGCCCCCCCCTAATTTCCTGCGACAGCGGGTGCGATGGCTGCGGCGGGTGCGACGGTTGCGCCGTCGACGCCGGTTGCGGTTGCCTTGGGTGCGAAGGGCTTGGTTCGTGTGAGCTTTGCAAATCGCTCCACCGGATCCGCGCATCATTTGCCGATTGCGGGATCACGATGCAAAACAACGTGACCCAGTTCTACATGGGGAACACCAGCGGCGGCCTCGAAACCGGATTCGATTACGCGCGGCACGGCGACTACGTAATGAACTTCGATTTCGGCAAGATGGGCGTTCAAGAAGGCCTGTTCCTGAAGCTACGTGCCGAACATCGCATGGGCGACTCCGTTTCGCAAATCACTGGCGCCCTGTTGCCTGCCACGATCGCCGCAGACCTTCCGGTCTCCGACAGCGAACATGTCTACCTGACCAACGTCTTGGTAACGCAAGCCCTGTCGGAGAACTTCATCATGTTCGCCGGAAAGATGGACACGCTTGATGGTGACATGAACGCATTCGCGCACGGCCGCGGCGTTCGTCAGTTCTCCAACATGGCCTTTGTCAGTTCGTCGATCGCGCTTCGCAGCGTCCCCTATTCGACCCTGGGGGCCGGGTTTGCATTCCTGAACGAAGGCGAACCGCTGTTGACGTTCCTGGTCCTGAACCCGACAGACACCGCCAACACGACGGGCTTCAGCGAGCTGTTCAGCGAAGGGGTGACCCTGTCGACCGAATTGCGTCTGCCAACCAACTTCTTTGGCCTGCCCGGGCATCAACTGTTTGGTGGAACCTGGAGCAGCCGCGACTATGTTTCGATCGGACAAGATCCTCGCATCATTCTTCCCGATGTTACCATCGAACGCCACGCCGGATCGTGGTCGCTGTACTGGAACTGCGATCAGTATCTGGTTTCCGATTCGCGTAACCCGTCGCGAGGCTGGGGCTACTTTGCTCGCGCCGGCATCGCCGACGAATCGACCAATCCGATCGGATACTTCCTATCGGCAGGTTTGGGCGGATCGAGCCCCTTGCGAAGTCGAACCGCCGATTCGTTTGGCGTCGGATACTACTACTCCGGAACCAGCGACAAAGTGGGCCCCTTGTTAGAAACCGTTGCCGGTCCGATTGGTGACGGCCAAGGTGTTGAACTGTTCTACAACGTCGCTGTGACTCGAGCGATCACGATTACGCCCGACTTCCAAGTCCTTTCGCAAGCTCGCAAAGAACTGGATCCGGCGGTTGTCGCCGGCGTGCGGATGAACATCGCGTTCTAAGAGGCCCTCGCAACCCAAGGGGCACCGACCTAGCGGGTGCGTTGCGAATGATGCTTGCGGTTGAAGATCTCAGGATCGAACGGATCGACAACCGTTGGTAAACGTTGCGGCTGGGATTCCCCCGCCGGTTCGACCGGCAGCGGATTCTGCTGCGGCGTTGGCATCGCATCGACAGCGACCAACGATGCGTTGGCTTGCTGCTGGTCGAAAGGACTGATGGCGGCGCTGGTGGGAATGGGCATCGCACTCGGTTCGGCTGCCGGCGGCGCGATGGCGAACTGGCTGCACCAATAGGCGAGGCTTGCGAATGCACTGGCTTGCGATTTCCCAAGCGGTGCCTCATCGGAACCACCATGCCCACGCTGCGAATACTCTAACAATGGACTCTTCATCGGGTCGCTGGTATCGATCCAAGTGACCACGTGCTGCAGATTCCGGTGCGTCATCGACGCCGAAACGCGACTGATGCCAGGCAGACGCAGCAACGAAAACTTTCCTTCGCTTCCGCTGTCGTGGCACGCACCGCAACGATTCATCAAGATCGGTTGAACGACACGCGTGAACTGTTGCGTTGCCAACGGTGAGATATGGACATGATCGGCAACACGCGGCGCCACCGCGGGCTCTTCGGCAGTCACCTGTTGGACGTTATCCGATAACAATCGCAGCTGTTGTTCCAAGCGTTGTGCTTCCCCATTTCCGGGCGACAACTCGTACACCTGCATCAATTCGTTTGCCGATTCACGATACAAGCCGTTGTTTAAACACCAGCGTGCATCGATCAGATGGTTCCGAATGCTGGGACGGTCGCGTTGATCGAGTCGGAATTGGTAGAGCGCCTTCAAGTTCGGCCCCCAACACAACACGCGATCAACAGGCATCCGGATAATCCCGCCGTCGGCTTGTTCGATGACGATCCGGTCGCCTTCTTGCTGAGCCCGACCAAAGAGCACTTGATCGTTATTCAATAGCACCGTCGATTGATCGGTTGGCTGATCGTCGGCTGGCAGGCTTCCAGGCAACGCAACAATCGCAACGACGCTAAGCAGCAAACTTAGGAGGGGCGAAGATTCGATAGGAGGTGCGATCCACTTCATGCGGTGACGGTAGCGATTATAGGACCGCGGGGTCAATAGAATGACGATGAATTCTCTAGTACGCGAATTGCAAACCGAAATCGACGGCGTGAACCCGCAAATCGCTGACCTTCCAAGGCATGGTGGGGGCTGGCAACCCACTGAGTCCGCCGGCCGCCAACTGGCTGAGATTTAAATTTGTGTCGATCTGGTCCCCAGGCCGGACCACACGGCTCCAATAGATAAAGTCGTACCCGACGTGCGCCGACCAGCCGCGTGTCAATTGAAACCCGACGTCCAGCCCCAGCTGTGGAATCATCGTGAATTCATTCCCTTCGTACACGCCACGATTCGATTCCAGCACCAACAATCCGGTGTTGACGGTACTGACGTCGTCTCCGCCCGCCAACGGCACGGTCGTGGTCGTGCTTCCATCCAAAGTCGCCGTTGCGCGGTTGTTGCCGAAGCCTAGTTTCATCATCATCCCGACCGACCAGCGACGATGCCTGGCGTGCAAGTCCGCCCCCAAGACAAAGCTGCTTATCTGGTTGTCGGTATCGAACCGGTCCGATTCTGCTATCGTGGTTCCTACAGCCAGCCCCAACGATGAGTCCAGTGTTCGTTTGAAATCTTGGACCTGTACTGATTCTTCGAGTTCGTGATAGTTGTAGCCAGCGAACAGGCGGATCTGACGGCAATCGCTGCGATCGATCACTTGATAAGCCACCAGCCCACCTCCTTGCATCTGCGTACTAGCGGAAACGGAGATGTTTCCTTCCAGCACGCCGGGAAATGCGACCAATTCCGCATTGGGCCCCATCGCCCCCGATTCGACACTGTAAAACGGACGCGCCAGAATCCCGGCACCGTCGCTGTTGGCGTTAAACGAATCGCTAGTCTTGCCCAAAAAGAAATAGCTCAATTCGATCGTCTTCATCCCGCTAGGATCCAGCACGCGGCTTAACGAAAACCGGCTTCCCGATCGGGTGCCATCGACCACCGTCTGCTGGCCAAACAATACCCGCGTGTTCGGTTCGCCCAGAATTCCCGCGTCCGTGCGGGGCGTCCCCGCTTGGCTGCTGGTTACCAACGCGGGGATATCAAACCCCGACATCGACCAAAGCAGATATTCGGCGCTGAAGGTCCATGTGGCCTGGCAGTAGTTGATTCCCGACGCGCCGCAATTGCCTCCACAATTGGCGCAACCACCGACAATAGCCCCTTCGCCTCCATAGTCTTCATACACCTCGCCATCCATCGATTCGATCAACATCGGATCGAAGCTGGCCCGAGCAACGCGTCCCACTGGATTCCCGGCACCGACAAGGTTCGCTGACGGCGGGACGTCCAATCCCGGTGGGATCTGAAACGGCGCGGGCTCCTGCGGTAGCGATTCTTCTTCGTGCGAGGCCAACGCGATCTGCGACCCTGCCGCCGCGCCGCCCTCCTGCGAAGCGTTGTCGGTCGGTGGCGCAATGTCACCACCCGACAGATCATCCGCGAATGGGTCGTTGGTCGATCGGCGGGGCAATTCCTGCGTCGCAGGCTTCGCCGGCGGCTGCGTATCGCGATTAGGAACCGCGGTCCCCGGCTTGCGGTAGGGACGCCACATGTCCGCCGATTGGTTCGACGAAGGAGGCTGCGCGACCGCAATGCTGCTCATCAGCCAGATAACCACAAACAGGCTCCACCCCACACGCAACGGATAACCGGAGAACGTATCAGGCGAAACCGTCGGGCAACGCGATGTAGAGAATGAAATCATGAGGGCGATCACGAAAACTTTGGAAACATGTTCGTTCAGAACTTGCCGGATGCCCCCCAACGCATCGTTCTCACGATCGGGGAGCCATCACATCAAGCGACGGGAGTTTGGGAAAAATTTCCCACACTCGTCAACGTCGACTTGAGCCAAAGTTTAGAAATGTGTCGATTTCGGCCAACTTATGTTTGCCAGCAATCGCCCCACTCGCGATTATCGGTTTTCGATCGGAACAAAGTCGCGCTGCGTCGGCCCCGTGTAGACCTGGCGAGGACGGCCGATCCGCGTGCCGGGCGAATTGTGCATTTCGACCCAGTGGGCGATCCAACCGGGCAGACGCCCCATCGCAAACAGCACAGTAAACATCTGCACTGGAATCCCGATCGCACGATAGATGACGCCGGAATAGAAATCGACGTTCGGATAAAGCTTCCGCTCGACAAAATAAGGATCTTGCAGCGCGACTTCTTCCAATCGCTGGGCTACGTCAAACAATGGATCCTTGATGTCCATCTTGGCTAGCAGCGTGTCGCATGCTTCTTTGATGATGATCGCACGCGGATCGCGGTTCTTGTAAACGCGGTGACCAAAGCCCATCAGACGGAAGCCGTCTTGTTTGTCTTTTGCCATGCGGACGTACTTTTCAACATCACCCCCATCGTCGGCGATCTGTTGCAGCATGTTCACACACGCTTCGTTTGCACCGCCGTGCAGCGGTCCCCACAAGGCGCAGATGCCAGCAGAGATCGATGCGAACAGGTTGGCGTTGCTGCTGCCGACGATCCGAACGGTCGATGTGCTGCAATTTTGCTCGTGATCGGCGTGAACGATCAACAAAAGATTCAGCGCCTTCACGAAATCGGGATCCGGGTGATAGTCTTCGGCGGGCGTGCCGAACATCATCTCCAGGAAGTTTTCGCAATAGGTCAACGCGTTGTTCGGATAAGGGAACGGTTGGCCGACCGATTTTTTGTAGCTGTAAGCCGCGATGGTTGGCAGCTTAGCCAACAAGCGATGGATCGAAATTTCGACCTCTTTCGCATCGTGCGGGTCCAGCGAATCTTGATAGAAGGTCGACAACGCGCCGACCACGCTCGACAGGATCGCCATCGGATGGGCGTCGCGAGGAAAGCCGTTGTAAAACGAACGCATATCCTCGTGAATCATCGTGTGCTTGCGGATCGACGACCGGAACTCGTTCAATTGATCCGCCGTTGGCAGTTCGCCGTAGATCAGCAGATAGCTGGTCTCTACGAAATCGCAATTCTTGGCCAACGTCTCGATCGGATACCCGCGATAGCGGAGGATTCCATTTTCACCATCGAGATAGGTGATCGAACTGGTCGTGCTGCCGGTGTTCACAAAACCTTCGTCGATCGTGATCAGACCGGTCTCACCCCGCAGTTTGCTGATGTCGACAGCCCGTTCGTGCTCGGTACCTTCGATTACTGGCATGTCGATGTGAGTATCGCCAACGCTCAATCGAGCCGTTCCGGTTATTGTTGCTTCGCCGTTAGTCGCCGTACTCATCAAGGGGTGTCTCCACGCACCAAATTTCGAAACATAACTCCAAACGATTCGCTTCGCATCTTAACCGCACGATAGCATCGCGACAATTCGGTTAAGAAAAAACCAATGGTTCGCACGCAACTTCCCATCGGCTGCGAATCGTCTCCAACGTTTATGACGGGCAGGCAAGACCCCACCAAACAGGCGTCAAGGGAAACCAATCTCACGGGTTCCCCATCGGGCACATCCACCCAATCGCGTTCACACGTCGTGCCGCGTGAAAATCATTCGCCCGGCACTGGTCTGCAGCGTGCTGGTGACCGTGACCATCAGGTCCTTGTTGATCTTGTCACGCCCCCCTTCGACGACAACCATCGTGCCATCTTCCAGGTAACCGATCCCTTGATCTTGTCCTTCGCCCGCTTTGATCACCTTCAATTGAAACTGCTCTCCGGGCAAATACATCGGCTTCAGCGAGTTCGCAATTTCGTTTAGGTTGATCACCGGCACGTTGTGAATCTTGGCGACTTTGTTCAAGTTGAAGTCCCCCGTGACCACCTTGCCTTCAAGGTGTTTGGCCAGCAGCACCAATTTCAAATCGACGGCCTGCCCGGCGAACTCCGGCAGATCGCGATCGAAGATCTGCAAATCCACCGCGTCGTTGGCGCGCAACCGGTTCAGCACATCCAGTCCGCGCCGACCGCGGGCGCGCCGCAATTTGTCGCTGCTGTCGGCGATCCCCTGCAATTCGCTCAAGGCAAACCGAGGCATGATCAATTGGTTGTCGAAGATCCCGGTCCCGACCAAATCTTCGATCCGGCCATCGATCACCACGCTGGTGTCCAAGATCAACGGTTTGAAACCCTTCACCTCGCGAACAAATTCGACGTACGGGATGATAAATCGAAAGTCGTCCTTCGTCTGCAATAACAGACTGATGCAGATATAACACAGCACCATGCCCGTCACTAAGCGAACGGGCGTCTGCATGTGTTCGGCCAACAACGGGGCCAGCGCAATGGTCAGCACATAGGTCAGCAAAACGCCCACCAACAAGCCAAAATAGATCGATGAAATCGCATCGATCCGCTTTGTGGGAACAAAGACATCGATAGCGATCACGGCCAGCGCCAGCCCCATCACGATGCAGAAATTGGCCCAGGGCACCCACGAGGGGGTCGTCACCTGTAACGAAGAATTGGCCGCTTGCACCGCATAGTTAATTAATGCGGAGATCCCGCCGGCCACCAGCAGGAAGACCGCGCGTAAGAGGAGCAGACTCATTAGTTTTTACCTTGCCTATCTATAAGTGTTTCTTATGGTGGGGCGATTCCACCGCGTAAAAGTTCGCCAACTTCCGAAACGATCAATCAGGTAAAGCGACAGATGCATCGCAGGGGTGGGGGAATAGGTAGTTGCCCGCGGCCAAGAATAACTTGGCCTTATACCTAATTCGTTCATAGAACCGTCGGAAGCAATATTGCGTGCTTAATCATAAATCATCCTTCCCCAAACATCCTTGGGGCGAAGCATAAAACAGATGATTTTTGCGTTAGATTCTGATCCGCTACTATACGGGAGAACTGGGCAACTTTGTTCAAATCCCAATGCAGACGGGAAACCCGCGTGATCGAAACGGTCGCCGCCCCCAACGCCGGGCGGACGTTCCCGCAGCGCAAATCGTCTCACCGCCGCGCTACCAATCGGCCAACGGCCCGGGCCCCGAGAACAGATACTCGTGCTGTAGATCGCAGAACCGATCGGTCATCCCCGCGATATATTCACCAACCGCGCGGATCGGTCCGACCGTGGTCGCACGCTGACGGAAGCGCAGCGGCAACCGATTCGGATCGGCCACTAAGCGGGAATGCAATTGCTCCAGTCGCTCGCCGGCCGAACGACGGATTTCCAACAGCCGCGCATGACGGTAGATGTTTTCAAAAAGAAACTTTTCCAACTCCCCGCGCTCGCCACGGAACGCCGGATCCTCTTCCACACGCAATCCTTCGGCACGCACCTCCGCCGCCGTCTTGCCTTGGGCCGCATGAATCCGCGGAATGTTGTGCTCAAGAAAATTACTCACCTGCAGATCGACCAATTCATGCACCAGCGCCGGACGCAACTGTTTCGGAGGCAGGTTGCGATACTTCGCTTCGATCGATCGCAGCGCTCGATCGACCAATGGCACCTTGGAAAGTTCTTCAATCGTCAGCAAGCCCAACTGGACCGCGTCGTCGATGTCGTGGGCGTCATACGCCATCGAATCGGCAGCATCGACCACCTGCACTTCCAAAAGCGGCGCGGTGACATCGGCCGGTTGATGCTTATTGGCTCGCTCGGTTTGACCGGCCAGCACTTCGGCCGACAGGTTCAGCCCGCTGAAGCGATTAAATCGCTGCTCCAAATCTTCGACGATTGTCAGCGCAAACTGATTGTGCGAAAACCCGCCCGCTTGCCGCATGCAATCGTGCAACACATCCTCGCCACAGTGGCCATAAGGCGGGTGCCCGATATCGTGCATCAACGCCAACGCCTCGATCAGATCCTCGTTCAATCGCAACACGCGACCGATCGTTCGCGCGATCGATGCCACCTCAAAGGTGTGCGTTAAACGCGTGCGATGGTAATCCCCCATGTCGCCGGTGAAGACCTGCATCTTGCCGGCCAGCCTGCGGAATGCGGAACAGTGCAGAATCCGATCGCGATCGCGTTGAAACGGCCCCCGATAGGGATGGGTTGGTTCGGCATGCTTGCGGCCCAGCGAATCATTGCTGTGCATCGCATAACTGGCCAACAAACCGTCTTCGCGGTCCGCGGGGTGAGGCACACGGTCATTCATCGATGCGTTCGCGTTTCCGAATCAGGTGCAGCGGATGTTGGTCCATCACGTTCGGTTCAAAACCTGCGTAGTCCGGGCTAAACAAATTGGTCCGCGTATAAAAATAGAGGGGAATGACCGGAAGATCCTCCAAGAAGATCGACTCCGCTTCCCGCAACAACTCCATCCGTTCCTCCCCACTGGCGGCTTGCGATCGCGCGATCAATTCGTCGTACTCCGGTCGACTCCAACCGGTACTGTTGTGCGAATTTCCCGTCGTCCACATATCCAAGAACGTATTCGGATCGGGGTAATCGCCGTTCCAACCGCCACGGGCGATCGTGTAATCGACCGTGAAGACCTTGTCCAAATAGGTCCCCCACTCCATGTTCTCCAGCGAAGCCTTCACGTTCAGATTGTTCTGCCACTGCTGTTGGATCACCTCGGCGATCGCCCGATGCGATTCGCTGGTGTTGTACAAAATCGTGAGCGTGGGCATTCCGCGGCCTCCGGGAAAACCTGCGTCGGCCAACAACTGACGCGCCCGCTCGGGATCATACCCTTCCCCTTCAGGACTCTGGTATTCGGTCAGGTACGGTGGCACGATACTGCCGGCGGGGATTTGCCCGGCCCGCGTGACCTCGGTCACAATCTGCTGCTTGTCGATCGCCAGGTTCAACGCGTGGCGAACGCGAACATCATCCAACGGCTTGCGGTTGGTGTTAAGTCGATAGAAATAGACCGCCAGCGAAACACCGACCTTGGCATCGTCGCGCTGCTGGATCTCTTCGATCACCGACAACGGAACATCCGACGCCCAGTGCAGTTGCCCCTTCAAGTACATGTTCAAGGCGGTTGTCTGCGATTTCACGCTGTAGGCATCGATCCGATCCAGCGCCACCGCGTCGGTATTCCAATAATACGGGTTCTTCCGCAACCGAATCCGATCGCGAATCCGACGAAACTCCAATTCATACGGCCCGTTGCAAACCATGTTCTCCGATTTCGTCCACGCCGGGGCCCCAAACTTTTCAACGCAAGCGCGGTTCACGGCAAACAACGTGTAGAAACCTGTCAGGTACGAAAAGAACGGAGTCGGTTCGTTCAATTGGACGACCAGCGTTTTGTCGTCGGGAGTTGCCACGCCACCGAAGTTCGCAAAATCGATCAACACCTGATGCACCGATTCGAGCGTCCCGTCGGCAAAGCTGCCGCCGCCGGGCTGCTTGGTGAAGTACCGCAGCTCCCCGTCGGCATCCCAATCGATCCCTTGATCGCCCACCGGTTTTACGTCGATCGCATAGACCCAAGATTCCTGCCAATCGGCAAGTAATGACTTGCCAAGGTCGCTCGATTCGTCTTCGATCTCCGGCCGCTCAGGCTTTTCGATCGACTTCAGCACCCCATGCAAAACGGTTCCCCGCGGGAACGGTTGCAACGGATCGGGGCTTCCCGGGCGGTCCCTCAGTTCCGCCTCCACGCGGTCGCCCACTTTGATTTCCCCGGTGTTATATTCCTTGCCGCCGACCACGTAATACAGCTGCGACGAATATTCCGACGCCGTTTCGGGGTGCAGCACCCGCTGCCACGACCAAGCGAAATCCTCCGACGTGACGGGAGTCCCATCGGACCACAACATCCCTTCACGAATACGAAATGTGTACGTGCGGCCGTCCTCAGAGATCTCCGGCAGATCGGCCATCCCCGGCACAACGGTCACCGCTTGCAGGCCGTTCTCGTCGACCGGCCCCTCAGGAACCGATCGCAGCAGACCTTCAAAAAGGGCCTGCAAGATCTTGTGCTCGGGTTCTCCGGTGGCTCGGGCCGGATCGAGTGTCTTGACATCATCGCCATTTTGAAAGGCGAAATCGGCGGGTTCCAGTGTCGTAAACGAAAGCGCCCAAATCACCGCGCAGCCGCAGACACCAATCAAGAACCATGGGAACGCTCGACGTATTTCCGGCGGCACGCGGCCATCCTCCAACTCGATTGGTCAGGAAAGGTAAATCGGAACGTCAGTTTCTCAGAAACGCCGGACCAAGGGAACCCGCGTTCGCAAACTGGGGGGCCCCCCAAGGCGACCGCAAACGCTACGGAGATCCGCACACGCGGGCCATCCAACCGGCACATTCGTTTTTCTTCAACAGGCCCATCGAATGGTTCGTCTTCTCCAAGCTTTCAATCGCACCCAGCCGCTAAGATTTGCCGAACCAGAATAGCGGACACGTTCACCATAAAATCGAACAGGGATGAATTCGATGCCGCAGTTGTCAATGTTTCAGGCCGGCCTTACGGGCCATCTCGCCAAGCCGAACGACGAACAACGCGTCGCTTTGGATTTTGCCGGACATCTGTTGACCGACACCGCTCACGACTTGCGATCGCCGCTGGCCGCGGCTCGTGAGCTGACGCAATTGGTCGCCGATGGGATCGAAGGCCCGATTTCCGCCGAACAAAAGCAACATCTCCAAGCGGTCGTGGCACGATGCAACGACATGCAGCGTCTGATCGACGACATGCTGCATTTCGAATGCGTCCGAACCGGAAGCCCGCGGATCGCCAGAGACTGGATCGCGGCGTGCGAGCTTCCAGCCCAAGTCCAACCGTTGATCGAATCAACCCGCCGAGGCCGTGGCATCGGTTTGAAATGGATAGGTTTCGAGCGTCATCTGCCGGCGATGTTTGCCGACGCCGACAAGGTCAAACGTTTGCTGGTGAACTTGATCGACAATGCGCTCCGTGCCACTCCCGAATCGGGCCAAGTGACCGTGCGGACCGAACTGGCCCGCAGTGGCGATCGGATGCGTTTGTCGGTCGAAGACACCGGCGCAGGGATCGCCCCGCAACAATGGTCCCAACTTTCCCAACGCGGCGTCAGCCAATTGGATGGTCACGGGCTTGGGCTGTCGATCTGTCGACAGATCGCTGCCTTACATTTCACACAGCTAGATGTTGTCAGTGCCCATGGGCAAGGCGCACGGTTCAGCCTGGAATTGCCCACCGGCGGCGCCTCCGCGGTGGTCGACAGCTTCTCCCGCTGGCGCGAAAGCATCCAGACGACAAACGCTGCAACATCCCCCATTCCGCAGCCCGCGGGACAACGCATCCGTCCGACCCGTCGCAGCACACCGAATGTCTCCCCAGTGCAGACGCTGCCCATCGAAACACCGCCGCCACGCTACCCACACAGCGTGGCGATGGTTGGCGTGAGCGCGGTCCAAGCGATGCCGACCGAACCGACTCGCAACCTCGACCGCTTCCTGCAAAGCCATTGCGAGATGCATGAGCTGTTTTACCAACGCAATGCGTCCCAATGGATCCTTCTGTTAGACAGCAACATTGGCGAAGCGGAACAACGGATCGTGGCGATGGATCAAGCGCGATCGCGAACCGGCGACACGCTGCGGGGAACATGCCCGCTGCAATGGTCCAACCCGCTGTCCATCGCTGTCGGCACGCCAACCGATCGCAAGCAGTTGCAGCAGGCGTTTGTGCAAGGCAAGTTAGGCCCCCACCGCCCCTTGCCGCCCCCGAAGTCGATCGCGGAAACAAAGCCCGTCGCGTCGTCGACAGAACCGCTGCTGTCGGCCATCGCACAGCAGCGACTCGACAGCGAAGTCCGCTGGCTGACCCAACGATTCCGGCATCGCCAAAACCGACTGCTGCGGCAGGCCGAAGCGATCCGCCCCGTTCACTAAACCGCGAGCTCACAAAAATTGTTGATACGCCGCGACCGCCAATTGGTCGCAACGTTCGTTCTCTTCATGACCGCTGTGGCCTTTGACATGCTCGAAGGTCACCGCATGGACCTGCAACTGGCGATCGAGTTCTTTCCAAAGATCGGCGTTCTTCAGTTCCGCGAACTTCGATCCCACCTTGCGACGCCAACCGTTCCGCTTCCAACCGGGCATCCATTTACTGAGCCCTTGCCCAACGTAGCTGCTGTCCGAATAAAGCGTCACTTTGCAGGGACGCTTCAGCGCCTGCAAACCGCGAATCACGGCCAACATCTCCATCTGATTGTTGGTCGTTTCCACCAGGCCGCCCGAACACTCCTTCTCCGTGCCGCTCTGCAGGTCGCGTAAAACATACGCCCATCCGCCGGGTCCCGGATTACCGCTGCACGCCCCGTCGGTAAACAGATGGATCATTCGCGTCGGCTGGCTTGGCGTCGAGGTCGCTGCGTCCAAAAGATCTTCCTGCTTGGAGTATGTAGATTGCGATTTCAGACAGCACCGGTGTCCCTGTTCGACTGAGCGGACGGCCGGGGGAACTCGTTCGTTCGAATTGTGGCTGCTATCGCGTCGGAATGCACCCTCCCCAAACCAAGTTTGCGGGGAAGGGTCGAACGAGCGAAGCGTTGTTCGCGGAGGGACGTCACAAGGGATCGGGCACGCCTTGATCCGGGTGAACGCCCTCACCGTAAAACTCGCTTCGCACTTGTTTTCCGAACCTCCCGACATCTGCCGGGCGGGTGAATTGCATTGCCGTCTTTTCGATGCTTTCGGAAATACTTCACCCTCCCCAAACGAAGTTTGCAGGGGAGGGACGAACGCGCGAAGCATTGTTCGGAAAGGGGCGTCACGAAGTATCGGGGCCGCCTTGATCTGGGCGAATGCCCTCCACGAAAAACTCGCTAAACGCTTATTCTTCGACCCTCCCAGCTTTGCCGGGCGGGTGCATTGTGGAGCGGGCCCAAAGGCGTCTCGATTACGAAGCGACTTCCCAGGTGTCGCCCGAATTGAACAGGGCGTTCAGATCGCCATTGCCATGCTTGGCCTTCGCTGCAGCAACTTGGCCGTTGATCTGTTCGTCGTAGGTCGCCACCCCTTCGACATCGCGGAAGACGCCGATCGGTTCGGGCATCACCGGGTGACGCATGCGGCTGAGCAGGAAGTGCAGCGACGGATCCATCGCCTTTTCGTCGTGGAACAACAGATCGTCTTCCGCAACATCCTTCAAGTTGACGACTTCCAATTGAGTGCCAACCTGGCGGATTCCCTTGTCGCGATCGGTGCCGAAGATCAACGGCTTGCCATGCTCCAGTTCGATCGTGTTTTCCAATCGCTGGCTCTTTTCTTGAGCGTACGCCATCGCACCGTCGTTGAAGACGTTGCAGTTCTGATAAACCTCAACCAACGAGGTCCCTTTGTGTGCGGCAGCACGCTTCAGGGTATCGGCCAAGTGCTTGACGTGCGCGTCGAGCGAACGGGCGACGAAGGTCGCCTCGGCAGCGATCGCCACGCTCAATGGATTCAAAGGATGATCGATCGATCCCATCGGCGTGCTCTTGGTCACCTGGCCCTCTTCGCTGGTTGGCGAATACTGCCCCTTGGTCAACCCATAGATCCGGTTATTGAACAGGACGATGTTGATGTCCAAGTTACGGCGCAACACGTGGATGAAGTGGTTGCCACCGATCGACAGCGCGTCACCATCCCCGGTGATCACCCAGACCGAAAGGTCGGGGCGCGTCGATTTCAATCCGGTCGCAAACGTTGGTGCACGACCGTGAATGCTGTGCATCCCGTAAGTGTTCATGTAGTACGGGAACCGGCTGCTGCAACCGATACCGCTGACGAAGACCGTGTTCTCACGGGCGATTCCCAATTCGGGAAGCACTTTCTTCATCTGGGCCAGGATCGAATAATCGCCACATCCAGGGCACCATCGGATGTCTTGGTCGCTGGCAAAATCGGCGGCTTTTAGAACAGGTAAGTTCATGGAATCTATAGAGTTGAAAGGACGTAGATTATTGGATGTCACCACGGTCGGTCAGCCGATGGGCTAATCGACTTGCTTGCCATTGAGATTCGGTTTTTCAGCGATCGAGTGGATCTGATCCATCAGCTCGGTCACGCTAAACGGCTTGCCTTTGACCTTGTTGAAGCCGATGCAATCGACCAAGTACTTCGCACGCAACAACATCCGCAGCTGACCCGAATTCAATTCAGGAACCAGGACTTTCCGGAACGATCGCATCAGATCGCCCAAGTTCCGGGGCATTGGATTCATGTAACGGATGTGAGCGTGCGATACGCTCAACCCTTCGCGCTGGCAACGATCGATCGCCGTGTGGCAAGACCCGTAGGTTCCGCCCCAGCTGATCACCAAAACATCACCCGATTCTTCGCCGAAGACTTCTTGCAGCGGGATGTCGTTGGCGATCCCTTCGATCTTTGCAGCCCGTTTGTCGGTCATCAATTGATGGTTGTCGGGGTCATAGCTGACGGCGCCGCTACCATCTGCCTTTTCCAGACCGCCCACGCGGTGCATCAGTCCGGCCGTTCCGGGAATCGCCCACGGACGCGCCAGGTTTTCATTGCGAGCGTACGGCATGAAGGGTGCGTCCCCTTCGGCCGCATCCGGCGGATGGGTGACCACGATCGGTTCCATCTGATTCGCGTCAGGCACTTTCCACGGCTCGCTACCGTTGGCGATGTAGCCATCGGACAACAGGATCACGGGAGTCATGAATTTCACTGCGATCCGCCAAGCTTCTTGCGCCGCATCGAAGCAGTCGCCAGGGCTTTGAGCCGCGATCACTGGCAGCGGCGATTCACCATTGCGGTTGAACATCGCTTGCAACAGATCGCTCTGTTCGGTCTTGGTCGGCAACCCGGTGCTGGGTCCGCCGCGTTGCACGTTGATCACGATCAACGGCAGTTCCAAGATGAAGCCCAAGCCCATCGCTTCGGCTTTCAGCGCGATTCCCGGTCCGCTACTGGCGGTCACGGCCATCGCACCACCAAACGCAGCACCGATCGCAGCACAGCAGGCCGAGATCTCGTCTTCGGCTTGGAATGTACGCACTCCAAAATGCTTGTATCGGCTCAGTTCATGCAGGATGTCGCTGGCGGGCGTGATCGGATAGCCGCTGTAAAAGACGTCCTTGCCGCTGCGTTTTCCAGCCGCCAACAAGCCCCAAGCCAAAGCCTGGTTGCCCATCATGTTTTTGTAGGTTCCCGGCTTCAGTTTGGCCGGTGCAACGCGGTAAGTGATCCCGAAGGTTTCGGTCGTTTCGCCGAACGCCCAGCCCGCGCGAAGCGACTTCTCGTTCGCAGCGGCAACGTCGGGCAACTTCTTGCCAAACTTGTTCTCGATAAATCGCAGGGTCGGTTCCAACGAACGCCCAAACAACCAATACACCAACCCCATCGCAAAGAAGTTCTTGCAACGGTCGGCTTCTTTCATGCCCAGCCCAAGTTCCTTGACCGCATCGCGAGTCAACTTGGTCATCGGCACTTTGAAGACGCGGTAGCGATCTTCGATTTCCTCAGTCACGGGATCTTCGGTCAACGCAGCCAACTTCAACGACTTCGCATCGAAGCCGTCTTCGTTGACGATCAACAGTCCACCGCGGCGGAGATCGGCAATGTTGGTGACCATCGCGGCGGGGTTCATCACCACCAACGCATCCAACGTATCGCCGGGAGTGAAAATTTCCGAATTGGCGAATTGAACCTGGAACCCGCTGACGCCGGCTCGCGTACCACGCGGGGCACGAATTTCGGCGGGGAAATCGGGAAACGTCGCGACGTCGTTACCCAGCAGCGCGCTGGTGTTGGTCAATTGAGTGCCCAGCAATTGCATGCCGTCACCCGAATCGCCAGCTAGGCGAACCGTGATTCCATCGACCTCGGAAATTTCCTTGTCAGCAATCAGCTGACCTTCAGGTTGTACCGACATGAGAGCCTATCGTCCTGCGTGGATGCAAAGGTGAGTCTGTAGGGGTTGTATCGAAAAAACGGGCGGGCGGAAGTAAAGCAAATTTCAGAAATCGCCGACTTGATTCGGCTCTTTTCCGCCAAAAGCAATCACATTCTATGCCGGATGCAGCGTTTCCGGCAAATGGGTAAGAGATCCGGCCTGCGATTTTTTAGCGGGAATGATTGCGCAACAGCCTGCGAATGGACCTCGCCAACAGTCACTAAGACGCCCCTAAGCCGCCTAGGTTCGCTGTCCGGGACGCCTACCGTGCGACAATCTTGCACGGTCGGCGTGGAAGCTGGCCTTCGATGCCAGTCGAGAAATTAACCCTGCGCCGCGGCAACCGGGGTCTCAGCAACCTGGTATGCACGCGATCGGTAAAGGAAATCGATGATGTTTCCTTCGTGCGGTTGCAGCCAATTCAGGCGGTTTGTCGCGATCGGGCCGATGTTCAAGCGATCGATATCGGTGCTGTCCCCCGCTTGGCGGATCAGATCCTCGTTGTTGGTGATCACGGTGCCAACCAAAGTTGGCCCGATTCGACGCAACATGTCGGCTTGAGGGCATTG
Organism: Rosistilla carotiformis; assembly: GCF_007753095.1. Lineage (NCBI taxonomy): Bacteria > Pseudomonadati > Planctomycetota > Planctomycetia > Pirellulales > Pirellulaceae > Rosistilla > Rosistilla carotiformis. Next base: position 4,729,403 of record NZ_CP036348.1, read on the forward strand.
GACGACGCTGACGAACGGGAACATGTATTCCTTTGCCGCAACGCCGCGATCGGGGGAATCGGCGTGCACGACCATCGGTCGCAGGTAGGCACAGCGCTCTTTTTCGATCAGTTTATCACCGTATTCGGCCGTCAGATCGGTGACGCCCGCTTCTTGGAGATCCTGTTCCACCATCGCCCAGGTTCCGAGCGCCATCTGCTTCATCGTGAACGCAGCCAATTCGGCGGTTGGGTCGGATGGCGGTTTAACGTCGATGGGGCCGATCCGCTTGGCGATCGCTTCGCCGATCTCGCGGGTGTGGCGACTGGCCCAGATGCCCGAGCAGTTGATACAGCTGCGGCCCGAGTTGATCGCGACGCTTTCGACCATCATGTCCAGATAATCTTCCCACTGGTCGACGACATCGTCTCCCAGGATGATCTTCGAGAATCCGGGGCCGTGGGCTTGGACGCGAGGGTTGTCGGCGTATTGAGCGAGCGTTTGCGCACTGCCGAAGACCATCGATCGCGAGCATTTCGCCAACAGCGCGCCGCCAGCGTCGTGTCCGCCGGGGTACAGCGAAAACGCTTCGGCTGGAACACCCGCTTCGATAAATGCGGCGACCATGCGATACGGAGTCCACGGTTCTTGCGAACCGGGCTTCAGCGCCAGGCCGACCTGCAATGCGACCGCGGGCAACCACAACGTGTGCACGCCGGGCGAATTGTTGGGCAACACGGCCCCGAGGATTGGAGTCGTCGCTTGGTAGCTGACGATCACGCCGCGACCCTCTTCGCCGTAGCCGCGGGCAAAGATGTTGCGATCCAATCCGCGGGTGAGCGCGTCGAGGATCTTGTCCATGTTGGCCAAACAGAACGAATTCTTCTTCAGGTTGGCGCGACACATGTGTTCGGGCAAACCGGTACTGGCCGATTGCTGGTGCACGAACTGGTCGACGGTCTGCGTCGAATCGCCCATCGGCAACTCGGCGTTCTCGAACAACTCAGCCGCTTTCTTGCACATCCCCATCAATTCATCGGTGGGGATTTTTCGCAGCGCGTCGCGCGCGTTCTGCGATTTTCGCAAATCGCGTTGCACGATCCCGCCACCGACCTGGTTGACCATTGCGATCGGTTCGCCGGTGTTGAAGTGAACGACTTCTTGCTTTTCGAGCGATTCGTAAGGTTTTCCCCAACGCAGAGCGGGCAATTGTAACATGGTTTTCTCGCAGGCTGCCGATTCGTGCGCCTCCGCAAACCGGAGGCGTAAGGAGATGGAAAGGTTCTTCGACTTAGTAAACGCCGACGGTCGTCGACGATGCCAATTCGTGGAACGGACGCACGCCGCTGACACCGTCCCAAGGGAACTTGTCGAACGGAGCTTCGCGTTCGCCTTCGTCCCGTTCCAGGAAACCGGGCACAAAGAACTCTTTCGTCAATGTATACAACTTCACGCGTCCGGTGCCCCCCATGCCGACGACCTGCGTGTGATCTTCGAACTCAACGACTTCGGTCGCCGCGCGCGGTTGCGGCGCGTAGTAGCTGATCTTGTACTGGTCGGCCGCGGTGATCGGCTTGCTGCAAGCCAGTCCCATCAGCGTGTTGCCGTAAGTTGGCGTCATGAAGACGCCTCCCTCTTCGGGCGAACCGCCTAACAATTCCTCGACCGCGTACCGCGTCCACTGTGGCGTGAACTCGGTGCCGCCGGAGAAGATCCCCTTGATGCCCATTTCTTGGATGCTGCTGCCGCGTTCTTCCAACGCATCGCCTAACGACTCCAACAACTTGGGCGTCGTGAACATGCACTTGATGTCGTGACCCGCGGTCAAGATCGTGATCGCCTGGTCGATGCAGTGCTTTTTGTACTCTTCCAGATGTTCCATCCAGCCTTTTTTGATCAGCTTGACGACCCAACGTGGATCGAGATCGACGCAGAAGCAGATCCCGCCGCGATGCTGTGCCAAGTGCTCGACAGCCAACCGCAAGCGTCGCGGACCGCTTGGGCCCAACATCAACCAGTTCGCTCCCTTGGGGAAATGCTCCTCGGGCAGCGTGTCGCTGAACATTTCGTAATCGATCCAGTGATCGCGCATCACAACACGACTCTTGGGGACGCCGGTTGTGCCACCGGTCTCAAAGACGTAGACCGGTTCGTTTTCGTAACCCTTGGGAACCCAACGGCGTACCGGACCGCCACGCAACCAATCGTCTTCAAAGAGAGGGAACTTCTTCAGATCGTCGAAACACTTCACTTCGGTCAACGGATCAAAATTCAGCTCGCTCTTCTTCTCCAACCAAAACGGGCTTCCAGTCGATTCGTGGAAGTGCCACTGAACGATCTCATGCGTGTGAGCGTCCAGCTTCGCTTTGGCCTCGGCAATGGCTGTATCTAAACTCATATTCGATCAAATCCGTGAAGAAGGGACAGGTGAGACGATTTCAACGAGGTGTCGGTCGAGCAACAAATCTTGGCGGACGAACCAACGCGACGCAAGCAGATCGCAGGTGGGAACCGACATTGGGGGTCCGCGAATCGATAGCCCCAAGATTGCCTGGTTTTGTCGATCCCCGAAGTTAACGCAGCCGACGGTAGCTGGCAAGTTCCGAAGGATTATTGTCGTAGGGCAAGACAAAAAAAGCGGCCATCAAAGTGGCCGCGGTGGGAGTCGTTTCGATAGGGCAAAATGAAACGCCCCACGAACGGGGCGTCTCGAGTTTGCAGGGGCATCCCGCGATGCCGGACAAACCTTTGTCGATCCGGTGCTCACGGCGAACGATGCCCGATTGCACAGCCTATGGGCTCGCAGGGCTCGCGACGTTATCGCTGTTCTGAACCGCCAGTGCGGCTGCCGCTAGCCCGATTGCACCAAGCCCTCCCAGGCCACCCGCACCGCCACCGCCACCGCCGCCACCACCGGTGGTGCCTGCTTGTGCCGAACCTGCAGTGCTTGGGCTGGGCCCCATTTGGGCAGCGTTGGGATCGACTGGCCATCCGAATTCGTCCAACACGACGCCTTCACCAACCTCTTCCAGTTCGCCCTTCTCGTCGCGTTGCAATTCATCTTCCAATTGGTCGACGGCAAAGCCAGGGACGACTTCCACGTTCAGTTCCGTTTCGCCAACCGCAGCGGCGTGAAACGAAACGAATCGCACTGCGTCAGCCGATCGCGATGCCGTGGTCGGAACGGTCAACTCAAAGCCAACGACAGCAAAACCCGATTCCCCTGCGGCAACCAACCCGTACGATCCGGGAGTCAGCTTGGGAATCGTAAACCCACCGTCGCTGTCAACGGTCGCCATCGCAACCGATTTGTCCCCTTGGACGACGATCACGTTCATGTTCTGCAGCGGTTGCGCCTTGCCATCTTTGCCGACGGGCAATGCCAAGCGACCGGTAACCGAACCGGCTGCGTTGGCGAACACCTGTCCTTCGCCGGTGGGCTTGCGATTGGCAATCGGATCGGCGTCGAATTGGTGAACCGAGTAAGGCAGTGCCGATTGCAACGGGATGTAGCTGCGGACACGTTGCATGACAAACGCGCTGCTGGTGCGAGCGGCCAAAACTTGCAACGGACCCGATGCCCCTTCATCGCTGGCGGGCAGAACATGCACCACGTACGACGCCGTCACGCTGCTGCTGTGAACCACCAACGCGTAGGTTCCGGTTGGCACGTTTTGAATCGTAAAGCTCCCCTCCAAGGTCGCCTTGCCACGCAGCGTTGCCGCCCCTTCACCGACGCCCAACGGAACCAAAGCGATCCGCGCCAGGTCGGCACGTCGCAGGCCACCTGCCGCAGGCACATCGATCTGGCCATGAACCGCCCCGGTGGAATCGACGTGCACCCACTGCTGGGCCAGCGACGAATCGATGCCCTGATACTGAATCCCAGCATCGTTCTGAGCGCTCGCGATGGAGCCACACAGAAACAGGAGCGAACAGGCAAATACTCTCAAATTAGTCATCAAAGGATCCCTTGCGGCTTCAACATGCTCACACTGGGCAAACTGCGCCCTTTTGGCAATACAGTCGAGACTATTTCGAGCGAGGTGAAAAATCAATACGATCCTCAAAAATCGACGCAAATTCCACGCGGCCCCGACGGCGACCGCGAATCGGAACCGCAAATCAAACGCCAAGGGCTTCCGAACGCCTTATGATAAGATCGTCGATCCGCCGCGGCGGACCTGCGCCCCTTCACAATGGAAATCGTGCGACACGATGAGCAATCAAGAGCTGGCAGACTGGCACGACGACCATTCTTTTGGGCAGGACCAAAAGAAGCCTGGGGAATCGCGGACCATCGTGGTGATTGCGATCACCTTGGCGATGATGGTGATCGAGATCATCGCCGGCCAGGTCTATGATTCGATGGCCCTGTTGGCCGACGGTTTGCACATGGCGTCGCACGCCGCTGCGTTGACGATCTCCGTCTTCGCGTACATGTACGCTCGCCGCTACGCCCACGACACCTGGTATAGCTTTGGAACCGGAAAGGTCAACGCACTGGGCGGCTTTGCCGGCGCGTTGCTGCTGGGGGTTTTCTCACTACTAATGGTTTGGGAAAGTGTCCACCGGCTGATCGACCCTGTGGAAATTTCTTTCAACGAAGCGATCCTCGTCGCGGTGGTCGGCCTGGTTGTCAACGCGATCTGTGCGCTGGTGCTAGGACACCAACACGATCACGGGCACGGATCGGGTTGCAGTCACAATCATGACCACAATCTGCAAGCCGCTTACATGCATGTGCTTGCCGACGCGTTGACCAGCGTCCTGGCCATCGCCGCCCTGCTGGCGGGAAAGTTTTTTGGCTGGGCTTTCCTCGATCCTATCATAGGAATTGTAGGCGCCGTCGTCGTGGCACGATGGTCGATCAGCCTGATCCGAACCACCAGCGATGTTCTGCTGGACCGCCAGGCAACCGACCCTGTGTTGGATCGCATCCGGCATGCGATCGAAGACGACGACCACGATGTTGTCGACCTGCACGTTTGGTCGATCGGCCCCGGACTCTACGCAACCGAGATCATTATTGTGTCATCCAACCCAGTTTCACCGGGGGAGTTTAAAAAGATGCTTCCCGATGACCTGTCGATCGCGCACGCTGCCGTCGAGGTCCATCACCGGGACGCGACAACGCAACAGGGAACCTAGTCCGAATAGGCATTTTAGGGCGGCAGCCGTCCGAAAACATTCTGGATCTATTTTTGTCGTCGCAGCGAGTATACCGCAGAATCGCAGCATTTTACCCAAGGGAAGCATTCCAACCCGGAAACCGCAACGCCTCACAAGCCCTCTTGACGCCCAAATGGCCCACTAAGGCATATTAACTTCCGCCACAGCGCGTTTTAGGAAAAACATCCACCATTCAGAAAGCCCCCTCTATGGCAACATCCGATCCCCAGTCGCGTCGGTTTTTCTTTGAATTCCCACGCGATTTTCTTAATATTTACCTAGCTTCACTCAATTTTCGCCGGGATCGTGTCTATTTCCCCTTGGGGCAGAAAATGCACCAAACAAAAAACTTGACTCTGGGAATGAATTATGAATAATGCATCAAGCTTCGATCGATAATCTACGGTCAGCCCCCAACTCCCATTGACACATCTATCTGCCTGTGGGAGGCAGATTTTAGCGCATCCACGGAAGAACGATGCGATAAGCTATCACGTGCCGAAATCAGTGCCGGAGTGCATACTGATCTCGGTGAGAGGACAAGATTAATGACTGTTTGTAAGAACGTATTTGAAGCCATCCTTCGCTACGGCCACGATGAAGACTTCGTTCCTCAAGACTGGAACGACTTCAAAGAGACCGATGCCCCCGCAGGCTCGTCCGAAAAGATCGAAGTACTGCGTAAGCGTGTCGAACTGGGCCAACCACTGTGGCACGGATCCGACCGCGTTGATTATAGCGGCCTGACCGGAGCGATTCGCCCTCGCGAATAGTTCCACTCGGGAAACACATGTTTTGTGTGATCCCCGCAAGTATATAGGTTACATAAAAACACCCGGTCGAATTCGATCGGGTGTTTTTTTGTTTTCACCCAACGCCCGGGCTCACCCCAAATCGAACTGAATCCCTTGGGCCAGCGGCAGATCCCGGCTGTAGTTTATCGTGTTGGTCGACCGCCGCATGTACGCCTTCCAAGCATCGCTGCCCGATTCTCGCCCGCCACCGGTCTCCTTTTCGCCGCCAAAAGCGCCGCCGATCTCTGCGCCGCTGGTTCCGATGTTGACATTCACGATCCCGCAATCCGACCCCGCGGGGGAACAGAACAGCTCCGCCTCGCGAACGTCGTTGGTCAGGATTGCCGATGCCAACCCTTGCGGCACGCCGTTGTGCATCGCGATCGCTTGGCTGAGATCTTCGTAACGCATCACGTACAGGATCGGTGCGAACGTCTCCTGCTGCACGATCGCTGCATCGGCCTGGATCTCCACGATCGCTGGACGCACGTAGTAGCCCCCCTGCGGAACGTCATCGACCACGCGATCTCCACCAAACACAGCACCGCCTTGCTCGCGAGCCGTCGCCAGAGCCGCCTGCATCGCGACAAACGCGGGCTCGTCGATCAACGGACCGACCAAGATCCCCTCGCGCATCGGATCGCCGATCGGAAGCTTGCCGTAGAGCGATCGCAATGCGTCGGTCAGTTGGTCGGCGATCGATTCGTGAACGTATAGCCGCCGCAGCGAAGTGCATCGCTGGCCGCAAGTGCCGACCGCGGCGAACAGAATCGACCGCGTCGCTAGCTCGAAATCGGCCGACGGAGCGACAATCATGCCGTTGTTTCCGCCCAATTCCAACAACGAGCGCCCCAAACGCGAAGCGACGCGAACAGCCACGTCACGCCCCATCGGAACCGAACCGGTCGCCGATACCAAGGGCAATCCGGGCGCATCCGCAATCGCCTTGCCAACCTCCGCATCACCAATCAACAAGCTCAACAACCCCTCGGGAGCCTCCGGCATCTCCGCCGCCACCCGCGATGCGATCCCGTGGCAGGCGAGCGCCGACAGCGGAGCTTTCTCCGAGGGCTTCCAGACCACCGGATCGCCGCACACCAACGCGATCATCGCGTTCCAAGCCCAGACGGCGACGGGAAAGTTGAAAGCGCTGATGACCCCGACAGGGCCCAACGGGTGCCACTGCTCTGCCAATCGATGCAGCGGACGTTCGCTAGCGATCGTTTTGCCATAAAGCTGCCGGCTGAGCCCGACAGCGAAATCGCAGACGTCGATCATTTCCTGGACTTCACCCAACGCCTCTTGCATGATCTTGCCCATTTCCCAACTGACCAGTTCGGCAAGATTCGATTTTTGTGACCGCAGGCTTTGTCCAATTTGTCGCACCAATTCGCCACGCACCGGTGCCGGAACGATCCTCCACCGAACGAAAGCCTCCTGCGCCGCGGCGATCGCTTCGGCCACCTGGTCCGACGTGGCCATCGTCAGCGAAGCGATCGGCGTCGCATCGACCGGTGAACGAACGGTCAGTTCATTCCCTCGCCCCTTGGACCACTTTCCGCCGACCGCCACCGCTTGCGGGTCGACCGGAAGACCAAACTTTGAGAAGATCGATTCGGCGCGGGCATTAAGCATTGCAACGAGTCTCCCGGTGACGGCGGCATTTATTTATTGTAAAACAAATCTCCCCCAGGCGTCCTCTTGACGAAATATGGGAATTTCTTTTATCTTGCTATTTCTTTGCTGTGCAAATATCAGGCCGATGTAGCTCAACTGGCAGAGCGATTCATTCGTAATGAATAGGTTGCGGGTTCAAGTCCCACCATCGGCTCTTCACGCCCTCGCAAGGCCCGCTTGCCCTTCTGTAGGAACCCAACTCCATGGCTGAAGCTCACATGCTCGATCTGAAGGAAACGTTGCTATCCAACGCGTCTTTTGGACCACAAGAAATCTATGTGATTCGACAAGCGATCTCCGATGATTTCACGCACTTCACGGAACTGAAAGAAGGCGTTGGGCTGTTGGAGCAAGACACCGACCGAACGCCAGCGTCGCAAACGCGACTGGGCATCGGGCAATTCCTGCTGGGACGCTTCCAAGATGCGAAGCAGACCCTGCAATCAGCCGATGGCGGTGCGTTGGCTCAGTTCTACATTGGTCGCTGCCATTTCGAACACTGCGATTACGCCGAAGCGATGGCTTCGTTCGAAGCGGCCCGCACCGCGGGATACAACGCCGACGAATGCAATCTGGCAATCGCCGCTGTCCAACGTTACATGGGGAACGCCGAACAAGCGTTGGCCACACTGGACAACATGTTCGGCCCTGTTGAGCAATCGGCGGAATACCTGTACCAACGCGGGGCAACCGTTGCTGCCTTGGGCGGCAACCTGCCCGAAGCCGTTGCATTGTACGAACGTGCCATCCAATCGAACCCACAACACGCCGGAGCGTTGTTTGGCTTGGCCGTTGAAAACGACCGCCACGGAAACGACGAAACCGCCCTCGAATTGTACGAACGCGCTTCCAAAGCGTTCCCAACCGGCGTCGGCGTTCTGATCAACTTGGGCCTGATGAGCGAAGATCGTAACGATTTCGGCAAGGCTCAACTTTGCTACAAGCGAATCCTCGACTGCTACCCCGACCACCCACAGGCTCGCCTGTACATGAAGGACGCGTCGGCATCGGGCAACGTCCTATACGACGAAGAAACGCAACGCCGCAACGACCGTTTGGCACAAGTGCTGAACATCTCGGTCTCGAACTTCGAACTGTCGGTCCGCAGTCGCAACTGTCTGACCAAGATGGGTATCGATACGCTGGGCGATTTGACCCGCACCAGCGAAGCGGAACTGCTGGCCAGCAAGAACTTCGGCGAAACCAGCCTCTACGAAATTCGCGAGATCTTGAGCAGCAAGGGACTGACCCTTGGCCAGTTCGCTCATGAAAAGAAGACCGCCGATCCGCCCGTCGACACCTCGCACCTGTCCCCTGCGGAACAAGCGTTGTTGGATCGTCCGATCTCGGATCTGAACCTGTCGGTTCGTGCTCGTAAGTGCATGGTCCGCTTGGGACTGAACACGATCGGCGAACTGCTTCGCAAGACCGCCGACGAATTGCTCGAATGCAAGAACTTCGGTGTGACCAGCTTGGTTGAGATTCGCGAGAAACTCGAACAGCACAACCTGACGCTTCGCGGCGAATAAGGTAGTCGATATTGCCTGCCGTCACGATCCAGTTGATCGCCGAAGATCCAAACACTCAGGCCCGCGCTGGTTTGTTGACGACGCCTCACGGCGAAGTTCCCACGCCGGCGTTCATGCCCGTGGGAACTCAGGCGACGGTCAAAGGGGTGACGGTCGATCAATTGAAGCAGTTGGGTGCTTCGATGATCCTCGGCAACACCTACCATCTTGGGCTACGCCCCGGCCATGAACTGATTCGTTCGCTCGGCGGCCTGCATCGCTTCAGCGGATGGGACGGCCCGATCTTAACCGATTCGGGCGGCTTCCAAATCTTCAGTCTCGCCCAGCTGACGAAGATCACCGAGCACGGTGCGACGTTCCAGTCGCACATCGATGGCCGCGCGATCGAACTGACCCCCGAGCATTCGATCGACATTCAAGAATCGCTAGGCAGCGACGTGGCAATGGTCTTGGACCACGTGATCGCGTTACCTAACGAACCGGCCGTGATCGAAGATGCGATGGAGCGATCGATCCGCTGGGCGAAGCGTTGTCTGGAACATGCCTCACGCGAAGACCAAGCTCGGTTTGCGATCGTGCAAGGGGGACTGGATCCCGAACTGCGACGGCAATGCGCTCAGGAGATGAGCAAAGAAGACTTCGAAGGCTTCGCGATCGGGGGCCTCAGCGTTGGCGAACCGCCGGCGGAAATGTACAAGACGATCGAGGCAACGATCCCCTATCTGCCGAAGGCCAAGCCGCGGTATCTGATGGGGGTTGGCACGCCGATCGATCTGGTCGAAGCGATCGCTCGCGGGGTCGACATGTTCGATTGCGTGATGCCGACGCGAAACGGCCGCAACGCACTGGCCTTCACCGCCACCGGATCGATGAAGCTGCGAAACGCCAAGTTTCGTGAAGACGCTCGGCCGCTGGAAGAAGATTGCCCGTGTCCGGCTTGCCGCCACAGCCGCGCCTACATTCGCCACCTGTTTGTCGCCGGGGAGATGTTGGGGCCGATCCTGTTGTCGATCCACAACCTGACGTTTTATCAGCGGTTGGTGCGGGAAGCGCGAACGCATATCCAAGCGGGTACCTATTCAGCTTTCCTGGACCAGCAACGCCAAATTTGGAATCCCCCTCAGAGCGACTGACGCGGACCAGCTGTTTGCAGTGGATCGCGACTGTTATTCTTCCGACGACCGGTCTACGATAGACGCCATGATTGATTCCTTTTCCATCGCACTGGCACTCGGCCCCTTGGCGATCTACCTGTTGGTGATCGGATACCTGCAATCGGCGCGGCGTCCCACAGTAACAACCGGTGCACAAGACACGGTGGCACTTGCGATTGGTGCCAGCGGTTTTGTACTGGCAGGCCCGTTGGTACTCTTCTTTCCAACGATGGCTTACGGAATGCTGGGCTGGATCGTGTGGTTGATGTTGGCCGCGTTCTTTCTGCTGACGCTGCTGTTAATCATCCTGACGATGCGACCGCGGATGGTCATCTACGGTACAACAGCGTCCGACGTGCGGGAACCGCTGTTGCGGGCGGCGCGATCGATCGACCCCGGAGCGCGACTCGAAGGGGAACAGATATGGTTTCCCGGCGTTGCCGCTTCGGTCCGCTTAGAGGTCTTTTCTCCCCACGACACGCCGCAGGTGGTGCCTCAAATGCAAACGATCTCGCCTGTCTTTTGGCGTCGATTTGTGCAAGCGTCGCGGCACGAAATCGGTCAGGTCGAAAACCCGGCCCGCAGCAAAGGCGCCGGCATGCTGTTGGTGGCCTTGGTGATCCTAGGCTTCGTCGCGACTCAGATCGCCATGCAACCCCAAGAGATCGTCTCGGGGTTTCGCGAATGGCTGCGACTGTAGCGGTTCCGACAACGGAAGTCGCTTGCGGTCCACCGCCCCAACCGATTCCGAATGGATATGGTCGGCCTTCCATTCGGACTGCCGCGACCGACAGCCCGAACGAGAAACGAAGTTTGCCAGCGGCGGACCAACGGAGCGTGAAGGACTACATTCCAGCAGCGCGCGGCTGCCAGAACCGTTGCCCTGTCATCATCAGGTAGCAGATCGTCATCATCATCGAGACAACGGGAACCGCGACCAACAGCCCGACACCGCAAAGCAGCGCCCCCAACATGCTCAGGCCCATCGAGATCAGGCCCATCAAAAACGCATTGCCACGATTCCCCTTGGCATGTTCACCAGCCAACCGGAACGATTCCATCACGCCGCAATCGCGGTCGACCAAAAAGTAAAAGTACGACCAATAGGTGAGGGCAAAATAAATCCCCGGCACGATCAATAACAGGATGCCGACAAACATGCCCAATCCAAACAAGATCGATGCGCCGATGTAGCGGAGGATGTAGGGGCTGCCGCTGAAAAGCATACCGAAATTCGCCTCTTGCCCACGTGCGACAGCGAGGTTGATCCGCAGGATCCCGATTCCGATCCACAGTTGCAACAATTGGTTCAGCACCGACGTCCCCACGTTAGTTAACGCGATCGCTGGCGAATTCGGATCTCCCAACGCTTGGACCAACGCGACTTGCAGAATCGCCGACACCACTGAAATTCCCATGTTCAGGAAGAACTGCGTCAGGAAGGCACCGATCAGCAGGGCCGCATTCATTTTGAACAGTTCCCACGCGATCGTCACCGCCCCCGCGGGATCCATCGGTTGAACCGACATCGCTCCCGAACTGCCGCCGGCCATCGGTCGAGCGGCAGCCGTCGGAGAAGCGTAGGGATTCGCAGACGCCGACGGTGAAAAACCGTGACCACCCGAAACCGGTTGGGCGCTGCCGCCACCAAAGTTGAAGGGGTCGTCATCGGCCGGAGGCATTGGAGCGGGAGCCGCTGCAGGAGAGGCGGCTTGCGACGCGGGGATCGTTAAGATCCGAGCACAATTGGGACACTTGGCCTGCTTGCCAGCGCTGTTGTCGGGGACACGCAACTTCTGTTGGCACCCGTCACAGGGAAATTCGATCGGCATAACGACGCTACCTCGCTTCAATTGGAACCTATTCGCCTTCGGGGGAACCGTGTCCCCCGCAGGCACCGGACCGATAGCGTAAGCGACCGCGCAAACTGCGCCAATTGAATTTCCCGTCTTGCCAAGCTTCCGTCGGGAAGCCGCAGCCGATGACGCGGCAACGATTCCCGCCGCTCACGACAGCCATCGCCGATGGGCCCGTCCGGAATTCGTTCACGTCGAAAACGAGTCGTCGAACGTTAACCGGCGACTTGATTACGGCCATTTTCCTTGGCCTGGTATAAGAATTTGTCGGCCGCATCAAGCAATGCCGACTGTGTTTCGATTTCGTCGACCGCGGGTGCGGAGACTCCCAGACTGATCGTCACTTCAAGCAGTCCCGCCGAAGTCTCGAAGGCGGCTTCGGCGCATGCCTTGCGGCAACGCTCGGCAACATCCAACGCTTTCGCTCGATCCGATTCGACGATCACGATCGCAAACTCTTCGCCACCAAACCGGGCCAAAATTTCATCCGAACGCAGCACGTGCTCCAACCGCATCGACAACTGCTGCAAGACCTCATCGCCAGCCAAATGGCCGTACGTGTCGTTGATCAATTTGAAGTGGTCGACGTCCAAAAGAATGACGGCGATCGGCCGCTGGTAGCGGCGGCAACGGGCGACTTCTCGATCGAGGCTTTCCAACAGGTAGCGTTTATTAAAAACGCCCGTCAGCCCGTCGCGGGTCATCATCGCGTAGACGGTCTCGTGATACTGCGCCTCGAGATCGTGATCGGCCAGGAAACGGAAGATGCGACTGCCTAACTGGATGCGGTCGCCCGTCTGCAGCACGTGCTCCGTAATCGGCATGCCGTTGATGACCACTCCGTTGGTGCTCTCCAAATCGCGAATCGTGTACACGTCGTCCTGTTTTTCGATCTCCGCGTGCCGTCGCGAAACCGAGTTGTCGGGCAGGTGCAAACAGCAGTTCGCGTCGCGGCCAATCAAGATGGTCTCGCTGATTTCGATCGGCCCGCGATCCAAATCCAGTGGGTGGATCTGGACCAACCAACGCTGCGAACCGACATCCGCTGCGACGGCTGCGTCCACCCATAACGTAGGACCTTGGATTATGGACATTCGGACGTTCCCGTGAAGTGCGCGAAGAAAGAGGCTTCAGATCCGTTTAGGGAAAACACGATTCCCTGCAGCCAAAGGTGAGTTACGTTTGTAAGGGGCGGGGGGCTGAGGCAGCGGTGCGACAGAGAATTTCACCCGATCCCAGTCTCTGGCAACCGCGTTGTACCAGGTGGCAGGAATGTTCGGATTGCCCGATCCCAAGGATCTCCAGGGTTCGTTTAAGACGCCGCCGCCCCTAGAAAAGCCTATGTTTGCACGGCGAATCCCATTTGCCATCGCCGCCAAACACTCCTCTCCATCGGGCCATCCATTGATGCTGGACACACAACCTTCCGACTCCACCGCGAGCCCCGCCGGACCGGTCCCCTTTCATGACGCGCCGGTCCCGTCGGGTGCCGATCGTTACCACGGCGACCAGGAACTGGGCCGTGGCGGCTGGGGCGTGGTCATGCGGGCAAACGACCGGCAACTGGACCGGCACGTCGCCGTCAAACAACTGGGAGCGCACGCTGCCGGGAACCCCGACTTGGTCCAGCGGTTCCTGCACGAAGGTCTGATCACCGCACAATTGCAACACCCGGGCATCGTCCCCGTCTATGAAAGAGGACTGCGCCACGAAGACGGCCAACCGTTTTACGCGATGAAGCTGTTGGACGGCGTGACGTTGGAGCACAAGCTACGCGACTACCATTGCCTGTTGCCCGGCCGCAAAAAGCAAGCCCTGCTGTATGACTTGCTGCGCAGCTTTGTCGACATCTGCAACGCCATCGGCTACGCCCACGAACAACAAATCATCCACCGCGACCTGAAACCAGCCAACGTGATTGTCGGTCCGTTTGGCGAAACCGTCGTCGTCGACTGGGGCTTGGCCAAGCGTCTGGGGGCTGACGCGGCCGAACCGCCGCAACCGCACGCCAATTCTATGGCAACCGTGGCCGCAGGGTTGCCGATCACGGAATCGTCTCCAACGGCTCACGCCCCATCGGCCGACGCCCTCCACACGCGCATGGGAACGATCGTCGGCACACCGGCCTACATGTCGCCCGAACAAGCGACCGGCGCGATCGACAAGCTAGGCCCGCACAGCGACATCTATGCGTTGGGCATCATCCTTTACGAAATATTGACCGGCCGCACACCCTATCACGGTGATGACTTCCAGGTCACGATCGCCAACGTCATCGCGGGGAATTGCCTGTCGCCGCGCCAGCAGGACCGTAGCGTCCCGCCGCCGCTGGATTCGATCTGCATGAAAGCGATCGCCCCCCAGCCTCACGAACGCTACAAAACCGCCCTCCAGATCGCCGACGATGTCAGCCGTTTTCTGGCGGGAGAGAAGGTCAGTTCCCACCGCGAATCCCTGGTCGAACGGACAGGCCGCGCGTGCCGCCGACGGCCAGCATTCGTCGCCGCGACCATCGTCGGGGCGACGATCCTCGCCCTGTCGGCATCGATCACCAGCGTGATCGTCAGCCAGGCACATCGTGCCGAACGCCGTGCCAAAGAACAGGCATTGGCGGCGCATGCGGAAGAGGTTGTTGTTCGCAAACAAGCCGAACGCGAACGGCACGCGGCCCATCAAAAGTTGGCGCGAGTCCAAGCCGCCGCCGATGATTGGTTGCGACAATTCAACATGGCCCTCGCCGAAGATTCCGAGGCCGCACCGCTGCGACGCGATCTGCTGCAGAACGCGATGCGACACTATCGATCCCGCTACCATCGACTGGCAGTTCAACCGAACCAACAACAGGAGGCCGCAAGCTGTTTGTTGCAGATCGCCGACCTTCAATGGATGGCGTCCGATTTCCTGGCGGCGGAGCAAACCTACCAGATCGCGCAAGCGGAACTCACATCCCTTCCATCCACCGACACTCCCGAACGTTCCCTGATACGTGACCGCACCCGCGCCGCGACGGGACTGTTGCGGTCGGCGCTCCGTTCGGGCGAATCCGCCGAACGGCAAACCGCCCGTCTCGCGACTGAATTGCAATCGCTCGAATCGCTCTCCGATGCGTTCCACGCCGACTCCGAATCGCTGGAAACGCTCGCCTACGGTCAACTGGAACTAGGAACCGCCCTGCTGCGTTCGAACGCCATCGGCCCGTCGATCGCGGCCCTTCGGCGGGGGCTGAGTAATGCAACGCTGTGGGCAGACCAAAATGCGACACCGTTACTGCATCTGACGTCTGACATCGAGACGGCTCTGGCCGCGGCGTATACGCAAGACCACCAATACCTCGCCGCAGCCCACATCCTTCAAGACCTGATCGACAGGATCGATGAAACGCTGCAACGCAACCCGAACCGCACCGATTGGCTGACGAATCGGGCGTGGGCACAGATCCAATGGGGCTTCGCCCAACAAGCACTCGGCAAGCCAACGGCCGCGGTGACCGGCTATCGCCAGGGACTGGCGGACCTTGCGAGCGCCTGGAATTTGCCGATGGAAGAACCGCTTCCGAAGGCAACATTGTCAAAGCAATCTACGCCGTGGCGCGCGCTGAATGATCGCTGCCTGCAGCACGCAACAGCGCGGGAATCGAATGCCGGATCGACCGGTCAACGCCCTTGGGTGCGCGTTCTCGAAGAACTTCAACACCAAGAACTGAATTAGATCCACACCACAAAGCCCCCTTTTTGGAGCCTATGCGGTGTCTATTGCAACGACCGCTGCAAGGCGCGTCGATCCAATAAATTTGCTTTCCAAATTGCTGTCATCCCCTTACAGACAAGTCGTTAGCAAGAGGGTAGGATGACATGTTAGAGGGTTCTTTTTAAATAGGTTCCATAGCCGTTGAGGATCGGAATCAGGACGCCTCTATCGGCGGCCACTCGTCGCCAACGCAAGGGAGTCCGTGAAGTGCCAAAAAAGAAACCGCTTGTTCCCGAGAAAGTGAAGTCTCGGAACATCACCAACGCCCAACGGATCGCCGCGGTGCGACGCATCCAAGAGAGCATCGCACTGTCGCCGCTGATGACGGAGTTGGCGATTGAAGTCACGACGCGTGGCGGACACATCTATCTGGAGTATGACGACGCCGGCACCACCGCCACGATGGCGCGGATCACTCCGATGCAAGAGAGTCCCGCGTATGCTCTGGAATCGGAAACCGATTCGGGTTGGGTGCTATACGGCCAGGGGACGCCCAGCCGGATCATGAAGCTGTTGTGCAACGACACGTTGGGAACGTTTCATGCATTGGGTGGCATCGATCAAACGCTGCGAAATGGACGCGGTGCGGTCCCCGAAATCGTTCAAATATCGACACGCACATTCGCCTATCAATCGACCAACGCCCCCTGCACACTGCAGGAAGCGTTATACTTTTATTACGGCATTCCTCTGGTCATTGTGATGGCACCGCGTGAGTATTACCGCCTGCACGCCGAACCATCGCTAATCGAAACCAGTGCCGACCAACGGAAGATTCTGATTCGCTTCTGCAGCCGCAATCCTGCCAACCCACATATCGTGGGGCATGGCTACTATCAACGGATTCGAGGCGATTGGTACGGGATCGGTGTGCCTCCCGAAAGTGGCAGTACCATGGATGCGGCGGAGGCATTTTTGAAGTCCACACTGTGAACTTGATCGACGCGACAAACATTCAAACCGCGTTGGCCCGTGCCGCGACAGCCCAAGTCGATTGGGGCCGCACCGACGTTCGTCAGCGTGCGGCGCGGATGCATCCCGTTCAAACCGAAATCGCCCAAGCTGCCGACGATCTCTGCGACTTGGTCACGCTGCCACAGCGGCGATCGAAAACGGAAACCCTTTCTTCCGAATTGCTTCCCTTGTGCGAAGCGCTCCGCTACCTGCAACGCCACGCGGCGAAGGTTCTAAAAAGTCAGAAGCAGGGCATCGCTGGCAGGCCGCTTTGGCTGTGGGGAACCCACAGCGAGATCCAACGGGTTCCTCTGGGGCGTGTGCTGATCCTGGCCCCCTGGAACTACCCACTGCTTTTAGCCGGTGTTCAAACGGCACAAGCACTGGTCGCGGGGAATGCCGTGCTGCTGAAACCCGCTCCGGGATGTGAAGCCGCCACCGCGACGCTTGTCGATTGTTTCCAAGCCGCCGTGGGGACCGATCTGATCCAACAAGTCGACAGCGATCCGGCCGTGGCAGAGCGGCTGATTCGTGCGGGCGTCGAAAAGATCGTCTTGACGGGGTCGTCGCAGACCGGCCGCAAGGTGATGACCGCGGCTGCCGAGACGCTGACCCCGACGGCGATGGAATTAAGCGGCTGCGACGCGATGGTCGTTCTGCCGGGGGCGGATTCCAATCGCGTCGCCGATGCGTTGCGGTTCGGTTTGAGTTTCAACAGCGGTGCGACCTGCATCGCGCCGCGGCGGATCTTTGTCCCTCAAGAACAATCCGACCATTACCGCAAACTCTTCGGCCGTCGCTTGGCCCAGCAACCGCGGCTGCATGTCCATCCCGCCGTCCGCCCCCGGATGATCCAGGTGGTCGAAGACGCGATCGATCGTGGCGGCCAGTGGGTCGGAGGCCCCTGGGATCGGGAACGGTTCGAAGCGACCGGCACCACGCCGCCGTTGCTTTTATTTGGAGCCCGCCCCGATTGGTCGATCATGTCCGCCGATGTGTTCGCCCCGATCGCCGCGGTTTGCGATTATTCCCCCAGCGACCCGTTGGTCGAACTTATCAGCCGGTCGCCGTACGCTTTGGCCGCATCGATCTTTGGACCACGCAAAGAGGCCCAGCGATTCGCCGCTGCGCTGGAGGTTGGAACGATCACGATCAACGACCTCATTGTGCCCACCGCCGATCCTCGGCTACCCTTTGGGGGACGTCGCGAAAGCGGATTTGGAACGACACGGGGCCGCGATGGATTATTGGCGATGACGACGCCCCGGGTGATCACCCGGCAGACGCTGCGTCACCCGAGACACCTCACGGTGCCAACGGCTGGGGACGAAGAGATCTTGGCCGGAATATTGCAACTAAATTTTGCGGCCGGTTGGCGGCGGCGACTTCGTGGACTGGGGCGGCTGGTCCAAGGGATCAAGCAAAGTCGGAAATAGTTACTCGAGACATCCAGAACAAACATCATGGCTAAAGGAACCGAAGTTTCCCAACGCGTTGTCGTCGTCGGCGGAGGCCTGGCGGGATTGACCGCCGCATGCACCGCCGCGGCGCGCGGGCACCGCGTGATCTTGTTGGACAAAAATGAATGGGTCGGTGGCAAAGCCGCTTTGCTTGAATCGGGGGGCTACCGATTCGATATGGGCCCAACGATCCTAACCTTGCCATCGGTACTCAAGCGGGTCTTCGACGAAGCGGGCCGCGATCTCTGCGATTACATGGAACTGGTTCCGTTGGATCCGCAGTGGCGTTGCTTCTTTGATGGCGGCAGCGTCTTGGATTTGGTCAGCGATGTCCAACAGATGAAGCGTCGATTGGATGAATTCACCGGTTCGCCCGACAGCGGCCGGGGATACGACCGCTTCCTACAGCTCTCCAAACAAATGCATGAGGTTTCCGAACGCTTTTTCTTCTGGCGCAGCGTCGGTTCGATCCGCGATACGATGGACGCCAGCGGAGCGTTTTCGCCGGCAGTGCTGAGGGATGTGATGAGCTTGCGGATGGGGAAGAGCGTCTCCAAGGTCGTCCGCCAACACATTCCCGACGACCGTGCGGCTCAGATGATCGACCACTTCACCCAGTATGTCGGGTCATCCCCCAAAGCGTCACCGGCCGTTTTATGTGGCATCGCTCACATGCAGACCTCCGAGGGCATCTGGTATCCGATGGGCGGAACCCGCGCGGTCGTCGAAGGGCTTTCGCGATTGGCGATCGAATTGGGGGTCGAGATTCGTGTCGGTGTCGACGTCGCGCGCATCCTCGTCGAATCGCGCCGGGCTACCGGGGTGCTAACGACCACCGGCGAAATCCTTCCCGCCGACGCGGTCATCAGCAATTGCGATTCGGTTCGCACCTATCGCGAGCTGCTGAAAGATTGCCCAGCAGCCCGCTGGAAACTCCACAATCCCGAACCGGCTTGCAGCGGCGTGGTGCTGTATTTGGGGCTGAATCGGCGCTACGAACAACTGCTCCATCACAACTTTGTCTTCTCTCGCGATCCGGAAGAGGAGTTTGATTACATCTACCGCCGGGGCGAACTGGCTCCCGAACCCACCTGTTATGTATGCGCCCCTGCGGTCACCGAACCGCAAGTCGCACCCGAAGGGGGCGAAGCGTTGTACGTCTTGGTTCACACGCCCTACCTGCGTCCGGGACATGATTGGACGGCGATGCTGCCCGATTACCGCCGCCGCATTATCGAAAAATTGCAGGAGACCGCGGAACTGGACGACCTGGAAAGCCACATCCAAGTCGAACACGTCCTGACGCCGCAAGATATCCACAACCGCTACCGAGTGCTCAATGGAGCGATCTACGGACTGGCAAGTCACGGAAAGTTTACCGGCGCGTTTAAACCAGCCAATCGCCGCAAAGACATCCGCGGACTGTACCTGGCCGGCGGCGCAGCCCATCCAGGACCGGGGATGCCGATGGTGATGATGAGCGGCTGGATCGCGGCCGATTCGTTGGACCAAGACGTTCAACGTGGATAACTTACCGAAACCAACACCCCTCTTTTTGAATATCGGCCAGGGGGAAAGACAAGCGAAGCGATTGTTGAAATACCGCCATCGCGATAGAATACACCACTCGGCCCACGCCACGGGAACCTGACCCGCCATTGGCTTAACACAACCCTAACCCAATCTTCATTTGACACTAACCACTTCGGGGTAGCCAATTCGTCGTCGGTGGTCGACGATAAGCCCATCGACCGCGGGTGGCCGAACCGCCGATCGCGGAATTTCAAAATCAGACTCACTCATCGGGCTCAACGAAGGTCTTCACACGCATGCCGAATACAAAAATTCTCGTTGTCGAGGATGATCTAAGCGTCGCCGAGGTGTTGATTTACAATCTGAAAAAGGAAGGATTCGAGGTATCGCGTGCCCTCGATGGCCGCGATGCGCTGACCCAAGCTCGCCTGAAGCTGCCCGACCTCGTCATTCTCGACGTGATGCTTCCTTCGCTCAACGGCCTGGAAGTCTGTCGCACCTTGCGTGCGGGCGAGGACACGAAGAACATCTCGATCCTGATGCTGACCGCAAAATCGGAAGATTCCGATCAGATCGCCGGGTTCTCGATCGGTGCCGACGATTACGTTTGCAAACCGTTCAGCGTGGCGGTGCTGTTGCAACGCGTGAAAGCATTGCTGCGGCGACGCGAGCAGGCCGCGGCGATTAAGAACCAGGATATCGTCACCTACAAATCGGTCAGCGTCGATCGACGCCGCTACAAAGCGACTGTCGGAGAAGAACCGTTGGATCTGACCCGCAGCGAATTCCGCTTGCTGGACACCTTGATCCGCCAACCGGGTCGCGTATTCGATCGCGCCGAATTGATCGACGCCGCATTAGGCGAAGATACGATGGTTCTCGAACGGACGATCGACGTCCACATTCGGGCCCTCCGCAAGAAATTGGGACCCTATGCCGATGTGATCGAAACGGTTCGCGGAGTCGGATATCGATTCAGCGAAGCGATGCACGAGGAGGTCTGACCTAACGTGTCCGTCATCGGTGCGATAGTTCTGATGTCGGCGGGAGGAACCGCGGACAGGAACCTTGCACCCCTGCGACGGAGAGATCAACGATGGCCAAGTACTACATTGAATCGGGCACGATGAAGGCAGTTGTTTCGGCAGACGATTCGCACAAGGCCGCCCTGTGGGCCGTCCATCGTGCGATGCAACAAGTCGTGCCGATGTATGACGACCAAAATGTCTCGGCCAACGACAAATGCGAAATGGCGACCAGCGAAGGGATGATGGTCTTGGATCAACAGATTTCGATCAGCGAAATCGGATTCGATCGGACCGACGCCCAGGTGATGAATACCTACGACGTGGTCAGCGAATGGAACCAATTGATGGTGGCCCTTTCGCGTCTTGAAAGCCTGCTGTAGGTTCCGCCTGCCACAAGCGAATCAGGGGAGCCGAACGCCCGCCCGGACCAAAGATCCGGGCGTTCTGGCAGGCAGGTCTCTCCGCGAACCGCGGACAACACCACGCCACGGTGATCAGTGCTCTTCACCGCTGCTGAGCACACTCATGAAGGCTTTTTGGCTGATCTCGACGCTACCGATCGCCTTCATCCGCTTCTTACCTTCCTTCTGCTTTTGCAGCAGCTTGCGTTTCCGCGTGATATCGCCACCGTAACATTTGGCGGTCACGTTCTTCCGCATCGCCGGAACGGTCTCCCGCGCGATCACGCGACTGCCAACCGCCGCCTGCACGGCGACTTCAAACATATGGCGTTCGATCTCCGATTTCAGCTTCTTCGCCACCGCACGGCCACGACGGTCGGCGTCGCCCCGATCGCAGATGATGCTTAACGCGTCGACGCGGTTCCCGTTGACCAAGATGTCCATTCGGACCAGGTTCGCCGGTTCATAACCGATCAATTCATAATCCAACGTCCCGTACCCGCGGGTCCCGCTTTTGATCTTATCGTGCAGATCGTAGATCACTTCCGCCAACGGGATGTCATAACTGATCATCGACCGCGTGGGACTGAGGTATTCGTTGCCGCGCAAGATCCCGCGACGGTCTTGGCACAGCTTCATCACCGTGCCGATACACTCCGACGGCACGACGATGTTACACCGCACGATCGGTTGCCGGAATTCGGCGATGTCGTTCGGATCGGGTACATCCTGTGGCTTATGGATCTCGCGTTTGTTGCCGCGCGTGTCGACGATCTCATAGGTCACATTCGGCGCGGTTTGCACCAGGTCGATGTCCGACTCGCTCTCCAAACGCTGCTGCACAATTTCCATGTGCAACAAGCCTAGAAATCCGCATCGGAAACCGAAGCCCAACGCGTCGCTAGTCTCCGGTTCGAATTCAAAGCTGGGGTCGTTGATCGCCAACCGCTCCAATGCGTCGCGCAGATCGCTGAATTCTTGGCCATCGCTAGGATACAACCCGCAATAAACCATCCGCTTGGGACGCTGGTAACCAGCCAACGGTTCGGCGGCGTCATTGCCGGGAGTGCTGACGGTGTCGCCGATATGAACGTCCGCCAGCGATTTGATGTTGCAAATCAGGTAGCCGACCTGGCCGGCGGTCAATTCCGTACACGATTTCCGTTGCGGAACGAACTGTCCCAGCTCGACCACTTCATGAACCGACCCGGCCCGCAGGAACTTAATCTTCTGCCCTTTCTTGACCGTTCCGTTCATCATCCGAACGTAGGTGATCGCGCCACGGAAATCGTCGTAATTCGAATCGAAGACCATCGCCTGAAGCGGCGCGTTGGCGTCGCCGGTCGGCGCGGGAACGCGTTCGATGATCGCGGTCATCAGTTCTTCGATGCCAATTCCAGCTTTGGCGCTGCACCGTACGACGTCGTCGGGATCGATCCCCAACGAACTCTCCATCTCTTCGGTCACTTCATCGGCCCGCGCGTGCATCAGATCGATCTTGTTGATCACCGGAATGATCTTCAGATCGTGCTCCATCGCGTTGTACGCATTGGCGACGGTCTGCGCTTCGACGCCCTGGAAGGCATCGACCAGCAGCAGCGCCCCTTCACAACAGCTCAACGATCGCGAGACTTCGTATTGGAAGTCGACGTGGCCGGGAGTATCGATCAAGTTCACCTCGTACGGTGTGCCTTGATGGATATACCGCATCGAAACCGAGCGGGCTTTGATGGTAATTCCGCGCTGGCGTTCCAGGGCGAGATCGTCCAGCAACTGTTCTTTCATTTCGCGACGCGTCACCGTTCCGGTGAATTCCAACAAGCGATCCGCAAGCGTGCTTTTGCCGTGATCGATGTGCGCAATGATACAAAAGTTTCTGATTTCCACGGGTGGCTTATTCTCAATGAATTCCTAGTGCGATCGCCGATCGAAATGACCGCGATACGATACTCCACGGCTACGGCATCCGCTTGCTGTAGACCTTTCGGGCAAATCCGGCGGATCCCAAATACCCGGCATCCCCGCCCAACGAAGCGAACCCGATTTCGGTTCCCTTGGCGACGTGGGCAAACGTGCGGGCGTGGAACTCTTTCCGGATCCCTTCCAAAAATCGCTGACCGACCGGAGACGTTTCCCCGCCAAAATCCATCGCGCCGCCCAGCACGACCAACCCTGGGTCGATGACATGCACGATCGACGTGATTCCAATCCCCAACCAAAACGCGGTTTCGTCGACGATTTCAAGCGCCATCGCGTCCCCTTGCTCCGCTGCCAAGTAGACCGCTTTGGCCGACAGTTCGGAGTTGCTGCCCCCCAATAAACCTGAAAGGCTGCTGGTCCCCCCTGCAGTCAAACGCTCGCGGGTGCGATCGACCACCGCACTGGCACTCGCGTAAGCTTCCAATTGGCCGCGACCGCCTCCCCAAACGCATAACCGAGCCGTTGGTGAAGGGTCGACGATCAGATGCCCGCATTCGCCGCCAAAGCTGTTCGCGCCGTCGATCAATTCGTCGGCAACGACCACGCCGCCGCCAACGCCGGTCCCCAGCGTTAACAACACCATACTATCCTGGCGTTGGCCGGTCCCGACCCAAAATTCGCCGTAGGCCGCTGCATTGGCGTCATTAATAAACGCAACCGGCCGCTGGGTTGCTTGGGCGAAGGCATCGCGTATCGGAAAATTCCACCAATGCGGTAGATTCGGAGGATCCAACAGATAGCCTCGCGGGATGTCCATCGATCCAGGCGTCCCCAGCCCAATCATCGGAACGTCGGCATTGGAGAAGCCCAAGTCCCGCTGAACCTTCGCCAGAACCGCGGCGGTTCGATCGACGGCGGCCTGCGGGCCTTCGGATTCCTGAGTCGGAATATGATCAAAATGCAGCGTTTTCCCCGAATCGTCTACCAAGCCGAACTTGATGTTCGTTCCACCCACATCCACCCCCCAAAACAAAGGCTTGGAGGCTTCTGCAGGTGTCGTGGTAGGAGGCGAACTGGGCATGGCAATCCCTTCCGATTTCAGAACTCAGCGTGTCAGCCTCTGAGTATAGAAAGCCAAGTGAAATCGGACAACGAGGATCGCACCGTCGATAGCATCGCGCCGACGCTCGCCCCAAATGGATAATGCGCTCGCGCCGTCTGCGACCGGGGAACAAAAGCCGTGCGACGCGAGCGCATCGTGAATTACCGTTGCCCAGGATGCAACCGATGGTCGCTTCAGGTTCGACGCGATCGCCGTCGTTGCGGTTCTCAAAGCGACTCGATCGATCGGCCCACCGCCTTCGGTGTCGAACGCGTTAGCAAACCGCTTCGCATTCGGCGTGTTCCGATCCAGGAACCGCTTCGATTTCGAAGCGACCATCGATCTGCCCAAACTCGCAGAACGTTTCCAGGTTGCGGAGGATCGATTCATTGACCTGTTGTCCACTGGCAACCACCAACTTCCCTCCTTCCAAGCGGACATCGGCGGCCAGCACCATCCCTGGCCGCAAGTCGGCCAGCGCGACCGTTCGTCGGGAGCGTTGGCACAGGCCCACGTCAAGCTGCCGGCCGAGCGCTTCGAGAACTTCGGGATCGTACCGTTCTGCCTGCTGTTGCATTTTTTCAAACGCCGCCGGGACATCACTCATCTGTTTGAGCGCGATCTCAAAATTTAACGCTGCCTTAAGAATCCGCGCCCCGATGGGAATGTCCGTTCCACGGACGTCGTCGAAGGGGGAACCGCTGCCATCGAAGCCCTTTTCCTGATAGGAAACAATCGCGGCGACATTTTCCAATCGGGGAATCTCTTGCAACATCGCACGGGCCACCGACGGATGCTGTTCGTACGCCGACCGCTCTTCGTCCGGAACGGGAATCCCTTCGAGCATGCATTCCAAGGCGCGTTCGGAAAGGGAGACACATCCCAACGGGAACAACATCGATGCGATCTTCAGATCCCAGATGTTTTCCAACTGCATTTGGTTTCCGATCGCCAACGCAATCCGTTGGACTTTGCTGACCCGCCCAAAGGCCAACGGATGGACCAACGAGAGGATCGCGCACAACACGGTCACGCTGCCCTGCAATGTGCCTTCCAGCAGTTCGCGTTGCCCGGTCACCAACTGGTATTGCTCCAGACCTTCTCGGATCGCCCGTTCCAACAGTTCCCGTGGACACGGCTTGGAAAGAAATCGTGCGATGTTCCCTTCATTGACCGCTTTGATCGTGGCCTGCAGGTCGGCATATCCTGAGAGCATGATGCGCACCGTATCGGGAGCAACCGTGCGGACGTGCGTCAGCAATTCGGCGCCATTCATCTTGGGCATCCGCATATCCGAAACAACGACGGCAAATGGATTTTCAGAATCCAGCAGATCGATTGCTTCGTGCGGCCCATTGGCCGTTTCGTAATCAAGCACTCCTTCGAATTGGCGTGCGATACTATTCAACACTTTCTGATTATCATCAACAAACAGAACTCTTCGGTTCATCGCATTATTCCTCGTCGGTGACGGCAGTACGCCAAGTATTCAGTCTTCCGGAAAGCCCTAACCTGGAAAGCAGATCTTCGCAGTGTTCGATGTCGCGATCGGACCAAGGATCCGATCGTTCATGTGCGATGCAGTCGGCGGCACATACGACGGCGGCAGCCGAGGGGCGATCCAGCGGGCACTCCGTCGGCCGTTGATGCAACGCCACCGCCTGAACGATCTCCGACGGCAATCCCCACAGCCCCAGCAAATAGGCCCCCAGCTTGTCGTCGCAAATCTCATCGATGCCCACTTCGGTGCGCCAAAAGGAATCGCTTCCCAATGCCGTCGCCCCGACCAACGGACGAGAAACGCGGGAATGACAGACCGAAATCAATCGACCGATGTCGTGAAGCAGGCCCGCCGTATAGGCTTCCCGCTGCAATTGGATCGACCAGCCTTCGGTTTGGGCGATCTTGCAGCCGATGCGAGCCACGCGTTGGGCATGGGCGGCGTGCTGTTCGATGCAAAACCCCGACCCCTCGGGAATTTCCATTGGCGAAAAATGTTCCAACATGGCAACAAGGGCCTGCATCGCGTCGATTCCGATCGCTCGCGCGGCTTGGGTGGCGCTGTATTCGCTGCCGTTGTAGCCGAACATGGCCGAATTAGCCAACTGTAAGGTTTTCGCGGTCAAACCGGGATCACACGCGATAAGGGCTCCCACTTTTTGAATCGAACCATTCCGCGAGTTCACCTCCGCAACCACACGCTCCAACAGTCCCGGCGTCGTCGGTAGCGAAGAGATCTGTCCGACCACCCGATGCGTATCGGCACATCCGAACGCATTGCGAATTGCATCGGTGCGAGCCAAGACGTCGCGAAGCGTTTTCGCGTCGCAAGGCTTCGACAAAAATTGATGCATGGGTAAAGCGGCCCGGTACATCGTGTCGCGATCGGCTTGGCCCGACAGGATGATTCGAGAGGTGCCTGGCGACTGCCGGCTGACATGGTCCAACAAGGTCGCGCCATCCATCCCAGGCATCCGCATATCGGTCACCAAGATGTCGACATCGTTCGCTTGCAGTGCTCCAATCGCTTCGCGACCGTTGCTCGCGGTTCCAAAGTCCCAATCGACGTCGGCACAGTCCAACATGCGACTGATCGCACGTAGGACCTGCGGCTCATCGTCCACAAACATCACACGCATCGTTTGCCCCTCTAACTTGTTCCCGTTCATTTCAAGGTTGTGCCCCAACCGGTGCAGTGGCAGCTAGATTCTGTAGCGCTACGCGACCCGCCATCGCATCCACACATCCGAGCGTCCGCCGAAGCGAGCGACCGCGGTTACCGCACATCGCTCAGATCTCCGATTGAACTCGTGTCATGGACTTCGAATCACCAGCCCCGCCCCAGAATTGCCCATTCCAAAGCTCCAACGGCGACTCGAATCACGCCACACGCAAACATAGTTTGCCGATGCGTACCGTATCTTTGCATTCTGAGAAGTTTTGAGGATTCAGAATCGGCGCCAGACCGCGCCGCAGCGATCGAACGCATTCCGGTATCGATTAAACCGTTTGTGAGGCCCGAACCCGAGAAGGCTGACAAGAAATCGCCGCGTCACCGGGCAGAGAGGGGGAAGCAAAAAGAGACACTTCCCCCGGACGCTATCGCGCCCGCCGGTTCGATCGATGGAAGGCGCGGTTCGTCCCAACCTTGCTATTGTGCCAGCGAATGCTTTTGCAATGCGACCAATTGGTCGATCCCTTGTTTGCCAACGGCCAGCAACTGGGCCAATTGATCGCTGTCAAACGTCGCTTCTTCGCCCGTCCCCTGCAATTCGACGAACCGACCGGCCCCCGTCATCACGATGTTCATGTCGACATCCGCCGCGGAATCCAGGCGATAGTCGAGGTCCAGATAGATTTGATCGTCGATCACTCCCGAACTGATCGCCGCGACATAATCGCGGATCGGTCCTTGCCCGATTTCTGCGTCGGGCAACACCGATCGCACCGCATCGACCAGAGCGACGAAACCGCCGGTGATCGAAGCGGTTCGGGTCCCTCCATCTGCCTGTAAAACATCGCAGTCAATATTCACCGCCAATTCACCCAACGCTTCGTGATCGACGACGGCCCTCAGGCTACGACCGATCAAACGTTGGATCTCCGTCGTCCGACCGTCGACCTTGCCCCCGCGGTCGCGTTGCTTTCGTGACGACGTACTGTGCGGCAACATGTTGTATTCGGCGGTCACCCAACCCTTGCCCGACCCTTCCCGCCACTTCGGCAGCGTCTTCGAGACCGACGCGGTGCAAAGCACCACCGTTTCACCACAACGATACAAAACGCTTCCTGGGGAAGACTTCAGATAATGGCGTTCGATCGAAACTTCGCGGATTTGATTTGCGGGGCGATCCATAGGTCGGGCGGTCCAGAAGCGAGGGCGAAAGAAAGAAACAGAACCGGGCGAATCGCAACGGGTCTCGCCACGATCGGCTACCGACATCGAAACCGATCGATCGGTCGGCGGAATTGAAAAACCCAACGTATCGGCGACGGACACGTTGGGCAATGTAGTTCATCAAAAGGACAACGCGCGCGTTTTTAAGCCGACGCGGTGCACAGCTTCTCGAGTTCTTCTTTACCGACGCGGGCGCAGAAGTCACCAAGCGTCTCACTCTCTTGCCGGTAGTTCTTGTACGCGGTGAAGACGCTGACCAGAGTCGACGTGACCTCTTCGGCAGGGACCAAATCGCGGAAGATGTAGTTGAGCCGGTTGCCCAACAATGCGCCCCCCACGAACACGGTGTATTTCCCTTTCGCTTTTCCGACCAATCCGATGTCCGCGTTGTAAGGACGCGCACACCCGTTGGGGCACCCGGTCATCCGGATCGTGAAGGCATCTTTGTCGAGCCCCAACTTGGCCAACGGAGCTTCCAGTTCATCGATCATTCCGGGCAAAGCGCGTTCGCTTTCGGTGATCGACAACCCACAGGTTGGCAAACCAACACAGGCCATCGACCAGCGGCGAACCGTACTGACCTCTTCGGAAACCGGAATCCCGTGCTTCTTGAGGATCTCGATCAGCTTTGGTTTGTCGTCGGGAGCGATGTCGCAGAGGATCGCACTCTGATGCGAGGTCAATCGAATCTCGGGCTTCAGTTCGCCGCAAATTTCTCGGAAACAAGCCTTCCATTGTCGCTCCGGACCATCGGACAGGCGACCGTTTTCGACATTCAAACCATAGGACCACTTGCCGTCCCCTTGGTCTTGCCATCCCATGTGGTCGTCGAAGCCGTGAACATCGTCTTCGGTGCAATCGTCCAAGGGAGCACCAAACTGCTTTTCGACAGCAGCGCGGAACTTTTCGACACCCCAATCGGCGATCAAGTACTTCAAACGGGCGATCTTGCGATCTTCACGGTTCCCGTGGTCGCGTTGCACGATCACAACCGCTTCGGCAACCTTCAGGACATCTTCCGATTTGACAAATGCCATCCGCTTGCCCAACGCCGGGAACGTCTTGGCGGCCGACGGAGTTGTGCCCATGCCGCCACCAACGGTGAAGTTGTATCCGATCAGCTTGCCATCGCGAACGACCGCGATCAAACCCAGATCTTGGGTGTAGACATCGATGCAGTTGTCTTCGGGCAGGGCGATCCCGATCTTGAACTTCCGCGGCAGGTAGGTCTTGCCGTAAATCGGTTCCACTTCTTCGGGTGCCTTCTCGTCCTGAAGCAACTGCTTCTCACCGGTCTCATCGTCGACCAGCCAGCATTGGCGGTAGGAGATCGTGCGGGGTGCCAAGTGCATCGCCAAGGCAAGCGCCGTCGATTGGATTTCGTCGTGGATGCTATCGCTACGTTTGGCGGGGCAGGACATCACGTTGCGATTGACGTCGCCGCAGGCAGCCAGAGTCGACAGACCACACTCATTGATCCGCGCGATCGTTGTCTTCAGATCGGTTTTTGGGACGCCGTGCAATTGAATCGCCTGACGCGTGGTCAGCTTCATCGTCGAATTGCCGAATTCGTCACAAAGATCCAAGTGGGCCAGGAATTGTTCGGAGGTGAGCACGCCCGACGGGATTCGGGTGCGGATCATGAACGAATAGCTTTTTCCACCGGGCGATTTTCGCGAATCGCGATCGTCCTGCTGGTACGTCCCGTGGAACTTCAACAGCTGCAAATCGCCTTTGCCGAAGTGATCGGTATCCGCCTTCAATTCGTCTGGGATCGTGCCGCGAAGATAACGAGATTCGTCCTTAAAACCTTCGACGGGGCTCAGCTTGGGAGCATCGGTGGACATTGAGCGGAGATCCTTAATAACAGTTCATTGCATGCCAAAAGTGGCAGCGATTTCAGTTTGAGTGCAAAGTGACACTGTGCCACTTAGATCAACTATACCGATTTAGACGTTTTTTGACCACGCCGGTTCAGGGCCCCACCGCTGGTGGAGCAGGATCTCGTTAGTGTAGTAGACGATCGTGCATTGCATCCTTTAAGCTGCCCCTGCGTACCCGCAGCCCCTTGAATTTGCTGCGTGTTGGGTCCCCGCTGCCCTTCCAATCCTTCATCTTTTTCGAGCGAGCAAACTCCTGTGACAGCAAGAATTCTCGATGGCAAAGCGATCGCTGCGGAGATTCGCGGCGAGACGGCTCAACAGACCGCAGACTGGGTCGCTAAGGGGGGGAAACAGCCCTGTCTGGCGGCCGTCTTGGTTGGATCAGACCCCGCTAGCGAGGTGTATGTTCGCAATAAGCAGCGCGCGTGCGAGCGTGCTGGCATCGACAGCCAATTGCATCGCCTGGACGCGTCGACCTCGCAGGCCGAATTAATCGCCGTGGTCGAGCGTTTGAACAACGATCCGCACGTCGATGGGATCCTTGTCCAGTTGCCACTTCCGGCCGGGCTGGACGAACGCGAAATCTTAGACGTTGTCGATCCAATGAAAGATGTCGACGCGTTCAGTCCCGAAAATGTCGGCTTGCTGGTCCAAGGGCGGCCGCGTTTTTTGCCTTGCACGCCTCACGGTGTGGTGCAGCTGCTGAAGCGTTGCCAGATCCCTGTTCCCGGAAAACATGTCGTCGTGATCGGTCGCAGCGATATCGTCGGCAAGCCGATGGCGCTGCTGTTGGCCGCTCGCGATGGAACCTGCGGTCCCGAGGCTGCCAACGCGACCGTCACGATTGCGCATTCGCAAAGCGATGATCTGGAAGGGATCGTGCGCAGCGGCGATATCATCGTCGCCGCCGTCGGCCGGCCCGAAATGGTTCGCGGGTCGTGGCTCAAACCGGGGGCCGTCGTGATCGATGTCGGCATCAACCGCGTCGGTGACCGTTTGGTCGGCGACGTGCACTTTGAAGAAGCGAGCGCCGTTGCCAGCGCCATCACTCCGGTTCCCGGAGGCGTCGGCCCATTGACGATTGCCATGTTGTTGCAAAATACGCTGATGGCCGCAAAACTGAAAACCGGCAAAGCGTAATCCGACGCCAAACGCCTACAACCCAAACGGGAAACCTGGTCGACCGATGTACTTTGAAGATCCGATGCCTTTCGAT
This sequence comes from Rosistilla carotiformis, assembly GCF_007753095.1. Taxonomy (NCBI): domain Bacteria; kingdom Pseudomonadati; phylum Planctomycetota; class Planctomycetia; order Pirellulales; family Pirellulaceae; genus Rosistilla; species Rosistilla carotiformis. Next base: position 4,760,706 of record NZ_CP036348.1, read on the forward strand.
TGCAAATGTGGCCACCGTGGCCAATACCCAATCCAAGACTTGGTCTCGCTGAATTCGCAGTGCAGCGGTTGTGGGTTTTCCCTGCGTTCGCTCGGCCGGTCGATCCAGCAAACGATGAACGTTTCGCACGCCTGCAGCAAGATCGCCGTGATTGCGGTGGAGTTGGAATTGCAGTGGATGATCGAATTCGATGATCCCGAGTTGGAGCAACTGCGCACGGTGGGTGATTTTACTAACCTGCTGGCCGCAAAATCTACGGAGCTCTCGCCGGTCGAAGCGCTCGACGTGGTCCTCGACAAGCTCGCCGCTCACGAAGCCGATGGCGGCGACGCGATCTCCGTCGATTCACCGCTTCGCGAGCTGTTCCACGTCTGTTAGCTCAGTGGACCTTGATCAATTCGACGATAAAGTGCAGTGTGGAACCGCCGGGAATCGTCGATCCCGCACCCGCCGCGCCATAACCCAGATGCGCTGGAATGGTCAGTTCGATCATTCCCCCTTCGTTGACCAACTGCAATCCTTCGGTCCAACCGGGAACCACTTGATCCAACCGGAACGTTGCCGGTTGGCCCCGCTTATAAGAACTGTCAAAGATCGTTTGATCGTCCAACCAACCGCGGTAGTGAACGGTCACTTCATCGGTCGCGGTGGGCTGAGGGCCGTCGGCCGCGCGAAGGATCCGGTACCGCAATCCGCTTTCCGTCTTCGTGAAGTCGGTCGGCGCATCGGGGTCGCGTGGTCCAGGGCCGCCCCCGGAGGTGCCCGCACACGAGACACACGCTAGGATCGCCAGAAGGCAGGTGATTTGTAGCGGTGCCCGAGAGATCTTCCGTAGGTTCAATTGATAATTCATCAGCATATTGCAAAGGTTCAAAGTGGGTTTCACGCCAACCGACGGACGGCGAATGGGTACTCTGTTTACCAAAAGTCCATCCGCTGCGGCACCCGCGGGTTATTCCGTTTCAATGGTTTCATTCTTGTTCTTGGGGCGAAAGTCGTCTTCGCTAGGCTCCGGCGGCAACGGCCGGCTATCGCCGCTGCGAACCTGTAAGGCCGTGCGACGAATCTCACCCAACGTCTTCCTTGGCATGCGACAGTGAACCGTGATCACCTCATTCGTCATCTCGCGCGACAAGACTTCGCCCTTGGCACTCAAGTAGGCTTGCAGTTTGCCATTGGCCGGATCGATGTCGACATGTAAATCCAAAAATTCACGACTCAGCGCATCCCCAACCGCCAAGGAAAGTTCTTTCAAACCGACCCCCGCTTTCGCACTGCAGGTGAGCGCGTTGGGATACCGGTCCATGAACCGTTCCAACAACTGGCGGGATTCGATCGCATCGATCTTGTTCAACACCAACAAGGTATCTTTTTCCTCGATGCCAATCTCTTCGAGCACCTTATAGACGGCATGGATCTGATCCAACACCGCTGGATTACTCGCATCGGCGACATGTAAAAGCAGCTCCGCCTGGCGTGCCTCTTCCAACGTCGCTTTAAAACTGGCGATCAGGCGGTGAGGGAGATCGCGGATGAACCCGACCGTATCGCTTAACAATACTGGGCCCCAACCGATCAATTGCCACCGGCGGGTACGTGTGTCGAGCGTCGCGAACAACTTGTCCGCCGCTTCGACTCCCGCCCCGGTCAGCGCATTCATCAACGTGCTCTTCCCCGCGTTGGTGTATCCGACCAGCGAGACCGTTGCGTTGTCGCTACGCGCGGCGACCTGCCGCTCACGACGACGTTCGACCTTCTGCAGCGATTCACGCAGCTCATGGATCCGGTTCTCGACCAACCGGCGGTCGACTTCCAACTGCGTTTCACCGGGGCCACGCATGCCGACGCCCATCGATTGACGCGACAGGTGAGTCCACATCCGTTTCAGCCGCGGCAGCGAATATTCCAACTGAGCCAGTTCGACCGACAACCGCGCTTCGTAGGTTTGCGCGTTCGATGCAAAGATGTCCAAGATCAACTCGGTCCGGTCGATCACCTTGGTATGAAGCGCTTGTTCCAAATTACGCGTCTGCCCCGGATACAAATCGTTATCGAAGATCACCACATCGGCTTCGAATTGATCGATCAGGCCTTTCAGTTCATTGACCTTTCCTTTTCCGATAAAAGTCTTTTGGTCGGGCTTATCGCGACGCTGCACCAATCCGCCCACCACTTCGGTTCCCGCCGTCGTCGCCAAGCCCGTCAATTCCGCCAGCGGATCGACTTCGGATTGGTGATCAGGCAACAGCAAACGCACCAGCACACTCCGTTCGCTGGCTAAACTCTCGATTCGTTGCTCGTCTCGCACTTGTTGTTTGTATCCTTCAGGAAATTCGATCGGGCAGCGACATCCGCTCCCCACAGTTCAATTCGATTCGCCGCGCGACCGAGGTTTCGATCACCGCAGCCGCTTCGCTCGATAGCGGCAACCGATCGGCGTGGCAACGCAAACCGGCGCCCACCAACTCTGCCGCCCTCTCTATCGCGTTTGCAACTCGAGATAAGCTTTGTAATAACGATGCCCAAATTCCCGCATCGATGCCGCATCAAAATGCACATTGTCACTCTTTGGCGTCAAGCCATCACTGGGGACAAAGGCGGTATGCGGCACGTTTTCAGGAAGGCTTCGATGCGCCGCATCCACCATCCGCTTCGAATCGCTCCAGGGTCGATCGGCAAATTGTCCCAACTGGCCCACCAAGAACGGAACCTCGGGGGCCCCCACGTCGGCGCGGAACCTCGCGACCAGATCAATCAGTTTTTCCTGATAGCCCGGTGCGGAGGATGTTCCCGAATCCGATTCTCCTTGATGCCACAGAATTCCTTTCAGAGTTCCGGCAGGGAGCGCCAGCTTCGTCCTCGCTTGGCAGTCGTCCCAAGGATGCGTCTTTGTCTGTTTATGGAATCCGCCCGGTTTCCAGACCGTGATCGACGATCCGCCAACGGCGCAAGGGATCAGTCCCACGGTGACACCAGGATGATCGGCGGCGTAGTCGATGGCAAAGGTCTTCCCCAAACCAACGCCTGCAATTCCCGGCTTATCAAAATGCAAAGGGTCTTTGGCCGGCACCCATTGGTTTGCTTTGTTAAACATCAACACCTGTGGGTGCGGCTGCGTGTCCTGGTCGGCAACTTTACCGCGACCGGCCATGTTCGATTGGCCAACCAATAAGAACAGGTGAAATTGTTGCGGATCCTTGGGAACAGCGACTTCCGCCGCGGCAGCCTCGGCGGCCGGTTCATCGGCGACGATCGACCCTGCGGTGACCAACAGCCAACAACATCCCAAGCCGAACGTTAGGAGGGTTTGAGTTCGCAAGCGGATTCCAGCAGACATGGAGGTTTTGTTTGAAAACACGATCGATTCAGTTCCTAGGGTTCAATGAGCGGGCGGGAAAGCGGGAAGCGCGGGGCGGCCGATCATTCGACCTGGGACAGGTCCCGTTCCAAAATCGCGACATCGAGTTGGCGATCCAATTTGTCCCCCACGCCATGCATGATACCAACATCTCGGAACCCAAACCGGTAGTGCAGCTTCAAACTGGCTTGATTGGAAGCTTCCACTTTCGACAGCAACACCCGAAACCCGATCTGCCGCGCTCGGGGGATCAAGGCAGCAAACAGTTCTTTACCGACGCCGCGGCCGCGAAAAGGTTCGGCAATCCATATCGAAACTTCGCTTGTTCGATGGTATCCGCCGACATGCAGCGCCCACGGCGACAGCGACGCCCAACCGAACATCGTCGACGACTCGTCTACGGCCGCCAACACGGGATACCGATCGGCAACGTGCAGTTTCCACCACGCTTGCTGTTGATCGGCCAGCAACGGATCCAATTTAAAGGTGTTCACGCCGGTTAAGATCTCGTGATTCAAGATCTCGAAAATGGCATCCAAATCGGATTCGACCGCATCGCGTACAAGCATACAAACCTAGCAAAAATTGGACCTGCAGCGCCTCGGGGGCCGATCGTCCCCGGTCGCAATCGATCGACGTCTAGAAGCCTTCGATCACTTCGCGACCAGCGCGCGTCAGCAACTGGTACCACAAGGTCGGATCGATCGCGAGCGTCACGAATCGCACCGATCCATCAAACATCGCCACGTGGAAGCCGCCAGGATGATGACCTCCCAAACCGGCCAGCGGTTCGTCGGCGTCGTAGGTCCAATCATCCGGAGCGGTCCAATCGACGGCCCACTCGGGCGATGTCTCCACGATCATCACGGTGTTGCTGGTTCCATCGATGATGTCGCGAAACCGGAGCGGATTGTCGGCCAACATCGAAAGCCCTTTCCCCAACGGAACTTGGTACGCGGTTTTTCCGGGAATCTGAGGGCTGCTGGGGCATACAAACAACTCGGGCATGCGTTGGGCCAACGGGCGATTATGGGCACTGTCCCATGGCTCATCGAGACGGAATTGCGAATACAATTCGTTCTCTTCGAGATACGGCAGCAACGACACTCGCCAGCTTAACAGTGGCTTGCCCTCTTTGTCGGAGATGTTCGACGGCAGCTTTTTGTGCACGCTGTGATAGTTGTGGACCGCCAGTGCGAACTGTTTTAAATGGCCTTGGCAGGACATTCTCCGGGCCGCTTCGCGTGCCGCTTGAACGGCGGGCAGCAGCAGACCTACCAAGATGCTCGCCGATGCGACGTCGACCTGTATATCGGAAGTATTGATTACGATGCTACGCCCCTTGGCTTGAGGACGGATCATATCGAAGAGTGTATTGACCAGTCGAACGCCATACGCCCGCATGGAATCGGCCACCGGCCCCTCTTCATTTAACAGTAGCGGGATCGATTCGAGCATCGAATCACGACCGTAGAGCCGCGTCTTTTCGATCACCAATTCCATTTCCTCCGCCGAAACATCGTCGCTTGCATTCAGAGTCATGTCGCCGGCGAATCCCGTCTTGGCCGTGTAGCGAAGCTCGATCGAATCGAGCAGTTCGGGCAACCGGCTCAAATCCTGCAGCTCTTCCGGCGCTTGCAACAACGCTTGGTTCACAAATCCCGACAAGATCGGCCGGATCGGTTCCACAACGATCAACGCCTGGGCCTGTCCGTTATCGACCGTTTGACTGGTCAGATGGGCCAATGGGCCATCGGTGATCTGATCCGACAACATCCGCGTCACAAAGTATTCGGTTCCCACAATCCACTGCGTGGGACTGATTTGATGCAGCACGGCATTGGGAGGCGAATCGGGGATCGAATAATACGTCTTGCCGTCGACCTCGCGTTTGCTGGTCCGATCGATCACCTTGTCGTTAAGGCTTTCGATCTCAAGCGGCTTTTCCAAAGTCACCACCGCACCAAATTCAGGTCCTCCGGGCCCAGGCATTCCGATCACGACGCGCACCGCGAGGATGTCGACCGGATCGACGCCAACATGATGTTTCCCCGACGCCGAGATCACTTCGATCGGCGCCAACCGGAGCGCCGGATCTTGCAAGATCGCCTGCGGATGGACCTGGAACATCGCGATCGCTTCGCCCGGAATGAACTCTTTTGTCATCCGCTGGCCATCGGTTGTTTGAGCGACGCCCATCGATCCAAACAAGCTCGCGAAGACAATCGCCAAAGCGATCGTACACACTCCACGACCGTGCGCCACAAGAGGAGGCAACCAGCGGCTAGCAACCGAAAACAAAGGACCGATAGAAAACGCGGTTCGATACATGACATCCGCCTCGATGAGCGTGGTTCGGTAGGACGATGAGACAAACCGCTTTATAGTCGATCCCCTTAGCGATCGCTACTCTTTTGGCGGTTCGCTAAAATCTTCCGCATCGACTTCCACCGGCGGCCGCATCCGAACATCGGGCCGCGCCGGTGGCAGGGGCCGATGACGCAACGTTGCGTGCAGGACGGTCTCAGCTTGCACCTGCGACGCCGAGGGCGTGATTTCGCATCCGGGCAGCGCGGTTGCAACGCGCCCCACCAACCGCACTTCACCCGCGGGCAACAACGACTCTCCTAAAACGAGCCGCATCAATTCGGTCGCCTCGTCGGAAACGTTTGCCCCCAACGGCACGAGGCCTTCGATGGCTTGGAACTTTAACCGCACCGATTCGCCGGCTTGCAGCGGTCCCAGCGGAGCAGCCTCCAACTGCCCCTCATCGCCACGCCGCACGACCGACACGTCTTCGAATTCGAAGGAGGTGTCATTGCGAAGCGTCGCATTATCGTCGGCCAGCGACAACGTTCCTCCTAGCGAAACCATTTGCTCCGTATGCAGTAGCTGTGTCTTGTTCGAAGGGACGCTGATCCCCTGCACCTGAACTCCCGCACGGAATCCGGTTCGGAACTGTATTTGGCGTTCTACCACGCCACGGGGGCTGGCGCCCATCGCGACCGGCGTCAGCAAGGCTTCGCGGGTATCGAACGCGGCGTCGTACGTTGTGCTCAACGAATTATACAACGCCAAATACCGGGTCAGATGCCCGCGATCATGGTTCGCTTGCATTTCCAACAGCGAGATCTCGCTGCGGCTGCGCGCGAAACCGATGTCCAATTGAGCCTGTCGCGCTACCCAAATCGCGCCGCCAGCGGCAATCACTGGGACCGCAACCCAAGCCCATTCCAAGCGTCCCAGCAAACGAAAGACGATGTAGTTCAGCGGGACAAGGATCACCAGATACCAGACTAAACTGCGGGCGACGAACCGCGCCGGCGGAATCTCGATTCCCGCCGCTTGTTGCAACAGATTGCGGGCGACGGTCGACATCCCGCTCTTTTCATTCCAAGCCCCGACGCCGCCAGCGACATTCGGATCATAGCGCTCGCTGGTCCATGCCGTCGCGGCGGGCTTGTTCGCTAGAGAGCCTTCGATCGCCGCGGCGTTGGCCGAAAGCGCTGTCATGTCGCGGCTGAGGATTCGCAATCCGGAAACCAGTTGCGAATTCCGAGTCTGTTTCTCGAGCCCGTCGGCAAAAACCGTCTGAACGCCAAAATCCAACGGCAAAAAGTCGCGAGCCGGACGACGTAACAGCGCCCCGTTATAAAACCCCGCGGCATGATTCCACTTCCGCAACCATCCCGAGGTCAGGTCGAACCGCGTGATCACCACATTCCCAACACCACTTGACTTTTCAATCACCAACGCGTTGGTTCCATCCACTGCGCGAGCCGACGGCAACATCTCCCCACCCGCCGCTGGCATCGAATCGATCGCATCCAGCGCGTCGATCGTCGTCGGCAACGCGTCGGCCGCCGCGGCGTCGTCCGATGCGGAAGGTATCTGCCATTGGCGAACCAACGGCGCCAATTCGGCTCCCGTTAATTCGGTTCGCCCCGTCGCCTGGATCGGCAGCAACGCTTCCAATGGAGTCCCACGAAAGCCGGGAGCCGCGGCGGGCCCGTTGACGATCACGCGGCCTCCCCACGCGACCCAATCCAGCAACGCCTGCTGCTGATCGGCGGTCAACGCTTCGGGATCCAGATCATCCCACAACAGATAGGCGATCGATGTCCATTGCAGGAAGCTGTCGGGGAGCGGAATCACACCGTCGGTGCTGGGGGCGACCATACGATAGTGGACATTTTGCTCCGCGTCCCCCAATTCATCCGACCGCATCCGTTGCCAGTCGTCGTCGCCGATGTAAGCGAATTCCGCCGGACGCGAAGTCAGCACGACAAAGAAGTATTGGTGAGCGGGCATCGCGTTGATCCGCGATTGCAAACCTTCAAACAGTGTCCCTTGCCGCGAGGAAAACGAACTTTGCAGCAGCATTCCGCGTTGTGCCGGTTCGCTGAGCTGCGGCATGTAAAGCTGGAGATCGAAACGCTTCTGCTGACCTTTGGCCAATGCCGCGGGACGCGAGAAGACAAAGCTGTAATCGGTGTTCCCAACGGGCAACCGCGATCGATCCAGGGCCAGCGATTCGGTGACCAATGCGCCGCGATGGTCCTGCCGTGTCGCTTTGAGATCCTGGTAGGCGGCGGCCCAGTGCGCGGGCTTCACGAAGCTGACCGGCGAATCGGCGTGAGTCGGCATCGTCCGCAAGATGCCGACGGCGATTTCCGGTTCGGTCGGTTTGTCCTCGAGATCGGGATCTCCCGATTGCCGGCAGCCGTCGCAACCGACAACCGGCAGAAACAACAGCAACATCCCCAAAGAAAAGATGCGAAAACTCGCAGGCCGGCGCTGGCCTTGCGACGGTTGCGAAAAGAGCTTCGACAATTCGGAATCCTTATCGCAGCCGCGGGTTGGTGAAACCGAGGACACGTACATTTCCAAGGGGTGATCCACTCCCAAACACGCCCGCGTTCGGTTCAACCATCCACCGCGATCCCGCGTCCCGCGTCCCGCTGCGGATTTGCTCGGCGGCTGTCACAAGCTAACCCACGCGAACTACCAGCCCATCACCATGTTCGATTCGATGACCTTCCGCGCGGCGTCCAAGTCGGTTCCGGTTTGATTCATATAGAGCCTGATCGCGTGAACTTTATCGCCCGCCGACTTTGCCAAACAATCGCGTGCGGTGACGCAAGGGTCCAATGTCGTGGTCGTCGTTAGCCCCAATGCGCCTTTGGAAATGACCCAACTGTCGCGAGGGCGTTTGGTCATCCGAATCACGTTATCGGTTGGATAGGCATCGACCACCACGGCATGGGCGGCTTCTTCGTCCGCAGCCCACGTGATGATGATGTGAGCATTGGTTTCAATTTCGAACAACGGCATCTAATTTCTCTCCAGAATCCAACAACCGACCCAACCGCGGGAATGAAGTGGCCATGATATCGTGCCCTAGGCACAATGTGCAATGAACCCGACGAACCGCAGCGGACACGCCCGATGGGGAACTACAGTTTTGGTGGTGGGGTTGGATTTTTCACTTCCACGATCGGGACATGGTAATCGGCTCGCAAATCAACACCAAAGCCCCGCGCTAGTTCCCATTTTGCCCGCGCCGCCCAAGGCGACCCCGGGTGCGTGGTCACGATTTCGCTGAACAGCCCCTTGGCCCGTTCGATGTAGGGCTTGGCGTCGTCGGTGCGGACCTTGCTGTTCGTATAGATGTCCCAGTGGACGAAGACCTTGCCCCCCTTCATCGGTGCGGCGGTCTTCGGGTTCTTCAAGAACTCATCCAACGCGACGCCGTATTCGTACACGCGTGCTTGATAGGCAATCAATTGAGCAAGGATAATGTCGTAATTCGCCTGCCAACGTGGATCGGCCTCCTGCTCGCGTAACTTCTTTCCTTCCAACAAGGTTTGCTCTGCCTTGGCCATGTACTGTAGATGCATCTTGGCCTTGGCCTGTTCCTGCCGCACTTGCTGAACAAATTCCGCCGGTTTGGTCGAGAATTCCACCCGCAATTCAACCGCCTTTTGCGCGCCGGGCTGATGCGGATTGAGATCTTGAATCACCTGCCAAATCAAAGTCCTCAGCGGGAACTGCTTGCGATCCTTAAACGCTTCGACGCGCGCTCGCAGATCGGGACGATAGGGACGCAGCGCGTCCAGTTCGTAGCGTTCCTTCTGCGCACCAACGAGATTCGTCTCCACGCTAGGCAACATGAAGAAGACCCCGTTGGTTTCGCGAGCCATTCGCGATTGTTCGTAAGGGCCAAACCCGCTGCTGAATGCATCATGCCGGCGACGGAAGCCGTCGGTTTGCAGTTGTTCGGGGAACGCAGTCTCCGGTCCACGATCGACTTGCAGCCAGTGGGTTCGTTTGGTTTGCGGATGATTCCAACGAATGTAGGCATACGGATAACCAAACACTGATTCGCGGCCGAGCACAAAGATCTTACACTTCGCCGCTTTGGCGACTTCGATCGCCTTCTCCATATAGACATCGTTGTTACCCGAATCGCCGCTCTCATCGGTGACCAAAATCAATGCCATCTGGCGGCCCCGGCGGGCCAAATCACGGTAGGAGGTGATCGCAGTCCCGATCGCCGCACACATCATCTCCTTACCTGTTTTATCGATCGGAACCGCATCGATCGCTTGCCGGACCTTGTTCCGATCGCTGGTAGGTTTGTGCTGGGTATGATCAATAAACCGCTCGCCATAACTGGTCACGGCGGTCAACAGCGCGTCGCTGCCCGAACCGACACGATCATCCAAGCCGAGCTGTTGGTAAACGTTTTCAATCCGGTCGCGGATCTCTTTTTGATCGTCCTTCATACTTTCGGATTGATCGAAGCACCACACCGCCAAGACCGGCCCCTTGTCGATCATCCAGACCAATTCTTGCGCGATCCGATCGATCGCTTGTTGGTAGCTGTCGACGATATCGCGGGCCTCCCCTTTGACCTCGCCATCGGGAACTGCCGCGATCAACGACATGCTGCTTGGCATGGCGACGGTCGGCGCATCGATTGAAATTTTGGAGGTGTTCGCCTTGGCGACCAACGTCTGATCCAGAGCCGGTTTGCTGACCGCTGCGGGCGTGTTGCTGGTCATCCCCATCGCCGGGGCCGCGGTGAACAACGCCACGTTTTCTGGCTGGACGATTTCGACTTCGGGATCCAGTTCGATCTCGACCGGCGGATCTTCAACGGTCGGAGTCGGAACGACCAAAATCTGCGATATCACTTTTACAGGGTCTTCAAACGTGATCAACGCCAGCGACAGCAAGATCACCATATGAACCAACGTCGAAACGCCGGTCGCCCCAAATCCGTGCAGCATGCCACGAAACCCCGATGCCACGGGCAGAACTTCCGCCCCGTCGTCGTCGGATGGCGTCGCCGCAGGGAACTGCTGGGTGTTTTCCATCGCAAAAGCCTCGTATGTTAAGCCACTGGTTGGTGTTGCGTTGACGGGTGCGATGCACGACCAAAGTGCGCACCGCTGCCAATGCTAATTGTAACAGAACTTATCGATGGGTGAACAATCGACAGCCCCGCTTCCAGCAGAAAAACGGAGCCCAACAGGCCTTAACGCCCGGCGAATCGCTCGCTTCGCGACGCGCAGCGACTCATTCCTTTCCCAGTCGATCGATTTCCCCACCGACGGCGCGGGCGCGGCTAGCCCGAAGTCTGAAAACATGCCAAACTAGACGGCTCTCTGGACTTACCCAACGGCATTGAGGCGTGACGCATGCGTGTATTATTGGCAACTGACCGTTCCATCTCCTCCGATGCGGCGGCTGATTTTCTGCAGCAATTGGAATTTTCCGAACCCGTCGATCTGAACGTTTTGAGCAGCGTTCCCGTGACGGCGTCGGTGGGATTTTCCGGCTTGCCACCGGTCGTGCAATCGGTGATGCAAGAAGAGGAAGCGGCGCTGCGTGAACACCTGGCCGCCGTGGGCACGAAGTTTGAAGCTCGCACGGCGACGTCGGTCCAGAACCTGGTCGTCGGGCCTCCGGGCTACGAAATCCGCACCGAAGCGGACCAATGGAACGCCGATCTCATCGTGATGGGAGCGGTTGGAAAATCGATGATGGAACGGGTCGTGCTCGGCAGCGTTTCGGATTTCGTTGCGACTCACACCGCCAGCAGCGTGTTGGTCGTTCGCCCTCCGAAGTCAGAGAACAAGGAAGAACCACCGCGCCACATCATGGTCGCCCTGGACGGATCGAAGGACGATGTGCAGTTGATCGATTTTTTGAAGCGGCTGAAATGGCCCGCCAACGCGGTCTTGCACCTTGTCCATGTGATCGAAGACATGACCCTATACCGCCAGGATTTGCTGGAACACATGGATCAACACTGGCAACAAGAACGCGAAACCAGTGAACAACACGCTCATGAGATCCAACAACTGGCGCAAGTTGCGATTCCATCGGTTGAAACGTCGGTCGTTGTTGCGGCGCACGTTGGGGAAGCGTTGATCAAATACGCCGATCGCCATCATTGCGAGCTGGTGATCACCGGAGACCACCACCGCAATATCATCAATCGAATCCTGCTGGGCAGCGTCTCGCGATACGTCCTTCGCTATGCCCATTGCAGCGTTGTGATCGCCCGCGAACCACGCGGTGAGAATCCGGCAACGTAAACCCGGCCGACGTTTAACATTTACGCGAACTGCGTTGCTGGAAGGTTTCCGCAACGCAATCGACGGCGAATGCCTGCCGCTTCGATCGTGATCACAGCAGGCTGCGGGCAAATAAAAAAAGGACGCGCCGGCGATATCATCACCAACGCGTCCTCATCGATTTCTTTTAACGCGGCGCCGTCTTACGCTTTCGCTTTGCGTTTCTTGCTCTTGCCACCGGCAAACGGCTTGCCCGGTTGCGACTTAGGAAAACCTGGCTTTCCGCCGCCGCCAAATCCTTGGCCATTGCGTTTGCCCTTGCCGAAGTCTTTCCGCGGTGCATGACCGGCATCAAAACCGCCTTCGCTTTCCAAACGCAAACGCAGCTGTTTCCCCGACACCCAAGTGTTCGACAAGGTGTGGTAGATGTCACTGGGCATGCCTTCGGGCAAATCGATCGTGCTGTAGCGATCATTGATTTGAATCGGCCCGATGCAATCGCCGGCGATGCCCGCTTCGTTCGCAACCGCACCCACGATATTGCCTGGCTTCACTCCGTCTTGCCATCCCACTTGAATGCGATAACGGGTCATGCCGGATTCGGGTTCACCCAACTGACGCCCGGGCTTCCCGCTGCGACGTGGGCGTTCGGTGCGATCAAACGAATCTTCATCAAAACGATCGCGACGTCCACGTCCCCGCTCCTCGCCACGGCCAGCGGATTCCTTACGAGGTCGGTCTTTGACCAGGAACGGACGCCCCTGTTGGGCCAGTTGCGCCAATGCGGCAGCAATCAAGTCCATCGGCTTGTTCACTTCTTCGGCGTATTCGGTCAACAGGTCCTTGAACATCGTCAGGTCCTGATCCGCCGTCATCGCGGTGATCTGGTCCTTAAATCGCTTAACACGGACAGCGTTGATATCGTTCGAATTGGGCAGGTCCATGATTTCGATCGGCTGCTTTGTCGCCCGTTCAATCACCCGCAACTTGCTGCGTTGATTGCCCGACAAAAAGATGATCGCTTCGCCGCTGCGTCCGGCACGACCGGTTCGGCCAATCCGATGCACATACGATTCGCTGTCGTGAGGCAGATCGAAATTGAAGACGTGACTGATGCGTTGCACATCCAAACCACGGGCCGCAACATCAGTCGCAACCAAGATATCTAGCTTTCCGGATTTCAATTGTTCGATCGTTCGTTCACGGACCTTCTGAGGCATGTCGCCGTTGATCGGCGAAGCCGCCAGACCGTGCTGCGACAATTCCTCAGCGACCGTGATCGTCGCGTCACGTGTCTTGGTGAACACGATCACGCCATCGGTCTCTTCGACTTCCAAAAGCCGAGTCAACGCGTCGACCTTGTCACGCTGTGCCACGAAGACGGCACGCTGCCGAATCGAATCGGCGGTCATCGTTTTCTTCTTGATCGTGATGGTCGCCGGATCGGTCAGATAACGGTCCGCGATCAAGCGAATCGGAGTCGGCATGGTTGCCGAAAACAATGCGATCTGCCGCTCGTCGGGAGCATGCTTGAGGACAAATTCAACGTCCTCCAAGAAGCCCATGTTCAGCATCTCATCCGCTTCGTCCAACACCAAACAACGAATGCCATCCAGCTTCAACGTGCCTCGGTTAATGTGATCGATCACGCGTCCCGGCGTGCCAACGACCACTTGAACACCGCGTCGCAACTGGCGGAATTGAGCTTCGTAGTCCTGACCGCCGTAGATCGCACAAACGCCGAAACCAGGAATGCAGGCTCCGTACGTCGAGAACGATTTGGCAACCTGAATCGCCAATTCACGCGTTGGTGCCAGCACCAACACCTGAGGCGTGGGAGCGCGAAGATCGATCTGCGAAAGGATCGGCAAGGCAAACGCGGCGGTCTTCCCCGTTCCGGTTTGCGATTGTGCCAACAGATCGCGTCGTTGCAACATGAATGGAATGATCTGAGCCTGAACCGGCGTCGGCTTGTCATAGCCCGACTTCAATACCGCCTGCTGAACTTCGGCACTCAGATCGAGATCCGAAAACATCGTCTCTGCTGGCGTCTTGGGCGCCTTAGCTGCCGCCTTTTCGTCGCGTGCGGCTTCGGCCAACTGGGCTTCGGTAACAGCAACTTGCGCCGCCGCTGGCGTTTTAACCGCGACTTCTTCAGCTACGACTTCTTCAGCTACGACTTCTTCAGCTACGACTTCTTCAGCTACGACTTCTTCAGCTACGACTTCTTCAGCTACGACTTCTTCAGCTACGACTTCTTCAGCTACGACTTCTTCAGCCACAACTTCTTCAGCCACAACTTCTTCAGCCACAACTTCTTCAGCCACAACTTCTTCAGCCACAACTTCTTCAGCCACAACTTCTTCAGCCACGACTTCTTCAGCTACGACTTCTTCAGCTACGACTTCTTCAGCCACAACTTCTTCAGCCACAACTTCTTCAGCCACAACTTCTTCAGCCACAACTTCTTCAGCCACAACTTCTTCAGCCACAACTTCTTCAGCCACAACTTCTTCAGCCACAACTTCTTCAGCCACAACTTCTTCAGCCACAACTTCTTCAGCCACAACTTCTTCAGCCACAACTTCTTCAGCCACAACTTCTTCAGCTACAACTTCTTCAGCTACAGCTTCTTCAATGACAGTTTCTTCGAGAGCGGTTGGCTCGATCGAGTGACTGTCATAAGAGATCGACTCGAGGCCCACCGAATCGGAGACGGGTTGGCTGTACTGAGCTAGCAGCAATTCGACAGCGGGGTCGAGCGGAGTCGCTTCGTAGACGTACGTGTCGTTGTAAGCAGCAGTCGCTTCTTCGTACGACGGGAATTCTTGTTCTTGATTGTTTTCAGATTGCATAGATTCAGACATAAGGCTTCCATGAAGGGATCGGGCCCTACCCGACAATAGTCGATGAAGGTAGGGATCAGGTGTCGCAACGGAGTCGGGTTAGACGCAAGCGACACTGCTTCACCTTCGATGGTGCGATCGACACAGAAGTTGACTTAAGATCGCCAATGGAGTGCGGGTTTTACCCGTCATGCCGGTGCGTGGCGTGTCATACAATCTGTCATTCGCAATTACTGCTGAGGCCACAGGTGGGCGTTGGCAGCATGATGGAAGACCTCGTCGCTATCGAGCCGCGATGGGAATCCTAGGACCAATGCCTAGCATCCGCGGGGGTCAACGTCTACTTTCGCTTGACCCATCAAAGCCGTGCAGTTCTTTGAGGCTCGATGATGCGAGGCAGTTTACCGCACGAAGGCCCAAAGCGATAGGAGTAAAATTCGCAGGAATGGTCAGTCGGACGAATCGTTTTCCTCAGCCGATTCCTCTTTCCCCCGGTATTGGTCCAAACGTCGATACAGTGTGCGGGCACCAATCTCTAGAATCCGAGCGGCCTCCTCGCGGTTACCCCCGGTCAGTTTCAGTGTCTCCTCGATCGCCCAACGCTCAATATCCGCCAGCGGCTTGCCCAACAGATTCATGTCGCCGGTCAACTGGCTGGCGACGGTCGATTCATCAACATCCGCCAACTCGGGGGGCAAATCGTCGATATCGAGGACTTCGTCCGTGTCCAAAACCACCATCGTATCGACAAAATTCCGCAGTTCGCGGACATTCCCAGGCCAATCGTAGGCGAAGAACCGCTTCGTCACCGCTGGAGAGAAACTGGCCGCCGGCTTGCCGTGCCGTTTAAGGAATTGCTTGCGGAAATGGTCCATCAGCGGAATGATATCGTCGCGACGCTCACGCAGCGGCGGGATCCGCACGGTGACGACCTTCAAACGGAAATAGAGATCGCTGCGGAACGTTCCGGCCGTGACCATTTCATCCAACGGACGGTTCGTCGCACTAATCAAACGGACATTCACCTTGATCGGTTTATTGTCGCCAACCCGCGTAATCCGATGCTCTTCCAAAACCCGCAGCAACTTGATCTGAGTGCTCATCGGCATATCACCGACTTCGTCCAGGAACAGCGAGCCTCCGTTGGCGTATTCGAACGCGCCAACTCGATCGCCGATCGCGTCGGTGAAGGAACCTTTCACGTGCCCAAACAGTTCGCTTTCGACCAAATTCTCCGCGATCGCGCCGGTATTAAGCGCCACAATCCGTTTGGCCTTGCGCGGGCTGTTTTGGTGAATCGCCTGGGCGACCAATTCCTTGCCGGTCCCGTTTTCACCGGTGATCAGCACCGTCGCATCGGTGGGGGCGATTCGCTTCAGGCGATCGATCACCGCCTGCATCTCCGCACTGGCAAAGATAATCCCCTCGAAACCGAACTTCTCATCCAGCCGTTGGTGCAGCTCGGTGTTCTTGCGACGCAAGCTGATCGCTTCGACCGCCTTGGCCGTGATCGCCCGCAATCGGCTGGGCGTGATCGGTTTTTCAAGAAAGTTGAATGCGCCGTGCTGCATCGCTTCCACAGCCGTCGGAACCGTCGCGTGCCCCGTCACCATCACCACTTCGCAATCGGGCAACCGTTGCCGCGTCAAACGCAGGATTTCCATCCCATCGATGTCGTTCATCACCATGTCGGTGATCACGATATCAAAATGATCCGATTCAATCAGTTTGGAACCTTCGGGACCGCTGACAGCGACCTGGCATCGGTAGCCCACTTTTTCCAAGCTCTCGGTCATCGCGCGCGCATGGGCGCGATCGTTGTCGACGACCAAAACCGACAGATTGCCGATCAGTTCCGAAAATTCATCGTTCGTTGGGGCAGCAGACTCATTCATGCGGGCAATCATAACACGCCCTTGGATTCCTAGAAACGCGGGCTGACAACCTTTGATATCCCCAGAAATCATCCTTCTTAAACATGACGAACGTTGCGTTCATCTCGGACATTCACGCCATCGGAACAAGTCAGCGTCAGCCCGCGATGTTCAGCGGAATCACCACCCCACACGATAGCCATCCCTTCACCACTCCAGGGGCCCGTAAATAACGCTGGAAACCTGCATCAAAATTCGAATTATTTCTCTCTTTTTCAGGCGCAGCGAGTTGACACAATCCGAGCCCTCTTTAGAATGAAGGCATCAACAAAACATCAAGCTTCTGAAGCTTTCCGGTGAGATTACTGCCCCGTTCTCACCGGATTTAGGCCCGCTCGGGTACCTGCCCCGCCTGAGCGGGCGTTTTTATGCGCCGATATAAATATTGGCGTTTCTTAGCAGAGCAGCGGCCTTCCTAACCGACTCGCTTCGCACTCCTATCGGCCCGTGACCGAACGCTATTCCGCGTCGATCAACCCGTGAAACCGGCAGCCTTCCAGCACGCCACTGGTAGCAACCTCGCGAGCCACGTGCAGCCGATCGGTCCATCCTGCATCGCGATGTGCCGCCCGCGCCGCCTGCACGACCGCATCGCTGGCGTTGCCGACGACAATCGCTCGATAACCCGCCGTCAGCGCCGCCAAATCGTTTCCCGAATCCCCCGCAAAAATCAAATCGGTCGCCTCACGCCCCACATGTTCGGTCCACCACTGCAGCGCAAAGGCCTTCGACGTGCCACGAGGCAACAAATCGATCAACCCGTCCCCATTAAACGGATCGACACTGGAGATCATGGAATACGGCAGCTCGGAAATCCGCGCGCCCACCTGCTGTGTCACCGTCGGGAGCACCGCCTGATCGGCGTAGTAGCTGAGCTTAAATCGCCCCTGCTTCTCAGACTCTTGCAACCGCAGTCCATCGATCGATTTCAGTGCGGCGTGCACATCGGCCAAAGAAACACCATCCGCCAGCTTGTCTAGACAGGCCTCATACGGCGCCACCGATTCAAACCGCCCATCGCCTGACGACCGACAAATGGTGCTGCCAACGTCGCATACGATCCAATCGGGGCAAGGCAATTGAAAATCGGTGATCGCTTGCCGCGCCGATTCGAGATGGCGTCCGGTGACAAAGACCAAGGTCGCATCGGCCGATTCAAAGTGATTATGCAACCGCAGCAGATCACGACGGTTCGCCGGGTTGCCTTCCAGCGGGATCAACGTGCCATCCAGATCGGTTGCCAATACGGTAGGTCGAGCGGTCATCACATCCAATGCAATTCTGGGTCCCAGCAAATGAAAACATCATGCCGACGGCCTAGACCCGCTGCATCCACATGATTTGATACGACTCCAGTTCATGCGACGCGCTGGTCGAAACCGTGTCGCCCGAAATCACGTCCTCGAAAAATCGCCCCAAGCCCGCGGTCCGCAGTAGGTTGCCGGCGATGACTTGCGGGTATTCACTGAAGTTGGCGATCACGATCAGCCGGTGCGCTTCGTTCATCCGCACAAAACAGAGCACGTGTGGGTTCCCCAAATCGACAAGCTGCATTTGTTGACCCGCCAGCGCGGGCAGCGATCGCCGCAGCGCGATCAAACGCTGCAACGACAGAAAGATCCGCGACCGAATCGACCCGTTTCCCGACGCGATGTGATCGTCCAATTCGTCCAGATATTGCCACTGCATCTTGGGGCGATGGATCCAACGGGTATCCCCCGCCTTGGCGGGATCCTTGACGAAATCATAATCGTTCAACATCCCCCACTCTTCACCAAGGTACAGCAACGGGATCCCGCCGATGCTTAAGGTGATCCCCTGCAGCAATAGCACCCGCCGGATCGCCAGCTCTTTCAACTCCTCGGAATCCTCTTCGATCGCCTGCTCCAACCCCGCCAACGACGCCATCGTCCCGGAGATCCGCATGTCGCCGGTTTGCAGGTTTTCCTGAAACGGAACACCGCGGGCAAACGAACCTTCAAATTGCCCCGTGTAAAAGCGATTCAAAAAATTCCGATGATCGAATCCGTTGATCCCCACGGCGGCGGCGTCCGCATCGTCAAAAGTCCATCCGATGTCGTCGTGGCATCGCAGGTAATTGACCCACGCGGTCCGTGGCGGCAATTTATGCCGATGACTCAGCGATTGCGACAACAAGCGAACGCTACGGGTGGCCAGCGATTCCCACAACAGCGCCATCAAGGTCGGGTTATACGAGACCTGACACTCCCGTTCCCCGATGTATTTGACCACGTCGTCGGGATGGACGATCGCTTCGGACTTAAACAAGAGGCCCGGCGTGGCAATACTGCACAACCGATTGAACGCCTGGATCAACATGTGCGCTTCGGGCAGGTTCTCGCACCCGGTCCCCATCTGTTTCCAGATGAACGCCACCGCATCCAACCGCAGCATGTCGACGCCGGTATTGGCAATGAAGAACAACTCTTCCAACATCGCCCGAAAAACGGCGGGATTGCTGTAGTTCAGATCCCATTGGAAGTTGTTGAACGTTGTCCAAACCCATTGCTGCATCCCATCATGCCACGTGAAGTTTCCGCGGCGAACGGTTGGGAAAATCTCCCGCAACGTCCGCTCATACTGATCGGGAATCACGCGGTCGGGATAGATGTGGTAGTAGCGTTGAAATTCCTCGTCACCGGCCTGCGCCTGCAGCGCCCATTGGTGATCTTCAGACGTGTGGTTGAAGACAAAATCGAGCACCAACACGATCCCGGCAGCCCGCAGTTCATCCGCCAACAAACGCAGATCTTCAACCGTCCCCAACCGCGGATCGACGCTGCGATAATTACTGATCGCGTAACCGCCATCGTTATCCCCTGGCCGCACGGCGAACAACGGCATCAGATGCAGGTACGTCAATCCGAGCGATTTAAAGTAGCCGATCGATTGTCGCAACTTGCCAAGATTTTCACTGAACAGATCGACATAAAGCGCCCCTCCAACCACCTTCTGCGACGAGAACCAATCGGGTTCATTGATCCGATGATGATCTTGAGCGCGCAGCACGGGCGACCGCACCGCCCACGCTTCGGCGGCGGTTACAAGGATCTGTTGCAGGTGGAAGAAGAAATCGTAGCGCGTACCGTACAGCTGCATTAACAACCGAAACAACGGACGCCAATGCTGCGTCAGTCGGACTTCGAAATCATGCACGACATCCGGCTCGACCTCCAACCGTTGCCACGTAGCATCCAACACACCACGCAAACGCTTCAGCGACAAATCCGCTTCGAATTGGTACGTCGATGCGACAGACTCTCCACCGCGTGGACTGGCTCCGTTAGGATTCGATACGATCATTCGGAATGACGATGTTCTCTAGGAAGTTGTAGTACTCGATGCCTTCAAGGATTCCACGGGCGTGCTCTCCCTTGGCGAAATAAATTCGCGGACGGTTCCGCAAACGCTCCAGTTCGGGACCGTGGTTCCCCACGACAACCCCCAGCGTTCGCCCCAACAGCATCCCCGCGTCGTTACCCGAATCGCCGGCAACCAACACATTTTCGGGAGAAAACCCCCACTTCCACAACAAATGTCGCATCGAAAGGTCGCTGCCGCCGCGGACGGGAATGACGTCCAAATACATTCCCAATGACAGCACAACTTTAGCACGTAGCCCCGCTTCGCGAAGAGTCTTTTTGATCTCCGTCACCGAAGGCGAGGTCTCAGGATCGATCTCATAACTGATTTTGTATTCCGATTGGTGATCGGCCGTCTGCCGATAGAACCCAGGTTGACCGTCCAACACCTTCTGGATTTCTTCGGGTTGCCAAGCGTAACCGATCTGTTTTTGCCACGTTCGATCGGGAGTCAGTTTGGGCCCATAGTGCAATTGCGTGCCGACATCGGTATCGATCAAATCCGGACGCGGCAGCCCCAGTTCTTCGATCAGCGCCATCGCGCTGTCCAAATGGCGACCGGTGGCGATACCAAATCCAATATTCTCATGCTGCTGAATCAGATCGACCAATTCGTGCAGCGATTCGTCGTCGCCGGTCAACGAATTGTCGAGGTCGGTGATCAACAGCCGATCGAACTCGGGAATCCGACGGGCACGCGGACGATCCACCAGCGCGGGTTTCGCCGAATGCTCCAAGATATCGTTCAGATCTCGCAAGTAGCGCCGGGCGTGATTGCTCCACGAATAATGCTTCCGCGTCCCATCGATTCCCGCCTGAGACCAAGTGTGCCATTGTTCGGGTTCGGTTAACACGCGCAACAACGCCTTCTCGATCGCGTCTCCATCCATCGGATCGACCAACAGACCATTCTCGCAATTCGCGATGATGTCGCGCGGGCCGCCATCGTTGGTCGCCACGATCGGCAAACCAGTCGCGCCCGCTTCCAGCAGCGTCAATCCGAACGGCTCGGTCAACGCCGGGTTGATGAACACCCCTTTGCCCACCGTGGCCAGGCGGTACAGGTCGGGAACATCCCCCGGACCATGCGATTTGGGATAGGCCACTTTACCGTACAGATCGTAGTAATCGATAAGATGCAGCACATTGTCGATCACCTGACGTTGCCCACGGGGCAATTCGTTGAGATCGTCGCGCGTTCCCATCAGCATCACAAGATTTGCGGTCTGCTGCAATTCTTCGCTGCGGCCGTACACCTCGACCAATTTTTCAAGGTTCTTGCGTTCATCCGGTCGCGCCATCGTCAAGATCATCGGCTTGTCGGGATCACGTAAAAAGCGGCCCAATTGGTCGGCGATCTTCGGCGGTTGCCAATCCTCGGTCGGCGGCGAAAATTGATCCAAGTCGACCCCCGGCGGAATCACCTCCATCCGTTCGGGGACGTAATGGTGATACATCGCATACTGCTGCTCAACCTCCTGGCTGGTGCTGGTGACAACCATCGATGCGGTCTCCAACGCCATCTCTTCGGCTTCGGTGCGAAGCCCAAATTTGTAGCGGCGTTCGAGCGTCTCCTCGCTGGTTTTTCCCAGCGACAATCGCTCCCGTTTCACGCGTCCCAAAGAATGTCCCGTAAAGACATAGGGCACGTGCAGCAAACGCGCCAACTGCGCCCCCGCCATGCCCGCGTCGGCATAATGACCGTGGATGATATCGGGCAATCCGTGGCGTCGGAAATGGACCAACGTCTGATCGACAAACAACTCCAGATACGGCCACAGCCCCTCTTTTTTCAGATAACGTTTGGGGCCGAAAGGGATTCGAATCAGTTTTGCATTCTCAGCGATCTGCTCTTCCAATTGGCCGTAGCAGGGGTCGACTTTGGCGTCCAGAACCTGACGCGTCAGCAGTTCCACTTCGCGAACATAGGGTTGCGCGGCCAATTCCCGCGCCATTTCCAAAACGTATTTGACTTGCCCGCCGGTGTCGGCATCACATCCCAATTCGGGATCTTTGACGCGGATCAAGCCATGCAGGCTAATGAGCGTAATTTTAAGGTGATTCTCTTTGGAGAGCAGACTCATGTCGTCCTGATGCGTGGTTGAAAGTTGAATTTCGTGTCCGGGGTGAATGATTGCAGTCATCGCTAAGTTCCGCCCAAAATTTCTGCGCCGCACAAGAATCCAATCGCCTTCTCATCGATGGAATCCAAACGACGGCCGGTCTGGTTTTCATTCGTTTGCTTCGACGCCCGACGCCTACAAACC
The DNA here is from genome assembly GCF_007753095.1 of Rosistilla carotiformis. NCBI lineage: Bacteria > Pseudomonadati > Planctomycetota > Planctomycetia > Pirellulales > Pirellulaceae > Rosistilla > Rosistilla carotiformis. Next base: position 4,783,082 of record NZ_CP036348.1, read on the forward strand.
GGGCACCGGGTCGACGAAATGTCTCGATTCAACAACAGCAAGCCACGCGCCAATGAGTCAAAACATTTCATTTTTTCGCGATCGAACCGAGAAAACCGCTGATCAATGGGCCTGCAAGTTCCCTAAGCTTGCTATCCGCCCGAACTGGAGGATGTTCAAACAACAATCTGCACCATTATAGACCAATCGAAATGACGCCGTGTGCATGGAGGGAAGCAGCCCCGGTCAGATCCGCCGATTGCATCCACGATCCCACCGAATCGTGCGGAACATCCACACTTGGTTGCTTAGACACTCGCCAGACGAAAAGAATTGGCGGCGTGAACCATCGAAGTGCGACATCGCCACAGGCGAAGGAACCGCTTGCCCCGCCGTTCCCCGTGGACGCGGCCGCCGATCACAGCGCGCTGAAATGCATGACGGCAAAATAGCCGTTCGCGTCGGTCCACACTTCGTCGACGCCCAACCCGGCCTGCAACGCAAGCTCGGCGAACCGCGTCACGTTGTATTTATGAGAATACTCGGTGAGGATTCTTTCCCCCTGACGAAACGCAAACTGCGAATCGCCAACAACCACGACCTGTTCGACGCAGCTCTCCAAATAAAGCTCCATCCGCGATTCGCCACGATTGTAGATGGCCACGTGCTTGAATCGCTCCACCGCAAAGTTGGCGTTCAATTCGCGATTGATCCGATGCAACAGATTCCGATTAAATTCAGCGGTCACGCCTTGGTTGTCGTCATAAGCGTCCAACAACACTTGTTCGTCCTTGTCCAGATCGACACCGATCAACAGCCCACCTTGAGCATTGCATTGTCCCGCGATGCGCCCCAACAGATCGACCGCATCGGACGATTCGAGATTACCGATCGTCGAGCCGGGGAAATAGACCGTCAGCGGCGCATCGCGGTACACCTCGGGAAGGTCAAAGCCCTGCGTGAAATCCGCAACGATCGGGTGGATGTCGAGATCGGGGTAGTCTAAACGCAGCCGGTCCGCCGTCATCAGCAGATGACCTTCCGAGATGTCGACGGGAATATAAGCGGTGGGATCGGGCAAATGATCCAACAATTTCCGCGTCTTGGTGCTGCTGCCGCTGCCATACTCCACCAACACCGCCCCGGCACCGATCCGTCGCCCGATCGCGTCGGCGTTGTCGATCATGATTTGCGTTTCGGTCCGCGTCGGATAATAGCTGTCCAGTTCGCAGATCTCGTCGAACAGTTTCGACCCACGTTCATCGTAGAAGTATTTGCACGGCAAATGTTTTGGCGTTTTCGCCAACCCGGCTAGGACATCTTGTTGAAACCGGAATTCCGAATCGTCGGCAAGCGCCGTCGATTCAGCCGAAAAGAGCACGGGATTGCGTTTGCGAGGTTGCATGGTTCCGGTGAATTGAAGGGGGCGGATGTCGTGATCGGTCGCGCCCGTGGAATCGACGCCGACACGCGGACGACTCGGAATCGGACAGGCGATTGAATCCTATCGGTCCCATCGGATGCGGACAAGCAACGCCGGCGACGACGAGGCGCCGGCAACGCCGTGGCCGCTGCGCAAACAAAAAGCTCGCGCCACATGCCCGTTCTGTTTTCCCAATCGAGGAAATCAATGGGTCGTGGCGCGAGCTTCGCTTAGACAATCGCAACGATCGCGTCGTTAAGGAATCACGTCGCCCAACACCAAGATCTGGCCAACGCGAAGGTTGGTTCCTTGATACTTCGGCTGCTTGAGTTCCGTCTCAGGATCCTTCAGACGGAACGCGACGCTCTGACGATCGGGCTGTTCCGAATCCACCTCAACCGTGACGGTGTGGACTTCATTGGGATCCAATCCACTGGCAACCGTCAGCGTCGCGATCCGATGGTAGGTGCAGTAACTATCGAAGCGTGGCACTGCCTTCGACTTCGTTTCCCCGTCGACGGTGATGATCACCTGACCGCCATCGGGCCCCACGAGATCGTAGAGTTTGGCGGTCGACCCACGGAACTTAAAACTCAATTGACTGCCCGGTTCGGTGGCTTCAAAAAGCGAGCCCATGCGATTGCCAAACCGTTTTGCCAGCGTATCGTCCGCGGGCAATTCTTTCCATTCGGGCGACAGCATCGCCGCGGTCACGGGAACCATTTTCGCAGCTTGCCAATGGTCGGCGACAAACGGCGTCTTCAGCTTCGATCGGTGATCGATGGGAGTCGAAGTCTCGAGCATTTGCTCGACCGCGGCAGCGACGACCTCGGCATAAATTTTATGACCTTCGTCCAACGGATGGACACCGTCGGATGAAAATCGCACGATTCCCGCTTCGGTCGGTTGATCCGACTTGTAAATCAGCTTGCCCGCCTGCTGCATTTCGACGACTTTCAGCGCGAAATTGATCGATGGTATGTCGTAATGATCGGCCAACATCTCCATCGCCGACGCCGCTCGCGGGCAGAGCCCTTTTTCCAGATCCCCTTCGTAGTTGACGCGGAATGTGTACACGAAGCAGATGTCCGTACGTGGGTCAGCCGCCCACGTTTGCCGGACAATCCCTTCCATCGCTTTCCAAATCTGCTGCGGCGCGGCCCCCCCATCGTTGACGGCGAACTCAACGAACAACAGATCGGGCTTGTGTTGCAACGCATCGCGGCCCACCCGGAAGACGCCCAGATCGCTCCCGGTGCCGCCGATCGCTGCATGAATCTCTTCGACCTGCGCGTCGGGGAACTGGTTGGCAAACCACTCACGCGTTTTCACGCGCCAGCCGGCAGCTGCGGTGATCGATCCGCCGAGGTATCCGATTTTGACGGGCTTGCCGTCGCGCAACTTCTGGAACACGTTGCCCAAGCCACCGCGTGGGCGTACCAGTTCGGCGGTGACGGCTGCGTATTCGGGCGCGTCCGCAGCCACACTTGGTGTCGCCGGCAGCAAGCTGGACAGACCGATCGTCAGCGCGACGAACGGGCCAATGCTAGATTTCATGGGAGTAAAACTCATGTCGTTCCTCTTATAGTTCATTCGAATTGGATTGATTCTGGACGGGCAATGTCTTGCGATAGTTGTCTTGAAAGAGTCCGATTTTGTCAAACGGAATCACTTCAAATGAGGGAACGCTCTTGGCCACACGAGCGTCAACCTGCAACGCCATGCCGCTGCCGCCAGAACTGGCGATCGCGACGGTCGCAGGCTGCTCGGTCGTCCCGGTGATGTTCGTGAACCCCTTCAGCTCTTTGGTCGTGGCGATACCTTTCTCGGCACCGGTGCTGTTGACCGCCACGTTGTCGGCGATGTCCACCTTGTCCAGCAACTGCATCACTTCTTTGCTTAAGCTACCGACTTGCTTGGCACAGTCGACGAAGACGTTGCGTTGGATCACGTTATTGAGCGGCTCTTGAGGTGAATCGTCCATGATCTTTGCCAGATCGGGGTAGCGTTCGCTCCACGGAGGATTTTTGTAGTCCATCGCTTCGGCGCGTTGTTCCAGATTCCAACCCGCATACTTGGGATTGTTCCATTGCTTCCAAGTCATCCCCCGAGCATCAAAGTGCAATCCGATCGGGCAATCGATCACCACGTTATTGAGGACGCGGTTGTCGCGTCCGCCGCCGATCATGATCGCCCGGCCAGCCCGCACAAAAACATTGCCTTCGATCGTGTCCCCCGAATCGCAATCATCCAGATAGACCCCCATCGTGTTGACATGCTTCGCATCGCCGCCGCCCAAATCGTGGATGTAATTGTGGCGCAAGACGTTGCCCTGGCTGGTCCAATCGCGCCCCGTATAAAACGCTCCCGAATCGCCGGTCTCCATGACCACGCGATAGATTTCATTGCGTTCAAAGCGATGTTCATTGCCACCGTACAAGATCGCGTTATGGGGCGCATCGTGAATCAAATTGTTCTCGACAATCTGGCCACACCCTTGCACGTTGATTCCCGCGGCGTAGCTGCGTTGGAATTTGCCGTAATCGTGAATGTGGTTGTTGACCAAGCGATTATTCCCTGGCGTCAACGATTTGCGATCGCCACCACGCACCGACATCCCTACGGTTCCCAAGTTGTACAGATCGCAAGACCGGATCGTGTTTTCGATCCCGTTGACCGAAAGCCCGCCACGGGACATGTTCGCGATCGTACAGCCCGCCAATTCCACGTGCTTTGTATTCTTCAACGTGAGACCGTCGGCAAGACCGTATTCAAACCGCAGCCCCGCGAATTGAATGTGTTCGACGTTGTCACAGCGAACCAACGGTTGGTTCAGCGTCGCCAGTACGATCGATTCCGGCTGAGCGGTTTCCTGAGGAAGGTAATAAAGTCGACGATTCGGGCGATCGAGATACCATTCGCCTGGCGCGTCCAATTCCTCCAGAACGTTGAACGCGAAGAAACGACGCTTCGCCCCGCCCCAAGTTCCCGCCATGATTCCGTAGTTGTGCGGCGCCGCCAACTGAATCACCTTCTTGGCCGCGTCGTAGTCGCCGATGCGGATCACTTCATCCGACCAATCGTGCGTCCAAAATCCCAACAACCAAACCCCTTCATCCAAGTTCCATCGGGCCGGGCGAGGGTCGTCGAATTCGAACGATCCGGGATGTGCCTTTCGAAGTTCCGGATCACTCGCATCGGGCTTAGCCAACCCGGAATCGACGGCTTTGGAAAATTCCGCCCAGCCTTCGTTCTCGGCATCCAAGTTCGGCCACCGCGCCAACGTCATCGGTTCTGCATCAACATACAACCACGGGCCCGCAGGCGACCCGCGAAATGATTTGTTCCACGCCGGAATCCCCTTGGGAAACATCGCCGTTAGATCTGCCACGCGCACTTGATCGCGAACGCTCGCATCCAGACGATCACGGATTGCGGGATCGGTGACCGCAGAGAAATCGGTCGGCGCAAGCGCAATGCCTCCACTGATCGTCGCGGTTCCTGACTTCGCAGCACGGTAGACGATCGGCGCCTCGGCGCTGCCGCTATCCTCCGCCTTAAATTCCATCGACGTCTCGACGCGATACGTCCCTGGGCCGATATGGACGGTGACCGCTTGGTCCGGCTTCAGCTGACCCGATTTCCGCGCAGCCCGGATTGCATCGCGGGCCTGTATGACGTTTTGAAACGGCTTGCTTTGACTTCCATTACCCGCCGCGGGCCGATCCGATGCCACATACAGGTCGACTGCGGAGGTGCCCGCCGTCAGGCTCGCCAACACGACGAGACTAAGCAAGGCGGTTGTACCCCCAAACGGGGACCTCCTTCGCTTGGCGGGAGCATGCATTGCGTTCCGATGCGAGATTGCATTGCGAATCGAGCGTGAAAAACGAAAAAAATTATCGAACTTCCAAGTTGGTTTTGGCATTTGGTCCTTGGTGCGGAAACAGGGGTGATTTGTGGAAAGGGCAAAGGCAGGCCCCAGCGGGTCCCCGACCAACCAAGTGACTGGTTCGAGGTGCGCTTTCAACAAACGCGGGGCCATGCTGTCGTGCCTGCTGAGGCCGGAAACCGCCGACGATCCGAGAGGATATCGTTAGCGCCGTGGCGATGATTTCGCAACGCACTCGCTGCCAACAGGTTACAGCAAATGCAATGTCCGAACGGATTTCCGTCCGCAGGGACTGGCAATGATAATCTGGATGCCCCAATTTTACTCTAGGGGCTCCCGAGAAAACGCTATTGAAAACAGCGGCGACCGAGTCAAGCAAATCACCTCCCACTGACTGGATGAACCCGTTGCACCAGACCGGTCATTGCTATCGCGAATGGAGTTAGCTGGCAATGAACCTTTTTGGCAGAAGTTACGTCTTTGAACAACAAATCCGAGAACGCAATCGCCCCCCTTTCTTCCAACAACCTCACCCCGTTTGCCTATCGAATTGAAGCGAGTCGACAGCAGCCAATGCTCAAAAGTTGGCTGAACCGCTATAATTCGACTTAAAGCTCCCCTGCCTCGGCAGGCGTGCCGCGATCGGACATGCAATTCGTCACCGCCCACCCCGATGAGCCTACCGCATGGCTACCGTATCAGAATCGATCCATATCGCTCAAACACTCGATGGCCCTGTCGAATTGGTTGCGAACCCCAAGCCTGCGGTTCGTGCGGCACCGCATTTGGTAACCGGCAGTGCGATGGGTTTGAGCGCCGAAACCGAAGCGCTTCTGGCCGATCGTTTACGCGCCGCGGCGTTGATCATGTTTGTCGCGCTCGGCGCGTTCCTGGTCCGCCGACTCTTTGAACTTTCATCGATCGATACGACGCTGGAATGGGTGGCGCTAGGGATGCATGCGATCGTCACGGCCATCTGCGGCACGATCGGCCTGAGGTTGTGCATGCATTGCTCCAAAGTCAAGGCGCACGTTCGGCTGACGGAACTGCTGCTGTTTGGATCGACCGCCGCCTATTTCTTGGTGCTGGGGTATTCGTTCCTGTTGCACGGGGCACGGCACGGATTCATCGCCCCCATTTCACCGATGTGGATCATCCTGATCTTCACCTATGCATTGCTGATTCCCAACACATGGCAGCGGGCAGCGATCGTCAACAGCACCTTCGCGTTGATGGGCTTTGGAACGTGGTTTTACGTTTATCAAACCTGCCCGTTCTTCCAAGCCCTGACAGCCGGCAACCCTGAGATTCGTCCTGGAACATTGGAGGTCGCTTTGATTTTGAGCATCGCGGCCCTTGCGGCGACCTGGGGCGTCTACACGATCGGCCGCTTGCGGCGTCAAGCCTTCGAAGCCCGGCAACTGGGACAGTACCGATTGAAGCGTCTGTTAGGTGCAGGAGGCATGGGAGAGGTTTATTTGGCGGAGCACATGCTGCTGAAACGGCCCTGCGCGATCAAGCTGATCCGCCCCGAAAAAGCGGGCGATCAGTTGGCGATCGATCGTTTTGAACGCGAAGTGCAATTGACCGCGCGGCTGACCCACTGGAATACCGTCGAAATTTTTGACTACGGACACGCCGCCGATGGAACCTTCTATTACGTGATGGAGTATCTTCCCGGACTGACGATGGACCAAGTGGTCAAGATGCACGGCCCCATGCCCGCGTCGCGGACGACGTATCTGTTGAGTCAGGTTTGCGATGCGTTGGTCGAGGCCCACGGGGAATCGTTGGTGCATCGCGACGTCAAACCGGCGAACATCTTCGTCGCCCATCGCGGCGGCGTTTCGGACGTTGCCAAACTGTTGGACTTTGGTTTGGTCAAACCGATGACGCAAAACGACGACCTGGACCTCACCCGCGACGGAACCGTGACCGGTTCGCCACTGTATCTGTCTCCCGAACAGGCCCTTGGCGACACGCCGGACCATCGTTCCGATATCTATTCACTCGGTGCGGTGGCCTATTATTTATTGACCGGCCAACCGCCGTTCCAGGGCAGCACCCCGATGAAGATCCTGCTAGCTCAAGCCAACGAGAAACCGATTCCCCCGTCCGAAATCGCCGACGACGTACCCGCCGACCTCGAAGAAATCATCTTGCGATGCCTGCAGAAGGATCGCAACGATCGCTTCGACAACGTCCAGGAATTGGGCGACGCGTTACGCCAATGCAGCGTCGGAGATCTCTGGGACCGTCAGCAGGCCCGAAGTTGGTGGAAATCCAACGGCTGCCCCGACAAGAAAAAACTGGACGACGATGTTTTGAATCTGGTTTGTGTCTGACGCGCTGCGGCGACCGTGACCGAAGGGGAATCGATCGCGATTCGCCCCCCTGGCGTTACCGTTCGCTTGCCGAGACCGATGATCGGGCAACCCACTGGGGAACCATCTGGTTCGCCTGCCGGATTCCTTCGATCGCGTGCCGGTCGGGACGTTCTTGAGCGTCCAACAGCCCTCGTCGCAATGCCTCGCTAGGCAGATAGCCGCCGCACAGATGGTAGCCCACAACCTGCGGGATTCCTGTCAACATCCGAACCGTGCGTCCGTAACCACCCGGATCGTGAAAACGGTTTTCACGCGGGGGCCAAAGCCCATCGTTGGGTTGTCGGTCCAGTGCATGGTCGGCGACCAAAATCGGACGGTTAAACAATTCCGCCATCCGCGAAAGTTGCCGATGCACGTTGACCGCGTCTCCGCTGCAATCGACACTCAGAACATCCACATCGTCCAACGCAGCGCGAACCACCGACGCCGACAACGGACGCCCCGCATCGTAGCGATCGCCCAAGATTAAATGATGTGGATCGTAACGGCGGATCGCTTTCCGAATCGTCTGGTAGTAGGCTGCGGCCTGTTCGGTCAATTCGGTGGCACTGGAGAATCGCGAACGGTTCCAATCGGGTCGCTCCGCCGACCAATAGCCGATCAACAGCGGATCGTCACGCATCGGCAGACAATGCGTTTGCGCGACGCGGTCGCACCAGCGAGCAAAGTCTGCGCCACGGTAGTCACTTGGCGGTGCTTGCCCGCTGTGCGGATCGTTCGACGCAAACGGCAACAGGTAACCATACGGCATCGCAAGCGATTGGTGGTCGGCAAACGAAAGGCTTCGACCGTGGCGTCGTTGATCCTTGTCAATCACCACCTCATCGGCACTGAAGCCAACGCAGTTGAACCCCCAATCGATCAGGTTCTTACGGACGCTTTCGGAGAGCCAACGATGCACGTCGCCGCCGTATTGCTTTTGCCACAGCCTTTGCTCGCTGCGCTGCAGCACCGCGGGATCAATATGATTCAACCCCAATGAGAAATTGGCGCGTCCATCGGGTGACACGATCCACCAACGATGATTCCGCCGATCCACGGTAAAAAAACCGTCCGCCGCAACCTGGGTCGTCTTCACCTCGGGAGCACCGGCGCCGCAAACGGCAGGCAAACTCATCGCCGCCGCAGCCAGCAACGGTTGTCGAACGAAAACGCGACGATTCAGAACACTCATGAAATAGATGCACCTTGCCGATGGAGACCTTCCGGCGAAATCGCTTCGACACGCTCTCACCGCGATCCCATTCTACTTCATCGTCGAACGCCTGCGGCTTCCAACGCAAAACGTTTGATCCGCTTGAGCCCTTGAATCCAGCCGCACCTCCTGAATAGGAATTGTGGCATGCGCCGGCCCGAAGCAACGCAAAGGCGCGTTATCGGCGATATCGGATCCGCTTCCAGGTGATCAGGAAACCGGGTCGCCATGCGCCTTGGACGCGCTGGCACTCTGACGCCCCGAACCGTGAGGCGTATCGATTCGACCGGTTCCGTTACGACCACCCACCGCGGCGGGCGAGTCGTCGGATCCCTGCAGGTCGTTCGTTTCGTCAAAGGTTGGATTCGGACCGTTTGGATTCGGACCATGGCGACTGTCACCGGTCGCGTTGGCGATTAGATCTTCATCGCGAGGGCGGAAGACTTTCCCCAACGGGCTGACCAGAATCGCGGGCAGGAAGATCAAGTCCCCGACCAACGCAGAGACCAACAACAGCAACATCATCACGCCAAAACTTTGCGTCGGCGTAAACGAACTTAGGGCAAAGACGAACAACCCCAATCCGCCCAAAATCGTCGTTTGGGTCATCGCTGGCCCCACGCGACGGTAGGCCTCGATCACCGATTCCCGACGTGTCATTCCCTGAGCCAAGCCCTGTCGGAACCATTCGAGAAAGTGAATCGTATCGTCGACCGCAACGCCCATCGCCACGCTGGCGGTCATCATCTTGCCAAGATCGACAATCGATCCGGTGTGTCCCAGGATTCCAAAGATCACAATCACCGGAAACAGATTCGGCAACATCGATACCATCCCGGCACCAATCCCATACAGCACGTTCCTCGGCCGCAATTTCCCGAACATCGCCCCTGGATTCAACAACCCCGACATCACAATCCCGATCAACACAAACGCCAGGAAAGTGCTCTCGACCAGACTGAACAACAACGTCCGTTGGGCCTTGTAAACCAAAGGCACCACCCCGGTGTAAACCACTTGCAACGGACCCGCGTTTTCGACATCGGGGTATCCGTCGCGTAGGGAGGCTGCGGTCGGAATCCATTGCATGGGGCGCGCATCGACGACGGCTGCCGCATGTTCGCGGATGAACTCCACATCAAAATCCGACTGGTCCTCGGCAATGACCACACAATCCGCTTTGGCGAAATTGCGCGCCCAGACTTCCAACTTGTTCGGGTTGTCTTTGATCTTTTCCGGAGCGATCCACATCACGGTCCGGATCTTGCTTTCGTTGTGCAACAGATCATCCAAAGTCGCTTCGAAGATCAGTTGTTGGTTGACCTGCGCGGAATCGTCCGCCGAGGCGGCTACGTCATCACGGGCCAGCACATTCTCCCACGACTCTTCGTTGGGGCGATCGGCTCCGACAACAAACACGATCCCTTTGTCTTTTTCCGCCAAGCTCGTGAGGATCGACTCACGGAAGCGATACGCCTGCAGCACCGGCTCCACGGCATCGCGTAGATTGCCGACGAACTCACCGTAATCCACATCGCTGAGTGCACCGACGCGGAGACTGATCCGCCACAGCTCACTCTCCTCCCACGGTCCACTGCGTTCATGCTGGACGTAATCGCTGCCCAACAATTGCGTCTGGGCCGAAGCGAGAGCGCTGTTGAACGCCAAGCGTGTCGCGTTGGTCGGCGAATTGGTCGGCTTGGGCAATTCGGGCATCAACGTCACTGCCGACATGGCATTGCCAACGACTCCCGTGCCATGTTCGCCGAACGCACTTTCGACAGCGCGTTGGATATGGTCGACCGCCTGCAAACGTTCCAGCTGGGAAAGAGCCGTCGGTTCGGTGGGATGGGTTGGCGAATTGAGTTCCCGTTGCATTCCCGGTGGCACACGCATCACCAACTCCATCGGGACCAGTTTTCCGAAGTGGCGTTCGATCCAGCCGTAGTCGCGGATGATTCGCGATTCGCTGCCGAACAGCTTCAACAGCTGAACCGAGGTCTCGATTTTCGAAAGCCCCATCGCCGTGGTGAGCATCAACAGTGCGCAAGCGAAGCCGACCAAGCGGTAGTGCCCGGTGACCCACGTGCCGACGGAGATCCATTGTCGGGTCAGCCAATCGGGCTCGTCGTCGCGGCGTCCCTTGGGAAGCTTCGTTTTCTTTTCGGCAGGCGGTTCGGGACGGAACACGTGCAGGGCGGCCGGCAGGTAGGCAAACAACAACACCAACGTTGCCACGACTCCAACCGCCGAATACAAACCAAACTTCTTAATCGGGATAATGTTGCTGGTGTTGAGACTCAACAGGCCAATCGCCGTGGTGATCGCAGCCAGCGTGCAAGGCATAAATGCATGGGACACCGCCCGTTCCGCCGCACCTTCGACACCCCGCGTCGCGGCCTCTTCGCGATAGTAATTGATGATGTGGATCGCGCCGGATAGGCCCAAGATGTAGACCAAAGAGGGCATACTCATCAGGATCGCGTCGATCTGTTCACCCGCAATTTGCACAAAAGCCAAACTGCTGACCGCGGCCAAGACACCGACGACAAAAATCATCGAGGTCAGTTTGAAGCTGCGGAAGGCCAGCATCGACAGCGTTAATCCGATCAGGACGCAGTAGCCGATCAACCGAATCAGCGTGATCTGTCCCTCTTCGTCGATCGACACGTTATCGACGGGAGGACCGCCCATCCGCATTGCGGGTTCGACCAACGAAGCGTGCCGTTCGGCATAGTTGAATGGTGGTGGAACCGCCGATGGCGAAGCGGCCGCATTCACACCACTCTCCTCGGCCAGCTGCAACATCCGGCCCCTCGGTCCACCCAGCAAACCACGACCGACCACGTACGGTAGATTGTCCAACGCCGTGGGCGTCAGCGTTACCAACACACAGCTTTGACGCGGTGGCGGCTCGACGCCCATCGCATCGAAAATGTCGTACCAGGATTGATCGCGGACATCGGTGGGGGCGTGTTTCAGTTTCGCCAACTCGCCATCAAACCGCTCGTCAACAATTTGTTTAATCGACGCCGCGCACTGCAGCTGCCAATCTTCAGGCAGCGCCGCAGCGGGAACTTGTTCGGCAAACGCCTCGGGCGTCCAAGCGAAATCGATCGGGACCGCAGGAGCGAACAACGTGCCGGTCAACCGCTTCTCGGCCAATCGACGCGCGATGATTTTTTTGTCGTCCTTGTTGATCGCCGCCACAGGCCACAACGGGCCGTTCTCTTGCGCCAATTGCTGGGCGATCTCGGGCCCCGTTTGAATCGTGCGGAACAAAGCCGCGGTCAACAGATGCGGATCGTTGTAATAAGGGTTCAGTTTTTCTGAATTCGGTTGCCCCGCCGTTTCGCCAAACGATGCGATGAATTGCCCTTCCACCGTGCCGCCGCGCAGGAACTTGCGTACCGAACGGATCAGTGCGGGCAGCGGACCTTCCTTGCCAGCCCAACGGAACAATCGCCCATCGGGAGTGATGTAGTAAAGCGTGCCATCGGGGCTGTTGAGCCACTTTTCATTGCGACCACCCCAGTTGGTCTGGAAGTCGCGAGGGGCCAACAGTTGAAGCTCTTCCGCCAACTTGCGTGCACGTTCCCAATCGGGCAAGCCTTCGGGCGGTTGGCCGCCGGCCGCTTCGCTGCGCAGCTTATCGGTCAACAGCTTCAACTTCTGATCGTTCTCATTGCAACCGGGCCAGGTCGCGATCACGAACCGTTCACCCGAGAAATACTCACCAAACCATTCCAGTTCGGTCGTCTCGGGGAAGTCCGACGGCAACCAATCCTTGACGTTGTTGTTGTTGCTCTGCAGGCTCTGCCGCGCGCCACGGATTCCGATCGGCGCCAGGAAGCAGACAACCAGCAAGATCAGCAAGGCATTGTTGATACCAAAAATCGAGCGGCGGGCGAGGAACGTTGGTTTCATGAACAGATATTCAGTAGAACCGGCAAGAGATCCGCATCACGCCGTTGGTCGTGCCTACGACGAGATCACATGTTAACGCGCAATATGGCGTTATTAGATTAGTAGCATCGGGCAATTCAATCCATGCCAATTGCCCCTCGCTCGGCTGCGAGTCCACAAAATCCACGGCTTTCCGCTGCGTCAACGCGATTCGATCACCCCAGTACCACTCTGACGCCAGCAATTGTACGCGATCGCTGCCCCATCCGTCAGGTGGCGATCGGTTCGCGCGAGGTGGCCGATTCGTCTGCACGACGCCACAAAACATAGATTTCACCCAACAAACTGGTGCGAACCGTCTCCCGATAGGGCGAACTGGCCGGCAAGCCTGCCATCAGTCGGCGATGCGCTTCGGGGGCATCGTGGTAGGGCAAGGTAGGGAACAGATGATGCAAGGCGTGATACCGAGTGCCGATCGGGCCCCACAATTCGGTGACCCAAGGCCGATCGGGATAGTTGACCGTGTCGAGCAGTTGTTCTTCAAAGCTCAACACACGACCATCTCCTGCCCAGCGATGAGCCCCCAGCGTGCGGACCGCGTTGAGCGTCAACACAGCGACGCCCATCAGATAGCCCCACAACCACAGCGGGCTGACCAATTGACCGGTCATGATCCAGTCGCCAAACGTGAACCAGAGCAGCCACAGGAAACAACAGACCTCTTGGCGAACGACCAACCGCATCAGTTCGGGCGAACCGTCACGTCGTTCATAAAACGGATCGACGACCATCGTTGAAGCGTGTCGATGGACCCAACGCCGCGCCGGAGGATAGACCCAACAGATCGGACTGGCCACGAGAAAGCGTAGATAGGCCATGATGGGCACGATCAAATTGTGAAGCAAAAACGCGACCATGTACCACCGCGACATATGCGCCAACGGAAAATACTCTCCATCCTCATCGGTCCCGTAACTCTTGCGTCGATGGTGATCAATATGCGGCAGATACACAAATGACGGTATCAGAAATGGCACGCCACAAAGCGAATTCCAGACCTGCCGGAAGTAAGGTATTTTATCACCGAAGTGCGCCAGTTCGTGAATGAACATCGCACACCGCATGTACAGGATTACACAAACCGGAAACAGAATCGCTTGAACCAAATAGGCGCGGCTCGGATCCTCGGGCAGGATCTCATGCATGTAACGCATCGTCATGAACAACACGTGAGCGATCAGGATGCAGGGCAGAAAATCAAGCCAGTAGATGATCGGCTTGGGGCGTCCTAGATCGCGGATCAAATGCCGTGCCTCGGAGAACTTGAAGCCCGATTCATCCTGTGTGTAACCTGCCGAATCATCGTCGACAAAATCTTGTTTGTTCGTGTGATTCGTTGCCATCGTCGGCCTCCGATACGACCTAAAAGAAGCTCAATCCATCCATTCCTTTTGGATTGTAGTTGCCTATACCAAAGTGTGTAGCCAAACCGAATGTGGATTGGCAGAAAAAACGAGGGGGCCTATGACAATCGCCACAACACTTACGACGCATGCTCGCGTCGCCGCTGCGATGAACGTTCGGGAAGTCCTACCGCAACGAGGGATCACCTTGGTCACGATGCGGACTGCGTAGCGAAGTTCAAATTATGATGAAGGCTTGGCCGGCGGTGTCGCGTCGGGGGTGGTTTTCGGAGAGGCTTCATTTTCCGAAGCCTCGGACTTTTCGATCACGCCAAACATGTGACCCCCATGCTGATCGTGCGACCACGTGCCGGCATAGCGTCCTTTGTTGATCACGATCTTTGCCGAAAACGTTCCCATCCCCGGGATCGTGAAATCATCCAACGAGATCATCGGCGTCTCCCCTGCCCAGACGATCGGAATCGGCAATGGAACCTCCACGTCTTTGTCACCATATTTGATTCGAGCGGTGATCATGAAGAGATCGCCCCCAGGAATCTTCTCCACGGTTTTCAGTGTGTACTCTTCCTTGGGCATCTTGTCGTCGGCCTTCCCGATCACGGTAAACTGGCCGATAAACTTGGAACCGCTCAAGTAGGCCGCTAATTTCTGATCGCGCTCGGAAATCTCCGAGGCAACCTCTTGAGCAACCAACGACGTTGATACGAGAGATACCAATAGACAAACCAACAGCGTTCTCATCACACGAAACTCCTTGGGGACAAAAAACACTGGCTATAGGTACATACCTAAATAGCCTTCGGCGGCGTCGCTTTCCGCCTGAATCTGTTCGATCCGCTGCGCCGCTTTGGAGAGGTCGCCGGCTTGAATGTAACGATCGAATTCGACCACCAGCGCGTGCCGCACCGATTCGGCCAACCAACGCATCACCGCTTCGTTCAACCAGTCGCAGGTTTCCCCATCGGGCTGGACATCTAAATGGCAGCTGATCGTTGCGGTGTCGGTCGCGTTGGTAAACACCGTTCCTTCGAATTTGAACTGCACCATGCCATGGCTGGGATCGTTCGTGAAATGGAACGTGCAACGGGCGTTGTGGAGATAGTAGGTGTTCATCACCCCATGCTCTTGAATCGCTTGTTTGACCCGCAACACAAACGCTTCGAATCGCGGCGACGCATCCAAGGGAACGTCGACACGCTGGACCGTCCGCAGCGGCAGGCAATCAAATTCGATCTCGACCCAGCGCGGTGGTGTCTGTTGCGTATCATCCATGTTGAACCTCCGTAACGTGCTTTCCTATCGCATTCCGAGAGACAACCACCCCTGTTGAGCTGAGATCTCTTGAACGCGGATTCCGCTTTCAGGCAATTGTTTTACGGGCACCCGGACCGGTTTGTCCAGCAATTGCTTTGGCAACGAGCGATCAAACACACGCTCCATCTTCTTGCGCGTGGCGATCTGCCCAATCGACAGCCTCTGGGTGCCAGGAAAGTCGATTTCGACATCCCCCTGTCGTTGTAACACATACCCATGTCCCACCACAAACGTTGGCAGATACTCTGCCCGCACGCGGATCGGCATTTTCAGCGATTGATCCCCTTGCTGAAATCGTGTCCCCCGCATCCCGATCCAAACCTTACCGTCTCGGGCTTCAAAGATGATCGGCCGCGTGCGGGAAAAGGTGATGACCGGTGGTTCGGACTCTTCGGAATCGTCTCCAACGGTCTCCGGATTGTCAAAGTCCAGCTCGGGCATCAATGATTTTCCCAGCTGCTGCAATTGCGTTCCGGACATCGTGCGGCCCGCCAGGATTTGTGTCATCACGTTGTTGATCAGCGATTCGTGAATTTGGATCGACAAATCATGCGAACCGGCAACCGACGGCGGAGGGACTGCGGCGGCGAGGTCTTGATCGGTTTGTTGGCGTAGCGTCGTCAACAGATAGCGACTTTCGGAGCTCCAGAGACGCGAGGGTTCCTCGACACCCAAGCGTCCCAAGACGGCCATCAGATCGCGGACGGGAGTCGATTTGCCATCGCCAAGCGGTTCGTTTTCGTCGGTTTGGCGATCAAAGTTCTTCGCGACGCGACGCTCCAAGCGACGGCTCCCTTCCGCGTTTGCGGCTCCCTTCTGCTCCTGTGCCTTCTTCATCGCGATCTTGCGGACGATCTTCAGCGGGTGATTGACGCGTTGGATTTTCGATGACAAGCGAGCGCTGGCAACGGCGGGCTCCGAACGCATGCCCGCATCATCCAAGTACAACACCTTCGTCGCCGTGACATGACCGTATCCCAAAGCATCGACGGTCACCGGCTTTCGATAGCCACGATTCTGGCTGGTCAGATCGCCGTTAAGAATCAATTGAATCTTCGCGACGCCATCGGACGGCAGCAACGTCGTGGTCACCGTGCCGCGAAGCGTCGCCTGCCCACGAACAAAAGTTCCCAGCAGGCATTCGTTAATCGCTGTCGGTTCGTTGAAAGGTCGGGTGGCGATCCGCGAAATCAGACTACCACCGATGCCAACGCGCAGATTCGCGTGGCGGAATCGGCCGCGAAGGTCCGCGACCAACAAAGGTGCCTGGCCGGTCTCGATCAACAACCGTGTCAGTTCATCCAATTGGTAGAACGCTTCGGCCGCCGTCGTTTCGTCGGCATCCCGCAAGGCCTTCGCTGTCTCTCGCATCTGAACCCGAACATATTCGATCGACCGCGCTGGATCGCGATGACGCAACATCGCGTCCAAGTTCCGCACGGCGGTTCGCAAGGCTGGAATCTGCGCCTTTTCCAATCCCGGATAATTGATCGTCAATCGCAATCGCATATCCCCCAAGGCCTTGTCCAATTGGGCCATCGCCAACATCTGACGCTTCGCTTCGTCGCGCGACGTCGGTGGTTGCTTCCATTGAGCCGACGCAGCCAACGCTTCGGACAATTCCGAAAGCTTCAAGTAACCAAGCCAAGCGGCGGCGTTGGCCGGATCGTTCCCTTTCCCCAGTTCCTGTTCGACCGTAGCGATCGCCGTTTGCGTGCGAACGACAAAGTCCTCCAACGAAGGAACGGCGGCCACATCCAGCTGCGCTGCGGCGCCATCGATCCGATCGGCAAAGTATTCGCTATCCCCACGGGACAACTGGCCGAGACAACAGGCGGCTTGCAGCAAAAACGCCACGAAGAGAACGACAGCGGGGAAGCGGCGAATTCCGCTTGAGCCAAGGTGAGTGATCAAGAGAGTACTTCGGAGTTACTTGTGGGAGATCGAAGCCAAGATTTGCTAAGGTAGAGCAGCTGGGCAAAATATGCAATTCCGCGAGCACGACTTTCCCGCCAACACATTCCCCCCAAACCCCCAATTCTACTTGCACCGGCTGGCGTCGGCAGCCTTCTGCCCCTGGAAACCGAAATTTCGTATGCTTTCCCAGCCAGATCGTGCCTCGATGCGCCATCGTTTCGGGGTCATAACGCGACCAACCGCGTCGGCAGACTGATTTCGCTCTCCCCACGACAGACCAGGGCCCCCGCACCATGAAAGTCTTTATTACCCGTCAGATTCCCGCCGCGGGACTCGATCGAATTTCCAGCGTTTGCGATTGCGACGTCTGGCCCGAACGCATGCCCCCATCGCGCGATCAATTGCAACAACGCGCCGCCGGATGCGACGGAGTGCTGACGCTCTTAAGCGACCGGATCGACGCGGAATTCTTCGATGCCGTCGGGCCGCAATTGAAAGTCGTCAGCAATTTTGCGGTCGGATACAACAACATCGATGTCGCCGAAGCGACGCGCCGCGGGATCGCCGTTGGCAACACGCCCGGCGTGCTGACCGAAGCGACGGCAGACATCGCCGTGGGCCTGTTGTTGGCCGCGGCACGCCGGATGCGGGAAGGAATCGACAACGTCACCAACCAGGAGTGGGCCACTTGGGAACCGATGGGCTTCATCGGCCAAGACCTCGTGGGCAAAACGATTGGGATCGTCGGGATGGGGCGGATTGGGGCTGCGGTCGCGCGGCGACTGCACTTTGGGTGGGGCATGTCGGTGCTGTACACATCGCGCAGCGACAAGCCGGAAATCGACGACCAAATGAACGCACGGCGTGTTGAGCTTTCCACGCTGTTGACCGAAAGCGACTTCGTCTCCGTTCACACCGATCTGAACCCTCAAACCGAGAAGATGTTCGGCGACGCAGCGTTCGCTCAAATGAAGCCGACAAGCGTGCTGGTCAACACGGCTCGCGGAGGGATCATCGATCAGGAAGCGTTGCACCAGGCGCTGCAATCGGGAACGATCTTCGCCGCGGGGTTGGATGTAACCGAACCGGAACCGTTGGCAGCGGACAGCCCGTTGCGCGGACTCAGCAATTGCGTGATCCTGCCGCACGTGGGCAGTGGCACCGTCGCCAGTCGCGATGCGATGGCAACGATCGCGGCAGACAATCTACTGGCGGGTCTGCAAGGAAACCCCTTGCCGCATCAGGTGGAATGATTCGTGCGGGCTGCGGCGGATCCCCGCCGTGATCTCGATAACACCGACTCATGAATTCCCGCTGCGCGAGCGAAGCTTTTTGCAAGCGTCGCGAGACTGCTTCGCTCGCGCTTCGGGTTCATGATCTCTTGCAACGGCCGGTGCTACGGCTGAGGTCGCAGGCTAACGCGGGCGTTGCCGCGGACGAATTCAACCGCGGTTTCCAAAACCATATCGGTCTTGGCAGGTTGCTGTGGGGCGCCGGCTTGGTTGACCACCGGACGCATTGCCACCGCTTGTTCTTCGACAGGGATGTGAGGCGTTACGCCACTTCCGCTGATCGGCCGACCGTTGGGCGAATAGAACTTGGCGGTGGTCAGGCACAGTCCGGCGTGAGCACTCTTCATTCGGAAGATCCCCTGCACGGTTCCCTTGCCATACGTTCGCTTGCCGATGATCGTGCCACGGCCGTGATCGAAGATCGCCGCCGCAAAGATCTCGCTGGCACTCGCACTATCTTCGTCGACCAAAACCACCAACGGCACACTCCAGGTGCCCGATCGGTGGGCGACGTAATCGAAGTTTTCGTTGCTGTTGCGGCCACGCGTTTGCACGATCCGACCATCGCTGAGGAAGCGATCGGCCAGGTCGACGCCGGCGGTCAACAGTCCGCCCGGATTGCCACGCAGATCCAAGATCAGCGTCTGCATCCCTTCACGATGCAGTTGCCACAAGGCTTGATCGATGTCGCGAAGCGTCGTCTTTTGGAAGCTTGTCAAACGCAGGTATCCGATGCCGTCCGTCCTGTCTTGGATGTGGACATTCTCCACACTGGGAACTTCCACGCGACGGCGTTGGACTTTCATGGAGCGTTGGGGTTGGCCCAAACTTTCGACGACCACATTGACATAGCTGCCTTCGCTGCCACGCAACAAATCGGCGGCGTAATCTGGGGTGACCTTGTTGGTCCAGTTGTCTTCGACGGCCACGATCGCGTCGCCCGCTTTCAGGCCCGCTTGTTCGGCCGGACCGCCCCCGATCACGCTGACGATTCGCAAGCGATCGCTTTCAGCCTTCAACTCCACACCCAAACCGACAAAGTTGCCTTCGATGTTCGCGAAGGTTTCGTCCAGTTGGTTGCCGGTCAAGAACCGCGAGTAGGTGTCGAGCGTGGCGACGGCACCGCAAACGTATTCCCAGACGGTGGCGGTCGGCGACAGGCCTAGATGCTGCTTGGCAACGCCGGCGACAAACGAGGCGTTCGCTCGCAAATCGAATCGGGTCCCTTGAGGGCGATCTTGAACGTAAAACCGGACCGATTGGCGGAAGGCTTCGATCTTGTCGGCGGGAACATTCGCCAGATGCCGCTCAACGAACGACGGTTCGATCAAGGCGACTTCCAGTGAAGCGGTCCCGTGACGCATGACTTCGGTCCAGGCCGGAGCGTCGACATAATTACGTTCGAGATTCTTGAGGATCTCGTCGTACATGTCCAACACCTGCGGCGAGCTCATCGTGTCGACCGAACGCAAGAAGCTGGTGTCTTGGTAGCGCCGACGCACGTCAAAGTGCATCCGGCTGATCGTCAAACGATCTTTAAATGCTTGTTGGTCGGGATACTGTCGGCATGCCGCTTCGTAGTGCCGGATCGCTTCAGGCCATTTGCCTGCGCGTTCCAACGCGATGCCTGCTTCATATTGAGCCGAAATCGGATCGACAGCAGCCGGACTCGACGTCGGCTGCGCCAATGCAATCGATGGACCAGCCATCAAGCAAGCCAGTAGAGCGAGGGAGGGTCGCCAGCCCGTGTGTTCTCGTAACATTAAAGAATCCATCGGAGCGCGGGAGGCAGCGGTGGGGAAGGGCACCACTGGTGGCCGCTGGAACTGGCATGCAGCTAGCAACCACGAGAATATAGGTCACGCTTAGTGCCCGGTCAAAAAAAGTGGATCAGTTTTTGGAAGAGTTAACCGTCGCAATCCGCACCAGCTGAATTTGGTGCTCCGTCTGCAACAGTTGCACGGCTCAGGCAATTCCCGCTCGAGGGCGTTTCGGAATCGATCCTGGCCAAACTGATCCCCTTCTTTCACACGCATCCCGCGAGAAAGAGGGCCGCCGACTCCGTTGGAGCGAGCGACCATTGGGCGTCGATCTATTTGTAGGAATCCGCCCACAAAGGGTCAAGCAAATTGACGGTCCCCGGCGGCTATCGATGTTGAATTTCTTAAATCAAACCGGGCAGAATCGTTAAATCCGGCAAACTTTCTTGCTTCGCCCGCGATTGAGCCCCGGATTTCCACGCCAACGCCCCGGCGGCCCGTCGCAAAGGGCCGCGCATCGCCCCCCCAACTGCAGCGAATCTCGCCAAGAACCGAGTATTTCCATTTGATAGCGTCCGATTTTGAGGGGGATAAACGGCAACTTGAGCTTTGAATCGCTGATTGCCACGGGTCGGTAACGCCGATATCGCCTATTGGAGTTCTGCGCGTCGATCGCTGCCCGAGCTGCGTTGGCCTGTCAAATTCAAGAGGGATCCCCGTGTTATATCGCTTTGCTTTGGTTCTGCTGACGCTAGTAATGGCGTGCACTGAACTGTCGATCTGCCGTGCGATCGAGACCATCCCAAACAACCTATCGATCCGGCTGCAACCGGTTGCCGGCCGCGATTACCCACCGGTGATCACCGCCCTGGCGATCAGCCCCGATGGTGAATTACTGGCTGCCGCGGGAGACGACCATGCGGTCCGTCTGCTGTCGGGCAAAGACTTCTCTGAACAACGCATCATTGGCCAACACAGCGATTGGGTCCGCTCGCTCGACTTTGCCCCCGACGGCTCGATGTTGCTGTCGGCTGGCAACGATGGCCGGATCCAAGTTTGGCAACGAAGCCGCAAATGGGAAAACCCGACCGATATCGCCGGTGGCCCGGCGCTGGCCTGCGTCCGCTTCAATGACAGCGGCAAACGAATCGCGGCGGTCGGCTTCGACTCAGAAATTTTTCTGATGCAATCCAATCCGATCCCAAAATCCAAGCTGAGCTGCGATTGCCGCGATCTACGCACGGCGTTGTTCACCGAGGTGAACGACATCCTGGCCGTTGGCGGTCGCAGTGGTGAATTGCATTTCATCCATCCGGACACCGGAGAGAATTTGGGTGCCGTCTCGCTGCACCTGGGCCGCTTGCGTGACAGCACCTTGGTCCGTGGCGCCAACATGATCGTGTCGGTCGGCGAAGATGGCCGTTGTGCGATCGTCGACACAGTGCAAATGAAGATGCTTCGCGAAGTCACGATCCCCGGTTGCAAGCTGTTGTCAGTCGCTGCGATCGATTCGCAGCATGTGGCTGTCGGCGGCTCGGACAACCTGATTCGCGTTCTGAACGTCAACACGGGCGAAATCACCAAGAAGCTGACCGGTCATCAAGGCACGGTCGCCGTGCTCAAGGCAAACGTCGAGCACTTGATTTCGGGCAGCTACGACACGTCGATCCGATTCTGGCGACTGTCACAGATCCAACAACACGAAACGGTCGCTGGTATTCCGGGCGTGGAAGCGGCAGACACAATTTCGACACAGGCAACGGAGCGATAATGGTGTTTCAACGAGCACTCAACAAATTCCTGCGATCCAAGACTCCCTCCGCTGCCGCGATTCGCCGACTCCGCACGGTCGAGCGACTCGAAGCGCGTTGCGTGATGGATGCGGCGCTGCCGATCCATGTCGGGTTGGTGTACATCGAAACCGATTACCTGGAAACCAGCTTCGGCCACGATACGATCGACGAAGGGGATGACTCGCGCCCCGATCAGTTTCAATTGTCGTTTGTCGGTGGCGCCGATGGAACGTCGCTTTCGAAGTTGTCGATCAATCTCGATAAAGACAACGACGGCTTTACCGTTGGCGACGCCATCTTCGACACCAAGGCTGGGGGGCGAGGCACCGCGGGTTACCACGACTTCAAAGTGGTTAGCCTCCTTTCGTCGAATCCCGCCGCGTCGGTCACAGCGACCGTTTCCGATGGTGGCATGCTGTTGGAATTGGAGTTCAATAACTTTCAAGCCGGCGACAAACTGATCTTCAGTCTGGACGTCGATGAGATCTTGAAGGTTAGCGATGATGTCGAATTCTTCAACAGTCGTTTGGACGTGATCAAATCGGGTCAGGAATTCCACGATTCGATCCTCACGGCGACCTTTGAAGCGCCACATTACTTTGACATCACCGTTTCGAACATCTTCGAGAATAAGTACGGCGACCCCAAATCGCTGTACGGGATCGATCTTCCTCCCGACGCGGGGAACGATGTCCTCAGCCACGCCGACCGAACCGCTGCGGCACTGGTGACACTGCAACAAGCGCCCAAGCCGATCTCGATCGCCGGTACCGTCTACTTGGACAACGATCTCAATCTGGTTCAAAGCGGATCGGAAAAAGGGATCGCTGACGTCTCCTTGCACCTGTACCTGTTGAACGAAACGTCGGGACAATTTGAGTCCACCGGACATTCGACGAAAACCGACGCCAATGGTGACTACCGCTTTGGAACCGAACTGGGTTTGCTGCCCGGAACCTATCGCATCGAAGAGACGCAGCCGACCGGATTGTTCAGCGTCGGTGCGGTTCCTGGAACGATCGACGGCAGCGTGATCGGCACGGTTTTGAACGACGATGTGCTGACCGGTATCGAAATTCCGTTGGGCGATCTGCACGCGGTCGATTATGACTTTGCGGAAGCGGACCCGGCGAAAATCAGCGGCTTCGTCTACCGCGACGACGACGACGATGGCATCAAGGATGTTGGCGAAGTCGGCCTGGGGGGCGTAACGATCCGCCTGATTCCCGTCGACACGATCGCCCCCGAAGAGATCGTCGAAACCACGACGGCCGCCGACGGTTCCTACAGTTTCACCAACCTGGCCCCAGGCCGTTACCGAGTCGTCGAAACCGTGATGCCTCACGATCTGTCGGACGGTTTGGATACCGCCGGTACCGTCGACGGGATCTTGGTTGGTGCTGCGGTCAACCCCGGCGATGAGATCAACGACATCGATTTGCAAGGCGGTTCGGTCGGTATCGATTACAACTTCGGCGAACTGCCGCTGGGCTCGTTGGCTGGAGCTGTCTATCTGGTCGCTCCCGGCGAAGATTGTTTTGGCCCACACGACGAGAGTAACGACATCCCGCTCGAGGATGTCCGGATCGTTTTGGAAGACTCCGCAGGCAACTTCATCGCCGAGACGCGCACCAATTCGCTCGGCGAATATGAATTCGATCGCCTGGTCAAAGGCAACTACCGGATCATCGAATACACCCCCGTCGGACTGCTCGAAGGAGCGGCACATGTTGGCGTGATCGACGGCCAAATGGTCGGCAGTGTCGATGGTGGCAGCCGAATCACGACGATCACCTTGGCAGCCGGCGGCGTGGGAACGGAATACGATTTCTGCGAAGCCGCACCGGCGAGTATTTCGGGCTACGTTTACCACGATCAATCCAACGACGGCATCCGCGATGCCACGGAGACTCCGATTCCGGGAGCCCGTGTCGATCTGATCGATTCCACCGGAGTGGTCGTTGCATCGCGACAAACCGACGCCAACGGATTCTATAAATTCGACAATCTGTTGCCGGGCAACTACACCCTTCGTGAAACCACGCCTGCCGGATACCTCGACGGCCTCGATACCGCCGGCATCATTGCCGGCGCGACCGTGGGCCGCGCCGACAACCCGGGCGATCGGATTGTCGAGATCACGCTGAAACAAGGACTTGCCGGCGTCGAATACAACTTCGGCGAACTCAAGCCCGCGCAAATCTCCGGTCGCGTCCATGTCGACACCGACGGCGATTGCGAGATCGATCCCGACGAATTGATGCTCAGCGGAGTTGTCGTGGAACTGTACGACGCGGCGGGCAATTTCCTGCAGCGGACGACAACCAACGACGCGGGTGTCTACCAGTTCACCAACCTGATGCCTGGGAACTATACCGTCGTCGAAATTCAACCTGTGGGTTATTACGACGGCGACCAGCACGCCGGAACCACCGGCGGCAACGATTCGGTCATCAACCGGATCTCACAGATTCCGCTCAGCTCTGGCGACAATTCCCAGTTCAACGACTTCTGCGAATTGCCTCCCGGAACGATCTCCGGATACGTTCACGTCGACACCGATGGCGATTGCGTCCGCGATCCCGACGAACTGCTTTTGGCGGGCGTCATCATCGAACTGTACGACAACACCGGGACGTTGATCGCGACGACAACGACCAACACCTTGGGACGCTACGAATTCACCGACCTGGCTCCGGGTGAATACACCGTCGTCGAACTGCAACCGACCGGATACTACGACGGCGACCAACACGCCGGCACGACCGGCGGCGACGATTCGGTGACCAATCGGATTTCGCAGATTCCGTTGGCCGCGGGTCAAGACAGCGAATCGAACGACTTCTGTGAACTGCCTCCTGGGTCGATCTCCGGCTACGTCCACGTCGATACCGATGGCGATTGCGTTCGCGATCCCGACGAACTGCTTTTGGCGGGCGTGACGATCGAACTGTACGACAGCAACGGCACGCTGATCATGACGACGACGACCGATATCAACGGTCGTTACCAGTTTACCGATTTGGCACCGGGCGACTATACCGTCGTCGAACTGCAACCGACCGGATACTACGACGGCGACCAACACGCCGGCACGACCGGCGGCGACGATTCGGTGACCAATCGGATTTCGCAGATTCCGTTGGCCGCGGGTCAAGACAGCGAATCGAACGACTTCTGTGAACTGCCCCCTGGATCGATCTCTGGCTACGTTCACGTCGATACCGATGGCGATTGCATTCGAGACCCCGATGAAGAGTTGCTGGCCAACGTCGAAATGCAGTTGTATTCCGCCGACGGAACGCTCGTTGCAACGACGCTCACCAATACCGCGGGCTTCTACGAATTCAAAGAGATCGCACCGGGTTCGTATTCGGTGATTCAAGTGCAACCGACCGGATACTTCGACGGCGACCAACACGCCGGAACCACCGGTGGCGACGATTCGGGCATCAACCAGATCGTGGCGATCGGCTTGCTGGCCAATCAACACTCGCTGAACAACGACTTCTGTGAGTTGCCACCGGCGATGATCAGCGGATACGTTTTCCAGGACGGCGGCGTGCGGTTGCTGTCGCAAGTTCCCGACCCGAAAGATTTGCGAGGGATCTCCGACGGTCTTCGCACGGGCGACGACACCCCCTTGGCGGGCGTCACGCTGGAACTGCGAAACGTTCTCGGACAAGCCTTCCTTGGCGAAAATGCGTTGCCTGGCGTCTATGGCGACGGACCAATTCGCGTCGTCACCGATGCCAACGGCTACTACGAATTCACGGGTCTGCGAGCGGCGACGTATCACATCTACCAGATTCAACCCGATGGATACATCGATGGTTTGGACACCGCCGGCAGCCTGGGCGGGTTTGCGGTCAATGCAGCCGACGAGCCCGAAGATTCGACGACCACGTTCCAGCTGCAAACGCTGGCGTTGGACAGCGCCACGAATCCCAACAACGACGGCATCATCTTGATCGACCTGCCCGTGGGTGGCGCGTCGGTCGAGAACAACTTCAGCGAAGTCTTGATCGATAAAATTCCGTCGATCCCACCTGTCGAATGGAATCCGCCACCAATCCAAGTCATCCAACCACCGATTGAACAGTTCCCCGTCGCGCCGTTGCTGATCAACTTTGCCGACGCGATCGAAATCAACCATCCGATTTGGGCCAACGACGATCCGGGCTTCACATGGCACTTGAGTGTCATCGACGGCGGATTCCCACGTGGCGAAACGGCGTTGCAAAGTTCCGGCGGCAAGGTGATTCAAAACGCGGGCATCGTGTTAGACACCGCCGCCTGGACAAACAATCTCCGCGAGAAGGGAAACTGGATCCTGATGGATCGCGAAGGCAACGTCTTGCCCCAGTCGTCGTCGATGCTCTTGGGCGACGACGATGCGATCGCTCTGGCTGGCGACTTCAACGGTGACGGACGCGATGAATTGGCCCTCTTTATCGAAGGACATTGGTTCATCGACGTCAACGGCAATGGCAAGTGGGATGGCAACGACCTGTACATCCAACTTGGTAACGAAATGGACCGTCCCGTCGTTGGCGACTGGGATGGCGATGGGAAAGACGACATTGGCATCTTTGGCCCCGAATGGGACCGCGATCCCGAAGCGATCGTCCGCGATCCCGGTTTGCCCGATCCCGATAACATCCGCCGTTTGCGACCGAAGAACCAACCGCCGATGCATCCCGAAGCGACCGATGGGCACCGCGTGTTGCAGCTGCGTGAACACGGCCAGGTCCGCAGCGATCTGATCGATCACGTGTTCCGATATGGACACAATGCCGATACGCCATTGGCCGGCGATTGGAACGGCGACGGTATCGATACGATCGCCATCTACCGGGCTGGACGCTGGATGTTGGACAGCGATGGTGACGGACGCTGGACCTCACGAGACGAAACCGTCCAATTTGGCGAACCCGGCGACCTGCCAATCGTTGGCGATTGGAACGGCGACGGCATCGACGATCTAGGCGTCGTTCGCGGCAACACCTGGATCCTCGACAGCAATTCCGATCGTCAGATTTCTGCGGACGACACGCGTTTCGATCAGCCCCATTCGCCCAACGGTCAGCCCGTCGCGGGCGACTGGAATGGCGACGGTGCCAGCGAAGCGGGCGTCTACGAAACGCAAAGCGACCCGGTCGCCGAAGATAAAGCCGCCTAAAAAGCGTCTCAATTTGCAGTCAAACGCTGGAGTCAAGGCTTCAGCCGATGACTTTAAAATTGGTCCAAATCGGCGGAATCCTCAGCTCTAGCAAAGCGACCAGCTTCTTCACCTTTTCGTCATCGGCCGCGTTCCCGCTGCCCCCGTTCACACATCGCGACCCGACTCGCCCCCTGACCATCGTTCCATCTTTTATGGGACTTCATCATCCGAAAACGTTGGGACGCCCAATTCGCAATCCTCCAGAGTTGAAATCGCACCAACGCAATCGTGGCTCAAACCATCGTGCCCGATGAACCGACTTCTCGACACCTCGTGCGGTTGTTCGATCCCCGACGCCACGTTCTGCGACGAATCCTCCCGCACCGGCACCACATTCTTTTGAATGGAGCCTTGGTTGGCCAGCGATTGGGGTGCCCCACAGGATAATTGGAAACCGCTGCACCCGGTTGAAGAAGTTGGAAGCTTTTGGCGTTTCACACGATGAAACCTACCCCTCCGCCCATAGTGGCAAAGGTCCGTGGCGTCTCTCAATGACGTCGGGTGTTCAGCGGCATGACGATGTCCGTCAAGTCCGACGGTTGGATTGGTAGCGGGCTTGGGTTGGTTATGTGATCGCTGTCTTGGATTTCTTTTGCAACCACATCAATCGAGGAACCGAACTCGGCTATGAGGACCGCTCTGCAATGTAAAAGCAAAATCGAATCAATCCAATTGAGTTTGTAATCTTCGTCGCCACGCTTGAGCATCCATGCGAGCGCCCCTTCACGCGAATCGTCATCCGCGTCCCAAAGCCTGCGAACGAACCGAACGTGGCAACATTGCCAATGTGCGTACGAAGAAGTCGACAAAGCCGCTAGGCCCGCTCGGCGGATCCTTCATAGCAATTGCGACTTCATTCAGATCCATATTGCAGAACGGCAGGGTTTTGCGGGGGGCGGCGAATGACTTTTAAGCAAACGGAAAAGGGTGCCACCGCCGCTCCGTAACAACCCTTGGCCAACCTTTGCGGTGAATGAACGAGGAGTCATCGCGACCACCGCCCATTAACGCGACGACCAAGATATCGCTACCATCGACCTTGAAATGAATGATATAGGAAAACCGCTTAAGTCGGCACGGGCAAAGTCCGTTCTTGGCGATCGCGAACAGTAGTGGGTTGCCCTGGATTCAGCTTATCGCCGAAACGTATTCGGCAATAAATTCATCGCCGAGTCCCGGGAGCTAGTCGTCATACCAAGCGGCGGCATCGCAAACATCATTTTCGATCTCCGAACGCTACGTAACATGCCACATCACCGTTGCTTCTCGATGCGCCGCATCATTTCATCGCGCGACACGGCGGTCGATGGGTCTACATGGTCGGAAGCAAGTCGACGGTCAATTTCGGCTTGTTGCTCCGCAGACGGCGAAAGGTCAACATCGTCAGGCAGTGTGTCCCAAATTGCATGCACAATACGCAAGCGATCCCCAACCGGAAGTGTTGAAAGGTCAGAAATTGGTTGATCAACGTTCTTGTTAGATCCTCAAGCGATATTTAGCCGGGAGGGGGCCGAAGGTCGAGCGAGCAAAATGCTCGCGAATCACGGAGTTCTGCGACGTCAGGCGTACCGGCTCGCGCGAAGTCTCAAAGGCCCCTGACGCATGTCCAAGACGATTGCCAGTGGAGTCGGAATGACCAACAAGTGGATTGCCGAAAAAGGACGGAGCTCTATAAAACCTCTCTGGGCCGAGCTTGCTCCGCTTCGTCGAACCGCCTAGTGCGGACCCGCACGCTAGGTGGTGTGGGGGGCCGCGGTCAGCGATGGCCGCGGCTACCCGATTTATGCCGTGTTTTCATGAATTGTGGATCGACGGAAGGTATCGACCATTTGTTTGTACTCCACGCGATCAAATGTGAATGGCCCGACACCGCCGAGCCATTCGACCTTCGTCCCTATGTTTTCAGGCAACTCGTCTGGTTCAGAATGGTCGAGGCCCAATCGTTGCCACACGACTGCGTCAGCAGTAGAGGTAACGTCCGCCACAATGACAGAACATCGTAGATCAAGGTCATCCGGACAAATCGGAACTGGAGCAATCGAACGCGTAGCATGAGCGGGCATTATTCACTGCCATACCATTTGACGTTCCCGATCACCATGAATCCAGTCGAGCATCGCTGGCACAAGTCCATTGAGCTTCTGATGCGGACAAGCAGCAGAGAGGATGCGATCGAGCGGGCCCCCGTCAATGGCGATGACGAGATGTGGATCGCATACGAACTCCGTGTGCTGCATACATGCTGCGATTGTGTTCATGGAGCTCGGTGTGGTTCAGCGGCATAACGTTGGCGATCAGCGAGCCGCCGAATAAGAGCTTGCTATAAATTAAACGCGGTGTCGGCGGCTTCGCTGCATCGCTTGGTTATGCGAGATCACAATGAGTGTTTTAAGTGCATTCGGGGCAATGTTGGATCGCACTGACCCAGACTTTGAGGTCGAGTATTTGGGCAGTGGATTTAAGCTGGATGTGTTTCGCGTTTATCGCCGAGGCAGTGATGTTGAAACTGGCTCTCTTCGGTGTGGGGAGGTTCGGTGGCATATAGTACGATTCGACCTGCCGGAGGCGATGGAGTCACCTTCACCTTTGGTTGTGAGCGAAGACGAAGACGGCGAGTCGTGTTCTGCCCCTGGTTGGGACACGCGGCAAGGGTTTGTGGATTCATTGCAATTGGTTCCACGGGTTGCATAGCGTCTGAGGCATGGCAGCCCGATCCGGGAGCGCGGCCTCGAAAGCAGAATAAGGAATCGAATCAGGGAAGTCAATCAACTCGAAACGGGATCGGGCTTGTCCATCGCCGGCTTGTTAGCCGTTCGGACCTCACTACACGAAGGAAGGAAACGTGGCGTCGCTTAACACCGTGCCATTCACACCCTGACCCGTTTCACGCACCACGCTTGAAGTCTGTTCTATTTGCTGGGAGTGATGATGGGCTGATCGCGGCCGATAGCTGACAGGCACGCCATTTCTTCGGATGTGAGTGCACGATCAAAAACGGCAACACCTCCAATGTAGGCGGAAAGAGTTTTGTGGCGATTGCTGTGAATCACGCGCCCCACGGTGAATGGTCCGCCCTCGGCAAGCGTGCGCGGAGCATAAATATCGTGACCAAACCAATAGGGATTTGATTTCAGCGCTACGAGCGCGCTGGAGACCGTTTCGCTAACCTGCCCTTGACTGTCTTTACGTAAAGTGACACGCACTTTCGTGTATTCATAAGTGCGCTCGACAACGCGTTCTCCCGCAGTCTCAGACACAATCTTTTCGCTCAAAGGAGTTGTCTCCGGCGGCGAGTAAAATTCATTCGCTTCCGAGTCCGCTACCGGTTGCTTCGACGCAGCCAGTTTGCCCTTCTGCCAGGCTTCCGCTGCGTATTTGTAGTGTCGGTCCTTCTCTGGATTCTCGACCCACACTTCGCTGGATGAACCGTCAAGAAAGGACCTAACCGCTTTCGTTTGGCTATCGAAAGTGAATCCAATGGTTGACCATCCCTTATCGAGATCCGCCCCTTTGGCATCTACGCTGATCTTTTTCATCTTCTCAGACGTCGTTGACATATGCCGCGCATAACGATCTCCAAAGGTCGAGAGACCATTCTCGGAAATATGGGCACTTACGCCACCTGGATTCGCACCCAATCCGGCGAATAAGCCGAACTGCCGTGCTCCCTTGACCTGCACCGGAGCGGGATCTTTGACGCCGGGTGTATCCGTGCCCTCGAGCCACATTCCGGCAATGCCATGATCTTCCCCCTGATAGATGAGCCAAACCAACATGGTCACGGATTTACCGGGCCCTTTGATATCCAGCGGCGTATCGTGCAGCAAGGATCTCGGAACCATCAAAACCGGAAGGTCAGTCTCGGACTTCGGGTCCCGGAATTGCACCGCCTGCCCAAAAGGTCCACGATTCAGCAAAGGAAAATCAGCCAATGACGCCTCTTCCCCCTGGTGCCAGTAATCTACAGAAATATTATGTGGCTCAAGCACATACCGGTGCTCATCTCCCTTTGCTGTGTGCGCAACAAACTTCCCTGTTCCGTTGACTCCTTCTTCACGTTGCACAAAATCCCAGAAGGCGACCAGGCCCGGGGTCTCCGTCACGGATTCAACCCGCTCCTCATAAGTCTGGAGACGCGACTCCGATACAGGCGGTGCAGCGCGTGATATGCCGGTCTGAGCAACTACCAGAGCTGTGAAGAGCGGCAATGTAAATTTCGTTCGTGTCTGTTTTATTTTCATTTCTAAGTGCTTTCAAACGCTAGTAATACACCGTCACACATCCTCCACAAAAAAGATACTCCTGCTGGGCGGACTGAAAAAGGTTGCTCACGTCTTGAGAGACTCCAGTAGGGACGTTCCGGTCTACTGTTCCTAAGTCTTCTGGGAGCATAATTTGATTGGCGAACGGTAGCGATCAGCGGGCGGCGGGAGCGGATTCTCCATTGGCAGCAACGTCACCACCGCCGCTCCGTTGAATCGCATGGTTCGCCGCTTTGTAGGTTGGGCGGTCCGAAGTCGCTTGTTCGGCGCGAAGGCGATCTAATAGACCAGAGATTGTGCCACCGGATTCAACCAGCAGTCGTTCCCGTGTCGCATGCAATTCGTCAAGTATTGGATTCTTCGTCATCGTTTTCTCCGCCTAAAAATTCAGTCGGCGTGCAAATCAGCAGTTGGTCGTAACCCTGTTCTTCCAACAAGCGATAGACCCGAGGAAGTTCGTGAGCGTTTGCAATGTGCTTGCAGTTTTGCGTCAGTAGATAGTTTACACCGGCGATCGCGGCTGCGGCAACATGCACCGCATCGGCGGCCGCCTTTTGCGACATCATGTGCTTGGCAAGTATCAATTTGGCCAATGCATCGACATCTGGGCCGAGGGGAACCAATGGCAATCCATCTAGCATTTTAAGTCGATCGGAGGCCGCTGATGGATCGCCGTCAGATGCTTCAACAATTGTAAGCTGCGACGTGACAAGACTGAATTTCGGCCGCTCGACACTCCACCACTCGCGGCCTGATGTTGCAGCGCGGCGATCGGGATGTTTGGGCTTGGGCGTGCCGACGCGTGGCTGACGATTGAGGTTTCAATGTAAACAGTGTCCATGCCAAAATTGTAGCGTATGCACGCTAGCAACACTTCAGTCGGCGAACGCTGGCGATCACCCAGTCGTCGCAAAAAAACTATGATTCAAATTCGCGCCCGATCGGCGACTTGGGTGGATCGCTTGGTTCGTCGTTTCGATCTCCGAGGAAAAACGCGATTAGGCGATGTGCGAGCCAAATACGAAATTCCAGCGTTGTTGGCGGGCAATGCTTGCATGCCGGTATGACTTCACCGCAGGCATTGGGGGCTTCTGCGATGATTCGCCGGACAAGTTTCTCACCGGGAAAGGAAATGTCCTCCTCAGCACCGAGTACCAACAACGGCATTCTGAGTTGACGCAATTCGCTGTCAGATGCGAGGGGCGGAATTCGAAAGTCGAACGGCATGTCGTGCACGGCGTCGCCGGTGTATCCAGCCCAATCGTCATCCCATGTTGTAAATAATGGGGCAATCAAACGTTGCAGATTTCGCTTCGATCGGGAGAAGCGATAGCGAAGCATTGGCCAAGCCATCTTAATAAGCCCGGCAGTATGCGAACCGCGGACGATTCCAGCCGGGACTAACAGGGCCAACCGATCGATTCGCTCAGTAATCAACGTCGCCGTCTGGCGAGCGACGAATCCACCCCAACTCACCCCGAACATGTTGACCGTGTCGAGGTCTAAACCATCGAGAACATCGCATAGCCATTGGGCGTGAGCGCCATTTTTCAGGGACAATCGTATTTGCGGACCGTGAACGGATTGGCCCGGTAGGTCCGGAGCAATAATACGAAACCGGTCCAGAAGCGGATTGAGCTCCGAAACAAGAAATGCCGAGCCGGTCCGCATCGCGTGCAAGCATATGAGCGGTGGCGCGTCGGCTTGACCGGCAAGTAAGACGTGGCTCGGGCCATATCTCGATGGCACCTTGAGGCTCTCGACAGGCGGTTGGATTTTATCGCGAAAGCGATCGAACCATCCCACCAGCCTTTCGCGGGCAACTTCATCTCGCCAGACATTTTTTTGCAATGAGAACCTCCTATCGACGAACGACCCGCATCACGGGGTGGCGGGAGTCGATGTTGATTTTAAAAAATCCGCTGGCCACCGCCACTCCCGTGCATGCGATGGTTCTGCCACTTTTACGCTGCGGCTGCGATTGCCGAGACGCTGTTGATTATCGCGTCTGCGTCGCACGCGTATAGATCAGCCCCACCAAATGGATTCAATTCCAAGAGACGCAGTTGGCCATTGGATTCGCAAATATCAAGGACGTAGACGATGTCGGGTTGCGGAAGTGCGGAAGCGACCGTCGAGGCAAATGCTGCGGCCGTCGAGTCCAAGGGAACGATTACGGGCTTTCTGGTATGTGGATCGTAAGCCGATCCGGTGATGACCGCACGATTCACGACCAAGAAACGCCATTCGTGGCCGATTTGCTGAATGGGCGCAGCAACTACCGGTATCGAATCGTCCTCGTAGTAGAAACCATGATCGAGTTTGGCCAGTGTCAGCGTGGCTATATCGACAACCCGCCCACTGAATGGTTTCAGCGGACTGTCGGGACGCACAAATAGGCGATCGGTTGCGCCGAGTTGATCTGCAATCGTGCGAGCGTTAGCGACGAGTTCGCTTGCGGCGCAGACCGTCCACTCAACATGCACAAGCCATTGCCGCGCAGATTCGTACCATGATGAGCAACGAAATGATTCGACTGGGCAAAACGATCCCGGAGTCCAGTGAAGTTCATTGGTGATTCGTGCAGCGTTACCGAGCGAGCCATGAAAGACGACGGACGATTTAGGCACTCGCGATGGGACCCCATCGGACCACCAAGAGTCGGACCAATCAATGAGACGATGCCCGCGATCACGGATGGCGTTCCGGATCGGCTCGTGTGTCTCAGGAAAGATGTCGGGCTCAAGGACCCACGTTACGTCAGGCATGTGCTTTTGTGGCAGAACGTTTCGGATCACCAGGTGGCGGCACTGGACGGTCTAGCTACCACCAACCGTGGCCACCGACACTCTGGTGCATCCGTTGGTTATTTGAGTTTTGTTTTTCGAGGCCGATCAGTTCCAGCAACCGATCGAACGATGATATCGCAAGCGTCTGTCTGTCGCAAATCGAGTATCTGGTTGAATGCGATCTCGGTTTCGAAGTGACGAAAACATCGAGCCAGCATCGAGCAGCAGAGTCGCGAAACGTGTAAACGAAGTGATCGTTCATAGCCGGATTATCGCAAGCGTTCCAGTAATCGAACGCAGATCGTTTCCAGGTGTCCGAGAACCAAAGTCGAGTTCGTTGTCTGGTCAGTCCCGTGTCCCTCAATGGATTGCAGTGGCAAACGGTTCGGTACCGTATATCGTGCGTGGAAGCGTCGTTAGAGATTACGAAATCGATTAGCGGCAAATTCGGACGTCGGTCGAGCATTGTTTCCGCTCAGGTAGGTTTTGCTCAAATAACGGCAAGGATCAGCGGGCGGCGGGAGTTGACGTTGATATCACGAAAGATCGCACCACCGCCGCTCCGTTGAATCCCATGGTTCTGGCTGTTTACGACGGACGACCAAGGCAACAGTTGATCCTGGGCTCCAGTATACCCGTTATTGCGCGTGATGTCGCCGGGATCTAGGTTCCATCCAAAAGGCGATCGCCCCCAGCGTCCCAGCAGCCAGACCGATCACAAGGACGCGCCAGAAGGTGTCGAAGTAGTCGCTCGCGATGGTATACGTGCCGTGTCCGAACCACAGGACGTCAGCAACAAAGTAAGCCGTAGCGATCGCAGGACCGCATATAAATGCGATCACTGGTGCCCAATTGAATCCGCGTTTCGCATTGTCCTTTCGATGGAGCCATCGCAACAACGCGACGCCCAGCACAAGCAGGACGAATGCGGCAATCAAGTTGCCTTGCATTCGTGTCGCGCCGATGAGGGATGTTTCATGCATGTCGAAGAGATTGAGCGGCGTACGTGAATAGCTCGCCAGCCAGAACGGTTGTGATCAGCGGGGACGGGCGAATAGCTTGCAAGCAGACGAGAAAACGGACCACCCGTCTTCCGTTGAATCACATGGTTACCCGCCGTCACGCGCCCGTCCAATACGAAAAGCGAGTTCGTCGCGCAGCCAGTTCTCTGCAGTCGCCACTTCCTCTGGAGTCTTGTGGTTTTCAAATCCCTGCCCGGAGTACCAGGGGGCAGGCCATTGAGTGTGGTGATCGCGAGTCCACAACGCAAGAAGTTGCAGCGTTTCTCGGAGTTCGTGTTGAAACGGGTAGGCAGCCCGAATATTGGCGGGGAACAAAGCGAGAGCGTCGAGAAACGCATCGTTCAAGAGATGCTTCGAGTGGCCTTCGGAGACAAATTCTCGTGCGAGCATTCGAATGTCGTGACATGCATCGTCAGAATGTAGGGCGGCATCAATGCGAGCCGAAATGTCAAGCATCACAGAACGGTTTCCAGTCACACGCTTTCCGTCGGGTAACGGCCCGGATAACCGGGGACCGGGAGTTGAGCATCCATTCGGAAAACTGTCCACCGGTCCTCCGGTTCATCCGTTCGTTCTGCCTCGATTCTGGGTCTCCCAACTGAAGACATCGCCCTCGGGTAAGTCTGTGATCCCGGTCAGTCGAAGCATGTAGAGCAGTTGTGCGCGGTGGTGCATACTGTGAGTGATTACGTGCGCAATTGCGGTGCCAAACCGTTTGTTTCGCGGTGGGTTTTCGAGGTGATCGTACCACATTTCGTCCCAACCGCCGGAATCAGCAGTCTGTCGAGCAATCGTTCCTAACCGTGCGCTTGCGACCTCGAGCCGTCGAGTCATAGCAGAGATTGATGCGTCCGAAGCGCGTTCAATTGGGTCGTTGGCCATCAGTGACGACCAGATCTCCATGTTGTGGATGATATGATCGAGCGTTCGACGTATCGTCTGGTGACCAATATCGAATGGTCGGTCTAGTTCATCGTCTGCCAGCTGCGCACAGATTCCAAGGAGTTGCTCAGTGGCCCAAGCGTCATGTCCGAGGAATCGATCAAGTAGGTCCATTGAAGCAATTGGCAGAACGCTACGCATCAGCGGGCCGGCGCGATACGCGTTGATCTCAAAACCGACCCGACCGCCGGCTCCGTTGCATGCGATTGTTACCCGCCGTTCTCAGCAAGTGCAGTAGTCTCATGGTTCCAAAAGGTACCGTCAGCAATTGCATCAGGGTCGATGGAACCAATTGCAGTTAACAAGTCTTTGGGCTCTCCCTTATGCCGGTGGGTTAAGTATAGGCAGAGCGATTCGGCGAGAGTAGAGACCGAAGCATTGATGAAAACTCGAGCGTTTAAGTTGTCGTGATTTATGTAGACAACCTCAGCACCTGTATCCATGTCGAGGCAAACATAGTCGCCGTACGCGTTGGAGCCAATCGCGAGCATCTGCGGGAATCCCTCGATAGGTGATAGTCGACGCTTCGGATCGAGATCGAACGTCAACCACGGCGACGCAGAGTTCGGCAACCCGACCTCTGTGAGAATCGCCGCGTCTTGAGGATTCAGTTCGTGTGCGGCAACGACTTGAGGGTCAAAGGCCACAAAGCGTTCGAGGTCAAGTTCTTCTCGCAGTTCGTCTGGCACATCAGGAAGCGATGCAATGTATCGCGATTTGAATTCCGTTGGTGTCATTCGATTTCAGTCGGGTAACGCCAGCCGTCACCGGGTACGGACAGTTGATTTTCCATTCCAAAAACCTTGCAAGCCGTACTCCGGTGCACGGCATTGTTATCCGCAGCTTTGGTTGGAGGATGGGTGCGCACCGCACGCCCCTCGACAACTACGAGTGTAGCGATCCGCCTATGACGACTGCAAGCATCGACCTCGCACAAATCACGACCGGGCTTCATCAAGTTGCTTCACGAGTTTGGCGTACTGGCCCTTGGTTAGAAAAACGCGGTAGCAACCGTTGGTCAGCTCGCTAAAGTCAACATTGTTTTGCGTGTCAGTATCCCAGCTAATGATTTGGCGTGAGTACAGGTCGATGTCGATGAAGTAGTAGTATTTCGTGTTCGGGTCTTTACGGCGGGCGGTCATTGCAGATTTCCAAGTTGCAATTCGAGCGAGCGTCCGGTTCTGCGCCAAGTTTGTTCAGACGCAACGAGCGACATTTGCCGGGCGAATGATCGTCCAGTCTGTTTTCCTGCTGTGTGAATCGCGTTTGTAGACGCCGCAAGTTCGAGCATGCTAAGTCGGATAACGGCACCGATCAGCCGGTCGCGGTGGTTGATCTTCCATTTCGAAACGCCCCGCTACCGCGACTCGGTTGCATCGGATGGTTCGCCGCTTTTTGTCGTCGGTGCTAGATAGTAGATACAGTCAGACCGGAACCAGACATATCCGGCCCCAATTGTGAGGATGCAGTATACCACGATTGATGCGGGATACGCACCTGCGGCAAGCAAGCGAGGTGTGTCAAGGAAGCGGTCACCCGATAGCCAAGCCAATGCGAGATAGCCGCCATTCGCGATCACACAAAAGTCAGCGATGAACCAAGCCCAGCGTTTGCGGATGATCGACGCAGCAATCAGTGGGACGGCGACGCCAAGCAGTGGCCCAGCCCAAAGAGTCACGAGCGGGTGCGGATCGGGAGAGTGCAAGCTATACGGCATCCGCCACGGGACGAGGTCAAAGTCGGTGAGTGTCGCGCCGCAAGCCATGCCGCCGACGATGTGTCCGCATTCGTGCGTGAAGGTCATGACGACCCAAGCGGCTGCAAGCAAGGTGGCAAAGATGGAGTAGCGACGTATCAATCAGCGTGACCAGTTAAGCATCAGTATCTGTCGGCGAACGGCGGCGTTGACCGGGCCGCCGCCAATCAACCTTGACTTCAGGAACGACGCGACCGGCGGCTCCGCGTCCAACGCTTTGTTATTTTGCTTGTTCTTTGAGTTGGGCCAACGCTTCGTGCCACATGTCATTCTCATCGATTGTCTTGGGAAAGAACAGGTCAGTCATGAATTCTTCGAATGTTGGTGCTATAGGTTCCCAATCACCGCCCTTGAAAAAGAACGTCGACACACAATCCGAGTTCCGATCCCAAATCAACGGAGAACCTGAGGCATCATTTCCGAGGATCAAGTGTTGTCCTTTCGCTAGTGGCGAAGTTCCATCGGGATAGTAGTCTGTCAGATGTTCGTGCCAATAAGCGTTTTGAAGGGTTAGTCGTTCACGCTCCGATAACTCTGTTGACAGCCCGAGCCAGTTGTAATCGGCGAAGAACCCGCCGTCACATAATTGGAATAGTTCGTGAACGGGTTTTGAGGCCGGAAGATTCTGCGGCCATGGAGCGTTGACGGGCGGATTGGCTGTGAATACTAGCAGCGGAAAAGTATCTGACTTACCGATCGTCACGAGATCACGGAGCGCTTGCCGCCAGTCATGCACGATTCAGTTCCTGCAAAATAACGGCAATGTTAACCGGGTGGCGACGGTTGACGTTGATTTCAAAAACCGGCATGTTCGCCACTCCGGTTCAACATATTGTTATCTGGCACCTTTTCTCGCATAGCGATCGAGTACTGCGTCCGCCATTTGTTCAGGTGTCAGTTCATCCGGGTCGCTACCATCGTCAAAATAATGATTGGGCCAAAAAACCAAATCAGAAACCTGAGAATCGCCAAAGGATTTCTCGATTGTTGTAAACGCATATTGAAGGTATGCATCATCCGCTGGATCTTGGGTTATACGCGTGAATATTTTGATCAATTCAGTTCGATCAAGACTTGGGTCAGCCTTCGTCAGTTTCGCCGTCAGTAAACGCCGCACATAAGCATCATGTTCTTCCGCGCCGTAAACGCCTTGGAATTCCAAATAAGGAATGTGGGTACCGGCCATCGCGTTGAATGTTTTTACCAGTTCCGCAGAATCCGTTTCGCTTGAGCCATCAATTTCGGATGCTAATTTGCTAAGCGTTTGAACCAAAGCCTCATCGAGTACGGGTGGAGTTCGCGTCATAGGTCTCTAGCCAGATAACGATAGCGATAACCGGGTGGCCGCGGTTGATCTTCCATATGAAAACGCGCTGTCGGCCACTCCGCGTTCATCGCTTGGTTATCCGCCGAGCATTGGATCGTTGCAGCTTTTAAGATCCGTGGTCAGAATTCGATGCCCGAACCATCCAGTAGAATGCGAGTCCCATGATTGCAGGCAGGGTTGTGGCATTTAGTCGTTCGATTTTAAGAATCTTACCAGAATATGTCCAGCATGTATCCATGAAGGTGAATTTGCTTGAGCGTGGAAAGGGATTTGAAGTACCCGCAACAGTTGCAGTTCGCCGGAGACCAAGAATTCCGCCGTAGTGAATTGCTGCGATAGTCGACGTACCGTCAGAGATACAGTGTTCACCATGCCCCGCGAGGAATTTCAGCCCACGTTCCGAGTGCGGCCGAGACGAAAGGACTATAGATCCGCCTTCGTCGACGACGTCGAACTTGAATCGACTATCGGTTACAACAGTGCGAAATTCGTGTTCTCCGTCAGCACAAGCAACGATAGTTAGCGGAGGGTATTTGTCGCATCGGAGTTTGAGCATCATGGGCTTGCGTTCAGGCCTTCACTCGCACATCAGTCGGATAACGTTTGTGATCACGCGGTCGCCGCGAGCGATCCTCCGCTTCAAAAACCACGACTCGGCGACTCGTCGTGCATCACGTTGTTATCCGACTATCATTCCACGGACTCCCTGCGAAGCCACTCAACACCTGTGATTCCAAGACTGTCGCACTTATTGCGAAACGATTGTGACACGACAAGCCTTCGATATTCATATGCAATCCGAAATATCTCGCGATCACCCGCAAGCGACCGGACGATACGGTAGCCTTTGACTGGATCGAATTCGGGTAAGAAACCGTCGTAAGGGGGCGGCAACACATCGGCAGGGTCAAGACACTCCAGTTGTTCATACAATTGAACCACAGAGTAACCCGCGATCAGTTTGTCGGGCGCGACCTTCTTGGACCGGTAGAGGCGAATTGGAAACACTTGGCAATGCTGAGTGGCTGCCTGAATTAGATCACGCATCCGGTCACTGCAAATAAACCAACGCACCGCGTACAACAAGTCTAACTCCTTGCCGCGCGCCTGAAGATGAAACGTGGCATTCTCGGTTAGCGGATAATCCAGTTTCTGATTGGAAATTACCCTTTGCAGCATCACTGGATCATTGTCGAGCAGGTCATCGTGAACATCAACGCTGTTGCTGGCTTGCGCGACGTGAAGTTCGTAGTAGACGCTTGAAGACGGCCGCGTACTTTGCTCCGGGAAGACGGTAACTGTGCTCTCGTGAGGGCCAAAGGCGATCTGCCCGCCACGAGACGTTAGAGGCGATCCGAGGGATTCGTCTCGCGAAAACAAGTCGAGCAGGGCGGATCGTAACGCCAAATCGTCCCACTGTCTTGTAGATGAAATCTCGCCGCTAGTCGGTGCCTCCCACTGCCATTCCGAGAGCGCGCCGAGCGAAGAGGGGTCTTCAGGGTGAAAGTCAGGAAGTGAGTATCCAAACGCGTGGAAGGAGATGACCTTCCGCGGTCCTCGTCGGGCGTCATTCCATTCAAGGTAGACGAGGGACACGTTGTCGGGAGCGTCTGCCACTACGGACGTGATCCAACTCGCGAGTGATTTGGGAATCGGATTCATTGTGAACGTCTAGCCGGATAACGACCGCCATCACCGGGTGGCGGGAGTAAAGTTTCCATTTCAAATCCGCTGGCCACCGCCACTCCGGTGCATGGCATGGTTCGCGGATCGCTTGTGCGTGTTAATGCCGATCGATTGCCCCAATTCATTGAGTTGGCCACTCGTCAGCAGCAGGCGTCTCAAGCTTCGATACACCTGTAGGGCTGCGTTTAGGAATACTGCGTTTTGATTTCGCGGAAAACGGATCAACGCCCTTGGGGTACATTATATCAAATGGACGAGAGTCACGAAATGGCCAAAGATTTGTGTAGGCATCTCCATCTACATCGCGATAGGAGACACGAAGATTCTTTTCGACCTGGTTCGTCCCCAGATAGGTTCGAAAGTTCTTGAACGCAGCCAATGGGGAGTCC
This sequence comes from Rosistilla carotiformis, assembly GCF_007753095.1. Classification (NCBI taxonomy): domain Bacteria; kingdom Pseudomonadati; phylum Planctomycetota; class Planctomycetia; order Pirellulales; family Pirellulaceae; genus Rosistilla; species Rosistilla carotiformis. The sequence continues at coordinate 4,824,761 of NZ_CP036348.1, forward strand.
GTGTAGACGAAGAAGTTCGTGGTCCCTGATCCCGTGTCGTACCCGTCGACGTCGCAGGTCTTTGGTAGTGATGCAATCAGCTTGGCTTCGAACGCAATGAGATCGTCGAGCGTTGGGAAATACGCCTCTGGAAATTGGAATATGACTTGGTATCGCATAAACGTGTCAGATGAGTGGTCGGCGAGACATCACGGCTCCGCGAACGGCAGCGGTAACGGGGCCGCCGCCAAAAAACTATGATTTCAAAACCGGCGTCATCGGCGGCTCCCGTTCACCGCATTGTTCGCCGACTCATCTGCGTGTGAACCGGCAGGTTGATCCAAACTCTCAACGCGTCGTCGCACGTGGGCGTCAAATGCATCCACGTCGAAGTCGTCTGATTTCTTGACACGCGATCGCACGAATGAGAGTGCAGTAGCGAATTCGCGAACAAGACAATCGAACTCCGATGGCGGCAATGTAGTTATTGATGATCTGAACATGGAATCCGAGTGAACCCACGCGCTTGCGTAAGAAACTTCAAAAAGACGAGCCTTTCGGCGAAATCGAATGAACGGCAATGTCGCCAGTCCCTCTTGAAAACGATCCAACATGAATTCGAGGCCAGTGATGATCGGATCACGCGTCTGGCAGCGGGGGTAAATGTCAATCTGCTCGATCGCATTCCCGAATGAATCGGGTTCACCGGCCATCAGGAAATCAACGCATCGCATGATACACGGACCGCTAGCGCCCCCGTTGTACGTCACGATGAGGGGAACGATTTTCACAGGCGGAGACCTCTGTAGGCGAACGCCACCCGTAACCGGGTCGCGTCGAAAAAGTTTACCATCGCCAAAACGCTTGAAACGCGACTCCGGTTCACGGGATTGTTATCCGCCAGTCAGCAGTCCACTGGAGCGTACCAAGTGGCGTTGGCCAACACGAGTTGATCGAGGAATGTCAGCAGGTCGGGAATGTCCCCAGCGGCGTCAAATCCTTCAGTCTGGAGCTGCCGGGCAAGCTGCGGCTTTCGGGGTGTCAACCCGTCGACCAAAGTTTTGTAGTTGCGAAATGTGTCGGCGATTTGCTTCACCTGGGTGGGCGATACGACGGCGTGTTCGGGCCAGTAGATGCGTTCCGATGGTTCGACTGCGTTAATCGAGGCAGGCAATTCGTGGAATCGAAGCGGTGTTAGTTGCAGATATCTAGCATCGCGGCCAGATTGATCAACGGCCTCATGGGCGAAATCAAAAAGACAGGCAGATACTCCGTCGACGTCAAGGATCGTGAAGTCTCCTGTTGATCGCATTTCAGAATCGCGAAGTGCTTCTTGTATTGCACCGTCCCAAGCAACCATCTCTGGTTCCGATAGGTCGGCATACCAATCGTCAGCAAGCAATCGTTCGGCGACCCATGAAACCGGTTCAGACTTCCACTTTGGCGGATTTTTTTTAGAGAAATAGGCGTTTGATTGGGGGTTCTCAGTTAAGTGATTAGCAAAGGAACGCAACTGCGATTCACTGGGGGTCGAAAGCAAACTATCGAGCTTTGCGGTGTCGATTGCGTACAATTGATAGAGTACCATTTATGTCCCGCTGGATTAGATGTGCGAGTGGAATGATTTCAGTCGGATAACGCTTGTGTTCACCGGGCGGCGGCGAACGACATTGACTTCAAGACCGACGCCGCCCGCCGCTCCGTGTGCAACACATTGTTCGTCGCCGTGTTTAGGGCGATTATTGTCGTACGGCCTCGCCGTTGACTACAAATTTGATTCCATCGAAGGCAGGTGCTCCCCGTCTGACGGCACGACGATCATTCTAATGTCTTTGGCACGAACCAAGAAGCGAGTTTTCGCTTCGTCTTCGAGTATCACCATGCCGTTGAGTTCAAACGGCAGGTGCGTCTTCATTGTTTGGGAATTTGTGAACCCGATGAATCGCACACGTTCGAACGGCTTGTGGCCAGCGACGTGCACGGTGGCCAGCGTGTCTTTCTTCAGCACACCACGCACGGCAATTGTGTCTGGTTTTGCACCGCCAGTGATCCACGCCATGCCTCTGTAGAATAGTGTCAGTAGGACGATGGCGGACACGATTGCCGCGGCAATGCCACCTGCGATACTGATTGTTTCAACAAACGGGTGCATTGACGAATTCTAATCGGGTCTGGCGTGATCGAAGAATGAAGCGACGATTTTCAGGCGACGAACGTTACACATCACCGAGTCGGGACGGTTGATGTTCCATTTGAAAAAGCCCGCAAGCCCGACTTCGGTGCATGTGATGGTTCCCCGCCGTTTGGGTCGATCCACTACGAGTCGGCTTTCGCCGCCAAGCGACGCTCCATTTCAGGATCCCATTTCTCGGGCAAGTCGATCAGTCGCAGTTCGTAGACCAACAATTCTTTTCCGGGAAGGTCAGGGTATGTCTTGCGTTCATTATACGTCAAGTTGGGCGGTACGATGACGGTCCGTCGTCCGCCAATTCGCATGCCGAGCAATCCGTATTCAATTCCGGCGTTGCAGTCACGCCCACCAACTCGGATTAGGTACGGGGAGTTCGTGTCAGAGGAAAACAGCACCTCGCCTTTGCGTTGGGTGCAAACGCAATTGCAGATAGCGAGATCGCCGGGCACACATGGTCGTCCAGAACCAATTTCGTGGTCGGTAATCTTGAGGCTGCGTGGCGGCTTCATTCTTCAGTCGGGGAACGCTTAGCGTAACCGGGTGGCGACGGTTGACGTTGATTTCAAATTCGGCGTGAATCGCCACTCCGGTTCACGCTTTTGTTAGCCAGCCGTTTCGACGAACGGTCGGAAAGTGATCGATTGCAAGGTCAGGTGCTGTTGAACGGCCATATGATGTTGGGGGTCACGTGTGAATACATGCCACAATGCATCATCTATGTTTCGGCAAACGAATGCCACGTCAGTTGGGAGTCCCCATTGTGCAGCATCTCCGAACCAGTCAGTCCCGTTGCTTGTGAAGTTCTCCAGCCAATCAAGAGTTTGTGTTGGAATCTCCGTCGCATTGTTGCATCCGAAATACATAGCCCAATTTGTGTCAGCGTAGTTCGCGTAGCGTGAAAACCAGCCGGGCTTACCCACGCGATAACCGAAGTCGTCGTTCAACCAGTTGGCGTACTCACGTGATTGCGACTCCATGTGTTTTAAAACGACGCTTGGGTCTTCGGCGTTCGGCGGGGCGGGCAATTGGATTCCGTAGCCACCGAGGAACCACCAGCAGGAATCCGCGGTTTCGATGATGGGCGCGAATAGCTCGCACATCGGGCATGGATCAACAGTGATTCCAATCATGCGACTTTGCTGGCTAACTATGTTTCTCACCGGTCGGCCCGGCTGAGAATAGGATTTATGGGCTTATTGTCACTGGTTGCCCCGTGAGAACAGCTTCAAGTGCACTGCTTATTCTCGCTGGTTGCCCTCCCGTTTGCAACTCCCAGCTCCAGGGCTATTCAATGTTTGATTTTGTGGGACTTGCTGCGTAGTATTCGTTGGTCGAGGCGAATGGAGTTCGATCCAAACTACGGAGAGACGACTGTAAAACTTCCGGCTGCTGGAAGCTTACTGTCTGTTTTGGCAGCCATTCCCGACGAGCGCGGGCGAAAGGGACGACGCCATTCCCTAGCTGCCATGCAGGCGGCGATCATTTGTGGTCTCTTAACCGGGGCTAAAGGATGCACTGCGATTGCTCAATGGTTGCACGACCGACACCCAGAGTTTTGGCGTTCGATAAGCTTTACAAGAAGGCCGCCTATATCAAACTGCTTTCGAGTTGCCTTGCTTGGTTTGCCGCCGGAGACGCGGGAGAATGCAGTTCGAGCTTGGGTGACGCAGTAGCTTGCAGCCGTTCCTGGCGAACTTGCTCCTGTGGCACTCGATGGCAAGACGCTTTGTCGAACCTTCCAGCCTCACCGGCAATGCGTCCACTTGCTTTCGATGCTCGACACGGCCACCGGCGGCGTGCTCGCTCAGACGCGCATGCCAAGTCATACCAAAGAACACAAATCGGCGATGCGATTGTTGCGAAGCATTGCCTTGGAGAGGCGACTGGTGACCTGCGACGCGATGTTTTGCCATCGAGATTCCTGAAGACACATGACGGATTCTGGCGGTTAATATCTGGTCGCTGTGAAAGACAATCAACCAGTGCTGAAGGATACTCTCGAGTCGGAATTCAGGTCGGGGCGCTCCTCACTGCAGCGAACGCGTTCGGCAACAGCAGCTTGAGGTTCACCGCACGGGACGTCGCTTGCATTTCTGAAGGGTTTCCGGCGTCACGCAATCGTTGTATTGCTCGGGCGATTCGGGATGCTCTATCGAGATATGCTTCGCCTCCTTCTTGGCTCATCGCGAGGCTGGGCGGAACTGTTCTTCCATCACATGGGCTGTAGTACTGAAACCCGTGGTCGTTTTGGCAAAGCGTTCGATAGCATCGGCCATCGATTGCATCGTCCTAAAGATCTGACCGCTTCTCCGCGCACTCAGCGACTCTGCGTTTTCATCAAATCCCATTCGAACACGGCACCTGAGACAGGGCATTTGGGATTCGCGTGATGTATTTTCTCAACGCCACATGATGCCTCAACGCGACAGGGACGTTTTGTCACCTAGCCAAAATGGTGTCCTTTGCTGCGAAAACCAAGTTACGAAGGGATTGGCACTTAGCTTGCATAAGTGTCGGCCATCGATAGGGTGCCCACTTGCGCCCCGCCGTCCCTACTACAACGGTCAAAGGCAATTATTGAGATGCAAGACTCCCACACGTCAGGTCAAGCAACACATTCTTGGATTAAGCGTGCTGCCGGACTATTTGCTGCCGCCAACACGCATCCACGAAACGGATCGCAAAGTGATGTTCGCCACGACTTTCGCATAGAAACGCTGGAACCACTGATCGTGCTTTCGGCCAGCAGCATGTGCGGCGCGGCGGTCAGCGATATTTTGAACGTCGATCACCCTGAAGCTAACGAATACGCACCCCCCGATGCAGACGATACAGACCCATCGGAGACGCCCGCAACCGTTCATCGCTTTGAGGAGACCAACGGTGATGGGGAAAGCGATCTCTTCGATCACGCGCCGACCTCGCCGACCACCGATCCTCCGGCGCTGGATCTCACCACGACGAACGCCAGCGAATTCACGAGCCAGTTGGTTCAAGACTTGGAAAACCTGTTGCGTGAAGTTCGCGACGACCTACTGACATCCGCGACCGGAAAGGACGTTCAGATCGTCCTGGCCCCGACGATCAACATCGTGGGCGACAACAATCATCTAACCATCCAATTCAACGTAGACGCTACCGGCGCACACCAAATCACGTCCGGCGGAGACGGGGACCTCCCGACCCTCCCAGCAGATCCCACCAACCCTGCCCCGCCTATCGATAGCCCCACCGACGATTCTGTCGCCACATTCTCCGATGATTTCCGCACGATCGACGGCACGGAAAACAACCTTCAAAACGGTACCGGATTTGGCGCGACCGGTAGCACACTAGTTCGTCTGGCACCTGCCGACTATGCCGACGGACTCGAAGCCCCAGCGGGAGCCGATCGCTCGAGTGCCCGAGAGATCAGCAACTTGGTGAACGACCAAGAAACGAGCATGAGGAATGAAGAGGGGATTACCGATTTCCTGTGGCTCTGGGGGCAGTTCATCGATCATGACATCGATCTAAGCCAAGTGGATTCCGGTGAATCGTTCCCGATCACCGTTCCGAAGGGCGATCCCTATTTTGATCCCGATGGCACCGGCACGGCGGAGATTCCGTTAACACGCTCGGAATACGAACTGGATGCCAACGGAACGCGCCAGCAATACAATGTGTTAACCGCTTTCATCGACGCGTCGCAAGTCTACGGTTCGGATACGGAATCGCAGATGCGACTGCGGAGCTTTGAGGGGGGGCAATTGGACATGCCCGAGAACCTGTTACCAACCGAGATCGATGCACGTGGCCAGAAGAGTTTTTACGCCGGTGACGAACGCGTCGGCGAAAACATCGCATTGAGTTCGATGCACACGTTGTTTGCTCGCGAACACAATCGAATCGCAACCGATCTTGCCGCTACCGAATACCATGACCGCGATTTAAGTGACGCCGCGGTCGACGAAGAGATCTACCAGCGTGCCCGAGCGATTGTCGGTGCCGAACTGCAACACATCACCTACCACGAGTTTCTACCGACGTTGCTTGGCGAAGGCGCGTTAAGTGCCTACACCGGATACGACGCCACGGTGGATCCGTCAGTCGCCACCGAGTTTTCAACGGCCGCGTTCCGGTTTGGACACACCACGCTATCGCCACAGTTATTGCGACTGGATGCCGCCGGAAAAGAGATCGCAGCCGGACATGTCTCCTTGAGGGATGCCTTCTTTGCAACCGATACGTTAATCGAAAGCGGCATCGATCCTATCCTGCAAGGTGCGGCGGCGAATGTCAGCCAAACGATCGATCCGTATATAATCGATGACATCCGGAACTTTCTGTTCGGCGCTCCTGGTGAAGGCGGCATGGATCTGGCGTCCCTGAATATCCAACGCGGACGCGACCACGGGTTGTCCAGCTACAACGACACCCGCGAATCGCTAGGTCTGGATCGATTTGAATGCTTCGAACAAGTCTCGAGCGATCCCGAAATCGTCGCCCGTTTGAAATCGGCCTATGAATCGATCGACGACATCGATCTGTGGGTTGGCGGATTGTCGGAAGACCATGCCGGCGATGGCAACTTGGGCGAAACCTTCCGCACGATCATCGTCGACCAATTTGAACGATTGCGTGACGGTGATCGGTACTGGTACGAGACAGCCCTTTCGGCATCCGATTTGGCGATGGTGAAAGAGACGCAACTGAGTGACATCATCCGTCAGAACACGACGGCCGACACGGTTCAAGATAACGTTTTCGTGTTGCCCAATCACGGGACATCGTACGTCTAGCCCCCCGCGTTCCCCTCCTACAACCCTCACCGGATCGCCGCTTTGTCGTCGGCCTGGGGCAACAAAAAAAGCCAGGTGTCCCCATTGGGTTCACCTGGCTTTCTCTATTTCAGAGCGTTCCGATTTGAACGCGTTACCGAATCCGATTATTTGTGAACCGAGTGGCATGCTTTGCAGTTGGCAGCTTTCTTCAGCGCCTCTGCCGCCCCAGCTTCACCTTCGACTGCCGCCTTGGCCGCTTTGACCAATGCTTCGGTCTTCATCTTCCAGCTTTCCGCATCGCCTTTCTTAGGCGTCGCTTTTGCCATCGAAACCATCATCTCGTGCAGTTTCGCTTTTTCTTCGTCGGAGGCTTCTCCGCCGGCCACTTTCTTGACCAAAGGCCCTTTGAAGCAAGTCTTCATGCATTCCTTAATCGAATGCTTGGGCTCGCCATCTTCGGCGATCGCCGACAACGACAAAGCCGCACTGATTCCAAGAAGCCCTAATACGGCAATCATTCGCATCTGTTTTCTCCAAGTACGATCGTCAAAGGTTAACCGAGCAAGGGAGTATTCTAGTAGCCGCTTCAGGCCAGCGAAATCGCGTTCGAAACAAATTTCGTCAAACCCGATGCGGGTTTGACGATCTTTTGGTCACGCGGAGACGTTCGAAGGCTCAAAACTCTCCCAGAAGGACCGCCAAACGCCACCTAGGGGGACTCATCAAGTGCCGTCGCTTGCCGCGAATTCGCCCAATAGACCATTCGCCTGCGCAAAAATCTTAAATTTTTTTTAGGCCCCGAGGGTTGACGAATGCTAGCGGCCAATTACCCCGCCCATCCTTGATAACCCTCATTATCCTTACTTTTTCGCGAACCCAAAAGGGCGGGAAATTAGCACACTTGAGCCGGGTTCGACTGATTTAGGCCGTCCACAATACCGAAATGTTTGACATACCTGTGCCGGCTGTGTTACATTACTCGATTGTAACACCAGAAGACCTAGCCTTCCGTTATCCCACCTTAAAATACAAGCCGCCCAGCCGAAGTGGCTAAAGCGGTTGTATCCATTACCCCAAGTCGGCAGCATGCAGGACCATCTCCATCGTGGAGAAGGCCGGCAGTTAAACGAACACGAACCGATTGGTTGAAACGCAATCGAATGGGTTCGCCAGTGCTTGATCGTACCAATTTGCCAGGAGTCTCTTGAGATGTATAAGTGTCAAGGTAACGCAATCAGTCGACGTGGATTTGTCGCCGCAGGTGCCCTGGGCGGTTTGGGGCTGTCGCTTCCACAATTGCTCTCGATGCAACAAGCGCGCGCCGACCTGAAGCACTACGATTTCATCGAAGCCAAAGCGCAAAGCGTGATCCACATCTTCCTGCCCGGCGGTATCGCCCAGCAGGAAAGTTTCGATCCCAAGCCTTACAGCCCGATCGAATACCGTGGCGAAATGAAGACCGTGAAGACCAACACGGGCGAAGTCTTTTCGGAAGCGATGAAAGAAGTCGCTGGGATTGCGGACAAGGTTTGTGTCATCCGATCGATGACCCACGGCGAAGCGGCCCATGAACGCGGCACGCACAACATGTTCACCGGTTACAAGCCCAGCCCGGCTTTGATCTTCCCGAGCTTCGGCAGCGTTGTCAGCCACGAATACGGCCCTCGCAACAATTTGCCACCTTACGTTTGCATCCCCAACCAGCCCAACGAATTTGCTGGCAGCGGATACCTCAGCAGCTCGTACGGCCCGTTTGCACTCGGTGCCGACCCTGCATCCAAGAACTTCAAGGTTCGCGACCTGGACCTGTACAAGGGTGCCGATGGAGAACGCTTCGCGCGTCGCCAATCGGCGTTGGAAGTCGTCAACCAAAAGTTCGGCTCGTTGACCAGCGCCGACAACGTGGGGGCGATGAGCACCTTCTATGACCGCGCTTACAGCTTGCTGGGCAGTGAAGAAGCCAAGACAGCTTTTGACTTGGACAAAGAAGATGCGAAGATGAAGGCGGCCTACGGCGACAACGCCGCTGGCATGCGAATGCTGATGGCCCGTCGGTTGGTCGAAGCCGGCTGCCGTTTGGTTACGCTGACCTATGGCGGTTGGGACATGCACGCCAACATCACCAACAGCATGAAGAACACGACGCCGCCACTGGATCACGCGTTGGCTCAATTGATCAAGGATCTGGAACAACGTGGCATGTTGGATTCGACCCTTGTCATGGTCACCAGCGAATTTGGCCGCACGCCAAAGATCAACAAGGATGCTGGCCGCGATCACTATCCAAAGGTCTTCAGCGTGATGCTGGCCGGTGGTGGAATCAAGGGTGGCATGATTCACGGAGCTTCGAACGCCACGGCGTCGGAACCTGAATTTGATCCTGTTTCGCCGGAAGATTTGGCGACCACGATGTACCACCAATTGGGAATCGTCGCCGACAAGGAATTGATGGCTCCTGGTGACCGCCCGATCGAAATCGTCGATGGTGGAAAAGTCATCAAAGAAATTTTGGCTTAGTTGAATTGCCGGCAGCGACTATCCTAGAGATTCAGTCCTGCTGGCGTTGAAACTTCCGCTCGCTCGCACTTCAACCTGCGAGCGAGCCCGCCCAGCTCCGCGTATCCCCCCTCCCACCTCGCTCGAGCAACCGATTGCCATGCAACGCACCTGCTACCTGACCGCTGCTGAACGTCGCACCCGCTCTCCCTTCATGTCCTTGCCAAAGCTGGCGATGGCGTCATTGATCGTCTTTGTTTTGGCTGGGCTTGCCACCGCAGCTCAACCAAGACTCAGCGGATCGATCCCGCGAGGCATTCAACGCGGCACTACGCAGAAGGTGATCTTCACCGGCACGCGGATCAAAGACGGACGGCAGCTGCTGTTTGACATTCCCGGTATCAACGTCCTCTCGGTGACTCCCGTCGACAACAGCAAGGTTGAAGCGGAACTTGAAGTTCCCGCCGATACCCCGCCAGGCCTGTATCCCGTTCGCCTGGTGACCGAATCGGATATCAGCGACATGATCATGTTCGCTGTGGGCTCGATGCCCAACGTCGACGAGGTCGAACCGAACAGCGATATCGAAACGCCACAGCTGATCGAAACCAACGTCACCATCGAAGGCAAAATCGCCACCGAGGATGTCGATTATTTCGCTGTCGATCTAAAGAAAGGCGAACGCTTGACGGCCGAGGTGGAAGGAACGCGATTGCGTCGCGGCCGCGGTGACCCCTTCTTTGATCCGTACATCGCGATCCTAAACAGCGAACGCTTTGAACTGGCTTTCAGCGACGACGCACCGTTGTTGCAACAAGATAGTGTTTGTTCGATCACGGCGCCCGAAGACGGCCGTTATATCGTCATGGTTCGCGACAGTTCGTTTGGTGGTCGCAACGATGCTTACCGATTGCACATTGGTTCCTTCCCACGTCCGATTGCCGTTGTTCCCGCGGGCGGGGCACCTGGCGAATTGCTCAACGCCACGTTTATTTCGATCGATGGCCAACAGTGGACCGAATCAATTCAATTGCCCAGCGAACCGATGGAATCGTTTCCTGTGGTCGTCTCCAACGAACATGGCACCAGCCCATCGCCAAACTACATCCGCGTCCAGCCGCAGGGCAACGTGATCGAACAGGAGCCGAACAACTCGACCAAAGAATCGACAGCTGGCACGCTCCCGGCAGCGTTTTGTGGCATCTTGGCCGAACCTGGCGACATCGACTTCTTCAGCTTTGAAGCGAAGAAAGACCAAACCGTTGGCCTCCGGTTGTTCTCACGCAACGTGTTGCGATCCGAGCTTGACGGAGTGATCAACCTGTACAACGAAAAAGGGGGCCGTGTTGGAGGCAACGATGACTCCGGAGGCCCCGACAGCTTCCTCGAATACAAGATCCCTGCCGATGGCGTGTATCACGTTCGCATCAGCGATCACTTGGAAGGCGGTGGCCCAGGCTATGCCTATCATTTGGAAGCCGTCACGGCGGGTCCTGAACTGACACTTTCGCTGCCCGATCGCAGCCGCTATGAAGCGACGATGATTCCTGTCCCTCAAGGCAATCGACATGCCGTGATGTTGAACGCGACTCGCAAGGCCTTTGGCGGTGCAATCGATATCGAAGCGTTGAACCTTCCCGAAGGCGTGACTGCAACACCCATTCAAATGCCAGCCAATCGGACAACCGTTCCGTTGTTGCTGACCGCGACCGCCGAAGCACCGCTGGACGGGCGATTGGTTAACTTGGTTGGCAAGGTTGAAAAACGAGACGACATCGTCTCTCGGTTTGATCAACAACACCAATTGGTCGGTGGCCTCAACAATGCGGTTCCGTTCGAATATCGATCGAATCGCGCTGCGATCGCCGTCACGCAAAAGTCACCCTGCACGATCGCAATCGTTCAGCCGCAAGTACCCGTCGTTCGCGACGGATCGATGGAATTGACCGTCACGATCGACCGCGGCGACTACGACGCCGATGTTGCGATTCGCCTGCTGTACAATCCTCCGGGAATTGGTTCCAGCGGCAGTATCAAGATCGCAAAGGGGACCAACGAAGCAAAAATCCCAATCACCGCCAACGGTTCGGCAGCGATCGGTGAATGGCCCGTGATCGCCTGTGCCACCCTCAGTGATGGCAACGGATCCTATGAAATCGCCTCCGAACCGATCACGTTGAACATCGAAGACAAGATCTTCACGTTCGGCTTCCCCAAGACGTCGACCGAATTGGGTGCAGACGCCAGCGTGATCGTCGACCTGGAAATTGGCCGACCGTTCGAAGGCGCTTGCGAAGTCGAATTGGTTGGCATCCCAGCGGGCGTTACTTGCGAAGCCCCCAAGCAGACCATCACCAACGAAACCGAACAAATCGTGTTCGCCGTGAAGGTTGATGAGAAGGCGCGCGTCGGACAACACAAGACGCTGGTCGCACGAGCGAAGATCACCAGCGACAAAGGCGTGATCACCCAAACTCAAGGTACCGGCATTTTGCAGGTCGACAAACCTTTGCCCGCCCCCGTGGCGAAACCCGCACCCAAACCAGAGGCTGCTGCGGCCCCAAAACCGGCAGCACCCAAACCAGCGGCAGCCAAACCGTTGAGTCGTCTGGAACAGCTTCGTTTAATGCGTGAAGAAGCCCGCGCCGGCAACTAGTTTGGCGGAATTGTCGATAGACTTGCTTCGATTGGTTTTGGCGGATCAGGATGATCGCCACAGGAAAACCGCTTGGGCTGGGATGCCCACCCACCGTTAAAAGCTACGATAACGACCCTAAGGTAATGATCATGAGTCGAATATCCCTGACACTCTCGGCCGTCCTGTTGACCAGTGCGTTTGCCTGGTCTGCCGAACCAGCGGCTCCTGCGGCAGCAAGTTCCAATGGCCCCGCCCCCTCGGCGTCAGTCAACTTGTCCGTCTATCCCGAAGAGATTTCGCTGGATACCGCTCGCGATTACCAAAACTTCATCGCCGTTGTTAAACGCGTAGACGATGTGACGTTGGATGTCACGGAAACGGCAAAGTGGACGCTGGCCAGTGACAAGGTTGCAAAACTCGAAGGCACTAAGCTGACTCCGTTGGCCGAAGGCGCGACCGAACTGGTTTGCAATTACGGATCCAGCGAGATTCGGATTCCGGTCAAGGTTACCCGTCCCACCGAAAAACTGCCGATCAGTTTCGAAAAAGACATCGTTCCGATCATGACCCGCAGCGGCTGCAACACGGGTAGTTGCCACGGCGCGAAAATCGGCAAAGACGGCTTCATGATCAGCCTGTTCGGTTACGACCCCGCAGGGGATTACAGCCGGATCACGCGTGAAATCGGAATGCGTCGGATCAACTTGGCAGTCCCTGCCGACAGCCTGTTTCTAACCAAAGCAACCGGCGCGGTCACGCACACCGGCGGCAAGCTATTTGACAAGGACAGCGTCTATTACGCGACGATCCTCGAATGGCTCGAGAACGGCGCCCCCAATGATCCCACACCGCCCCCAGCGGTTTCGAAACTGGAAATCTACCCTCCTCAAGCAGTCATCGAAGGTGCGGGCAGCAAGCAAAAGTTCATTGCAGTCGCCCACTACGACGACGGCACCACGCGCGACGTGTCCAACCTCGCCGCGTTCATGACCAACAACGAAACCTCCGCTTCCATCGACAACGCTGGGAACGTGACTGCCGGTGCACGTGGTGAAGCCTTCATCATGGCTCGCTTCGAAACAAAGACCGAAGGCCGCCAAGTGATTGTGCTGCCCGAGAATCTGGAATACGAAGCTCCTCAAATCACGGGGAACTACATCGACGAATCGGTCGGCAAGAAGCTGAACCAGTTGCGAATCCTACCGAGCGGTTTGTGCAGCGACGAAGAGTTCTTGCGTCGTATCACCCTGGACGTCACCGGCCAAATGCCGACCGAAGAGGAATACCAAGCGTTCATGTCCGACACGGCACCGCAAAAGCGAGCCGAGTTGATCGACCGCTTGCTGGAACGCAAAGAGTTTAGCGAAATCTGGGCGATGAAATTCGCTCAACTGCTGATGATCAAGAGCTCCAATCAAGTGAGCTACAAGTCGGCGTTCCTATACAACCAATGGTTAACCGACAAGTTCGCTCGCAATGTTCCGATCGACCAAATGGTTCGCGAAATGTTGGGTGCCACCGGCGGTACCTTCAGCAGCCCAGCGACCAATTACTATCAGATCGAAACCGATACGCTTAAACGCGCTGAAAACGTCGCCCAAGTCTTCATGGGAATTCGTACGCAATGTGCACAGTGCCACAACCATCCGTTTGATCGCTGGACGCAAAACGATTACTACAGCTTTGCCGCCTTCTTCTGCCAAGTCGGCAGCAAGGGAGCTGAGGACTACCGCGAAAGAATCATCTACAACCGTGGCAGTGGCGAAGTCAAACACGTGGTTACCAACCAGGTAAGCCCACCCAAGTTCCTGGGCGGTGAATTCGCTGACACCAAGGGAAAAGATCGCCGGGTTGTGCTGGCCGAATGGCTGACCAGCCCCGAGAATCCTTATTTTGCTACCAGCATTGCCAACCGCGTCTGGGCTCACTTCATGGGCGTCGGCATCGTTGAACCGGTCGATGACGTTCGAATCAGCAACCCTGCCTCCAATCAGGAACTGTTTGAGTTGTTGGGCACCAAACTTGGCGAGTACAAATTCGATTTCCGCCAATTGGTTCGTGACATCTGCAACAGCGAAGCGTACCAACGCAGTGCGACGGCAAACGAAAGCAACAAGACCGACACCCGCAATTTCGCGTATGCAACCGTCCGCCGCATTCCAGCGGAAATGCTGCTCGATTGCATCGGCCAGGTGACCAACACGAACGAGAAGTTCCGTGGTCTTCCATTGGGCGCTCGGGCGGTACAAATTGCCGACGGTCGCACGTCGACTTACTTCCTCACCACCTTTGGCCGCGCTCCACGCGACACCGTATGTGACTGCGAAGCTTCCACCGATCCTTCACTCTCCCAAGCGTTGCACCTGTTGAACAGCGGCACCACCAGCGGAAAGATCACCCAGGGCAAGGTTGTCGATGAATTGTTGGCTGGCGAAGCGACTCCGGAGCAAGCGCTCGAACGGCTCTACATCCGTTGCTTGTCTCGCAAGCCGACCGACGCGGAAAAGACGGAGTTGTTGGCAACGATTGGAAAGTCGCCCACTCCCAAGGAAGGACTTGAAGACATTTTCTGGGCTTTGCTAAACAGCCGAGAATTTGTTTTCAATCACTGATCCGCGTGTAGAATAGATCGATACAGCGCCGCTTAGCGTGGCGCTTGCGAACGCTCGACAACGGGTTGATCGTTGTCGAGTCACCATCTCGGTCTCGCGTTCCACGCACGTTCGTGACGCGTGATCGATATCGCCGATTTCAATCCCCACCGCGACCTCGCGTTGCGCGGCGGGACGTTCGGATGATTCCCTCCCCCACCCCACTGCATTCGCCGCCATGAAACGAATCTCCTTTCTCCTGTTGTTTGCCTCGTCGTTGGGTACCTTGCACGCCGCCGACGAGAAGCCGACCGACAAGCCGAAGTTGAATTACATCGATCATGTGCTGCCCATCTTTCGGCAGAACTGCTTGAAGTGTCACAACGCAAACGATGCGAAGGGTGGCCTCGCGATCGATAGTTATGCGGCGTTGATGGAAGGTGGTGGCGGTGGCGAAGTCGTCTTCGATGGGGACTCGGGCAGCAGCCGGCTGTATCAGGTGATGACTCACGAGGATACG
Source organism: Rosistilla carotiformis (assembly GCF_007753095.1). Taxonomy (NCBI): domain Bacteria; kingdom Pseudomonadati; phylum Planctomycetota; class Planctomycetia; order Pirellulales; family Pirellulaceae; genus Rosistilla; species Rosistilla carotiformis. Next base: position 4,839,939 of record NZ_CP036348.1, read on the forward strand.
CCCGTGATGCCACCCAATTCCGAACCGTTGCCCAAGGAACAATTGGACATCATCAAGAATTGGATCGATGGCGGTGTCCTGGAGAACAGCGGCAGCAAGGCCAAGAAGAAAAAAGGGGCATCGCTTTCGTTTACCGCCATGGACGCCGGCGGAAAGCCCGATGTGATCACGATGCCCGAATCGGTATGGCGGGTCCCCGTCATCACGACCCAACGCAGCGCTGCGGCATCGGCGATCGCAACCAGCCCATGGGCTCCCTTGATGGCCGTTGGCGGCCAACGCCAAATCTCTCTTTACAATACCGACACCGGGCAATTGGAAGGTGTCCTTCCATTCCCTGAAGGCGTTCCGCAAACGATCCGCTTCAGCGTTGATGGTGCCTACCTGATGGTTGCCGGAGGCACCCACTCCTCCTTGGGTGTGGCAGCGGTTTACGACGTCAAAACCGGCGATCGATTGTTCCGCGTCGGCGACGAACTGGACACCGCATTTGGTGCCGACATGAACGACAACATGTCGCGGATCGCATTGGGCGGTCCGGAAAAAATGCTGCGAATCTTTGACACGTCGACCGGCGAAAAGCTATTCGACCTGAAAAAACACACCGACTGGATCTACTGTGTCGATTATAGCCCCGATGGAATCTTGATCGCTTCGGGTGATCGAGCTGGCGGCTTGCACGTTTGGGAAGCGGACACCGGGCGACTGTATCTCGACTTGATCGGTCACACCGCGGCGGTTCGGGGCGTTTCGTGGCGAGCCGACTCCAACGTCCTCTCCAGCTGCAGCGAAGACGGCACCGTCAAGCTGTGGGAGATGACCGAAGGCAAACAACTGAAAAGCTTCAAGGCGCACGACAGTGTCACCGGCGTCATGATGGCCAAAGACGGGCAGATCGCGACCAGCGGGAAGGATCGCACGATTAAGTTGTGGGACGCCAACGGCGGTGCCGTTGCAACCCTACCAGCGTTTGGCGAACCCGCTTTGGAAGTCGCCATGACCCACGACGGCAAAAAAATTGTCGGCGGCGATTGGTCGGGACGAACGGTGATTTGGAGTGTGGCGGATCCGAAACAAGCGATTGAAATCACGCCCGACCCGCCAAGCCTGGAACAACAACAGAGCGCTCAGGCAGCGAAAGTCGCTGAACTGCAGAAGGCGTTGGCCGGGCTCGAAGCGAAACAAGCCGAGGCGCAGAAATCCGCTGACGGATCCAAAGCGGCACACGATGCTGCGGTCGCCAAACTTGCCGCAACCAAAGCGGCGCTTGCCAAGGCAACCGCGGATAAGGCTGCCGCCGAAAAACTGGCTGCCGAGCTGACGGCTCAAAAAGATGCTGAAACCAAGCTCTTGGAAGCAGCCAAACAGAAGGTTGCGGCGTTGACCAAGCAAATGCAAGACGCCAGCACGCAGATGCAGGCCAGCAGCAAAGCGATGACCGACGCCACCGCCCGCCGTGAAGCCGCCCGCAAAGAAAACCAAACCGTTGCCGCGGCGATTGCAAAACTTGCCGCCGACATGGCCGCGCCGACTCAGGCCAAGGCAGCTACAGAAGCAAAGCTCGCCGCGTTGACGAAGCTTCAAGCCGATGCCGCCGCTGCGGAAAAGAACGCTGCCGATCTGCAGTCCAAGACAGAAGCCGAGATCAAAGCGACCGAAGCGAAATTGGCCGAAGCGACCAAGCAAGTGACCGATTTGACCGCAGCGATCCCCGCTGCCACGCAAGCCGTTGAAGCCGCCAAGGGCGCGCAGAAGAAGGCGACCGATCAAATCACCGATTTCAGCGCGAAGGTTGCTGCAGCTCAAACCGACCTGGACGCAAAGAACACCGCCGTCGTGGCGTTGCAGAAGCAGATCGCCGAAGCGAAAGACGATGCTGAAAAGAAAACGCTGAACGAACAATTGACGGAAGCTCAGGCGGCAGCGAAAGCGGCCACCGATGCAAAAGCAGCTTTGGACCAGCAATTGGCCGCGGCCAACACCGCCAAGGCAGCTGCCGACAAACAACTGACCGACGCATCAGCCAAGGTTGCGACGATGGAGCAACAGAAAGCGGACAGCACCGCGGTCATGGCTGCCAGCCAAAAACAGATTGCCGATCTGGCGGGAAAGCGTGATGCCGCGAAAACCGAACGTGAAAAGCAAGCTGCTGCCTCGGCAAAGCACGCCACGGAAATCGCTGCAGTCACCAAAACACGTCAGGAAGCCGAAGCCCTTTTGGCCACGATGGCGAAACAGACTGCCGATCTTACCGCGAAACAGAAGGTGCTGATCGAGACCGACGGCAAAGAAGAAGCCGCTCGTGTTGCTGCGGAGGCGAAAGTCGCGGAGATGAAGAAGTCGGTCGACACGGTCACGCCGATGATCGCTGCCGCGAAAGAGGCAGAAGCAGCACTCACCGCGAAGGTTGCTGAGCTCGCTAAAAAGGCAGCTGCCCAGCCAGCGGAGGTCGCAAAGTTTGCAGCGGCAATCCAACAGAACACCGCTCAGGTCCCCGTGATTGAAAAGCAGATCGCCGATGCCAAGACGGCTCTGGACGCAGCCACGGCCGGTCTGGCAACGGCGAAGACCGAGACCGAAGGCGCGCGCGCCAACGTGGCCACCGCGCAACAACGACTCGAAGGCTTGAAGACCGAATTCGTCGCGTTCCAAGGGACAGCGGCAAAGCTGGCCGAAGCGCAAGCGGCGGCCGAAGCGGAAGCCGAAGCCAAACGTAAGGCGATGGAAGCCGAAGCCGCTGCGGCGGAAAAGGTTGCCGCGTCCATGGCCGCTCGCGACGCCCAACTGAAGCAGCTCGAAGAGAACATGAAGAAGCTGCAAGCTCAATTGGCTGAAATGCAGAAGGCTCAAGCGGCTGAACAGGAAAACCTGTCGACCATCAAAACGAAGGTTGGCGAGCTGGAGGCAGCGGCCGACGAAGCGTTGTCGGAAGCGGAAGCCAAGAAGGAAAAGGCTGAATTCTTCAAATCGGCCTACGGCACGTAGTGCCTTGGCTGCACGGCGCAAGCGGCACGTTCGCCTGTACCGTCGGCCGCGACCTGGCCCGACGGAACGTCCCCCGGCTCGGAAGCGATGCTCGGTTTCGGCGCCGGCCGACTGCGGAGCGGAACATCGATGAGCTCAAGTGACGACTATGGGCTCAGCCCGGCGAAACCGCCGGCCGCGATCGATCCGCCGGTCATCGATTACCGCCCGCCAATGCCACGCAATCGTGATCGCACGATTGCCTTAATTGGTGCGGGTGGGATTTGCGGATCGCATCTCCAGGCCTACCGCGACGCCGGTTTGAACGTCGTCGCGATTGTCGACCGCACGCTTTCCAAAGCCGAAGCGGTGCGAGACCGCTACTTCCCCAACGCCGAAGCAATTGCCGATTACCGGGTGTTGTTGATTCGCGACGATGTGGAAGTCTTCGACGTGACGCCTCATCCCGCCGATCGGTTGCCGATCCTTGAAGATGCGATCGTTGCCGGCAAACATCTATTGAGCCAAAAGCCGCTGGTCTTGGATCTCGACGACGGCGCGCGTTTGGTCGCGCTGGCCGAACAGCACCGCGTGCGTCTGGCGGTGAATCAGAATGGGCGTTGGGCACCTCATTTTCGATACATCGATCAAGCGGTCCGATCGGGACTGATCGGCGATGTTGTGTCGATCGATTTTTCGCTGCAATGGGATCAAACCTGGATCGCTGGTATCGAGGCGTTGGAGCGGATCAAGCATCTGATCCTGTTCGATTTTGGGATCCATTGGTTCGACATCACGACCTGTTGGATGGCCGCCCAAAAGCCAACCCAGGTCTGGGCGGCGACAACCCAGAGGGTTGACCAGAAGTTCCGCCCCGACGCGTTGGCTTCCGTGGTAATCCAATACCCCACCGCTCAGGTCCGGATGTCATTTAATGGGCACGTCACCCGTGGCGAATTGGATTCGACAACGATCGTCGGCACGCGGGGAACGCTGCGATCGCAAGGCCCCGGCTTGAACCATCAACCCTACATCGAAGGCTTTCTCGACGCGGGCTCGTATCGCGTTCCGTTGGAAGGTTGCTGGTTTAAAGAGGGATTTCAAGGATCGATGGGAGAACTGCTGTCGGCCATCGAAGACGATCGATTGCCGGAACACAACGCACGGGAGAACCTCGATTCATTAGCACTCTGCTTTGCCGCCGTGCAAAGCGCCGAAACCGGGGAAGCGGTTACGATCGGCAGCGTGCGTCAGCTTCCCAATGGGGAAGGCTAAGAGCGTCGAACGACGCCAGCTAGCGTACCAAAGCTTGCCGAATCCGAGCGGCCACGGCCGGATCCTGTTCGGTGGACAGCAGCGTGCGAAGTTCCTTGGCGATGTTCGGGTCGGTCATCGTTCCCAATGCGGCTAAGGCACGCATCCGGACCGTTCGTTCGGCATCTTCGGCAAGCCAAAGCAGCCACTGACGCGGGTCGATGTCCGATCGTTGCGTGATCTCGTCGATCAAGCTGTTCCGCACTGCAGCGTTGGTCGACGCCAAACGAATCGCCAAGCTGAGGTCGGCGGGCTGAAATCCACGATTCACCAGTTCGCTGCGCGCCGCATGGGCCAGCGGTTTGCGAATGCTGGACAACAGATCGATCACAGCGCGGGTCGAATAGGCTTCCAGCGCACCGTCGGTCGAGTAGCCTCCCGCCGAAAGGATCGGTGCCTCCCCGCCAATCGGTAACGTTTGGACAATCGCCGTCGATGCGGGGCCGCTTGTCAGCATTTCCGGTTGCAGCGTGCTGGTTTCCACCAACGCCGGAGGTGTGGCGGTGGCCGGGCGTCGGGTGGGATCGACCCACATGTTTTCATCGAGAACGTTCGTTGCGACCCGCTCCGATTCCATCGGCTGTAAATCCAACGGTTGCAAATTGGGAAGCAACTCGGTTTCGCCCGTTGTAGCCGCGGCAAAGGGTTGCGGCGAGGCAACGGTTGGTAGCGACGACGTTGTGGTCAACAGAGTTGGCGCGTCGGCGGTCGCGTCGGCTGGCAACCCGATCTGCGACAACAGCGATGTCGCGGTGCGGTAGCTGGTTTTGGCGCGTTGCAGGTCGATGTCCAACGTATCGAGCAAAGTCTGGGTCAGCAGTTCGTTCACCCATGGATAACGCTCATTCGGAATTTCAGGCAAGCGTTCTGACAATTGACGGGTGAGTTCGAAATGGCACGCGGCCCCATCGACGGGCCCCTTTTGCATCATCACGTCCTGCATGTTTTTTAAGACCTGCAATGACGAACGCGCAACGCTGCGGTCGCGATGGGCCAAGGTTTGCACCAAGACGGGAATGCCCGAAACGCCCAAGTGCCCAATCGATTGCAACCGTTCGCTGTGAGGTCCCGATGGAAGATCTTCGATGCCTTGGGTAAGCTGGTTCAACAAAAACCAATTGCAGACGCGCGGCACGACAAAGACCGTCAAAACGACGACCAAACCGATTGCAACCCACCAGGGCCAACCGGAGAAACGCCGTTGACGCCGGTAGGCGAACGGGTTGCTGGATTGGTGGTGGTTCATGCGGTGACGGCTCCGGTGCGGTTGACTGTGCGAATTCTTCTTTGATGTGTGTAATAAGACAATAGCAGTATTGCGTTTGAGGGTCGTTTGCCGCTGCGGCGAACGCTATCAAATCGCAGCCGCGATGCCAGAGGACCCGGTTTATGTTTGCCAACGAGGACACGATCGCCGCGATAGCATCTCCGCCGGGAGCGGCGATTCGTGGAATCGTCCGTATCAGTGGCCCTCAAACGACGCGGATTTTGCAAACGATTTGCCCCAGTTGCGATTCGATTCCCACGCGGGCCTCACGAATCCGCACGCCGATCGAATTGGGGCCTCCCTTAGGACAAGTTGATGCAAGCATTTTGCTGTGGCCCAATGAACGGTGTTACACCGGGATGCCAAGCGCCGAGATTCATCTGCCCGGTGCCGCGCCGATCCTGAATGCCGCCCTTGAGCGTTTGTTGGATCATGGGGCTCGGATGGCCGAACCGGGCGAATTTACGATGCGTGCGTTTTTGGCCGGTCGATTGGACCTGACCGAAGCCGAAGCGGTTTTGGGCGTGATCGATGCCGACGATAAGCGAACGCTTGATACCGCCCTGCGGCAGCTGTCCGGAGGGCTCTCGGGCCCGTTGAACCAATTGCGGACGGAACTGCTGAATTTGCTAGCTCATCTCGAAGCGGGGCTCGACTTCGTCGAAGAGGACATCGAATTCATCACCCAAGCCGAACTATCGTCGAACATTCAACGGATCTGCCATCAGATCGAAGCGATCACCGAACAGATGACCTCGCGTGAAGCCGCAACCGGCCCGCCGCAAGTCGTTTTGCGCGGCGATCCGAATGCTGGCAAAAGTAGCCTGATCAATGCGCTAAGTGGCCAAGAGATTGCAATCGTGTCGGAACTCGCCGGAACGACACGCGATTGTGTGGAACGAACGATCGATTGTGGTGGTCTGGCGGTGCGTGTGATCGATACCGCGGGCATTGAAGCGACCGACGATGCGATCAATCAACAGGCGCAACGATTGGGCGATCGGGCGCACGAAGAAGCCGATCTGTTATTGGTTTGTGTCGATCTCACGCAGACGTCATTGCTGCCGTGGCAGCAAACGCTTCGCACGGCAGGGGCCGATTCGGGGAACCGCGCCGCAGGCCGACCGATGTTGTTCGTTGGCACCAAACGAGACCGTTGCCAAACGTTGCCCGATTGGGTCGACGACGATTGGGTCCTGACCAGCAGCTTGACCGACCAGGGAATTGCGAACTTGAAATCCCGCATCGGCGATCGGTTGCAGACCTCGGACGTTGCCGAATCGAGCACGATTTCGTCGACGGCGGTTCGCTGCCGCGAAACCCTAGCGCAAGCGACCGACGCGTTGGCCAATGCCCATCAAGTGATCCGCGACCAATTGGGAGAAGAGCTGGTGGCTGCGGAGCTTCGCTTTGCGCTCGACGCGATCGGCCGGGTCACGGGTGTGGTTTACACCGACGACATTTTGGATCGCATCTTCAGCGAATTTTGCATCGGCAAATAGCCGTTTCCGAAGATCAAACGTCCCCCGCGGCAAGCACTTCGATCAACCCACGGCAGAAATCGGGCAGATCGTCGGGCCGACGACTGGTGACGTGATTGCGGTCGATCACGACGGCGGCATCTTCCCAAATCGCCCCCGCATTGACCAGATCGTCTTTGATCCCAGGAGACCCCGTCACGCGGATGCCTTTGTAGACGCCGGCGGAAATCGGAATCCAACCACCATGACAGATCGCACCGATCGGTTTCCCGGCATCGTGAAAATCGCGGACGATCTGCAACACTTTGGGATCGCGACGCAGCTTATCGGGCATAAAGCCCCCGGGGACGACCAAGCCGGTGAAGTCGGCCGGATCGATCTCCGCGATGGCGACATCCGAAGTGCAGGGATAGCCGTTTTTGCCGTTGTAATTCGCATTTGCCTCGGGACCGGCGACCACAACGTGGGCACCCGCTTCGATCAAGCGGAGCTTTGGATACCAAAGTTCCAAGTCTTCGTAGATCTCGCCGACAAAGACCAAGATTTTGTGACCACTCAATGCAGACATAGGTTTCCTTTGCGGGGGAGCAATTTTGTTGGGCAAGCACACCCAATCGGTGCGGGGCATCGTACCAAGGGCCCTCGCTTGTCGCAAATTGACATTCCAACCACCGTATCGCTTCGCTTATTGTTCCCCACAGTGGTCGCAATCGATCTTCGGAATCGCCGATCGATCTGCTAGTGTTCCGCTTTGATCTCCGCACACAACCAAACCTTCCACCATTCAAAGGGCGTCACGGATGATGCATTTGATTCGACCGATCGGCATGTTGGGCCTGCTGATTGCAGCAACCTGTTTGGCGCAGCAACCGAACAACGGGCAGCCTCAACGCCCCAGCACCACAACCCCCGCTGCGGGAAACACCCCGCCGCAAGTTGCATCGCAGCCATTCCCCGCCTTGACCGCCGAACAACAAGCCCGATTGGACCAGTTGCTCTCAGCGTGGGAAACGTCCAGCAATTCGACCAAGCGGCTGTCGGCCAGTTTCAAGCGATGGCAATTCCGTCCGCTGCAAGCTCCCAAAGAAATTCACGCCACCTGGGCCCGCGGCGAAGTGAAATACCAAGCGCCCGCGCAAGGAATGTACCGCGTTGAAGAGATGTTGTTCTTCAACGGATTCGACCCCGAGAAGGCACCGATCTACAAGAAGCAAGCCAACCAACCCGGCGAGTGGTGGGTCTGCACGGGAAAAGAACTGCTGGAGTTTGATCGCGCTAACAAGAAGTGTGAGATCTTAGAACTGCCGCCTGAAATGCAAGGGACGCAGATTGTTTCCAGCCCGCTGCCGTTTGTCTTCAACCTGCACGCTCAAGAGATGAAAGATCGCTATTGGTTGCAAGAACTGCCACCCAAGGAGCAGGGCGAATATTGGCTCGAAGCGTGGCCCAAACATCAAAAGGACCGCGCCGAATTCCTGAAGGTGATGATCATCATCGATGCCAAGCAATTCCTGCCGAAGGCCTTGGTCCTGTTTCCGCCAAACTTCGATCAACGCAACAATCCCGAACGGGACGTTTATGAATTCACCGATGTCCAACGCAACGGAAATCTATTCTCCAAAGCGATGGAAGGCATCTTCGGGCAGAACTTCATCGATGTCTCGCCCCCCGCGGATTGGAAAATCATTCGCAACAAGTTCAATACGGGGACACCGCCGAAGATGGCACAAGAACAAGGAAACCTTCCGCCTGGACAAGCCCCTCAAAACCGATAGCCTCGGACCACGCATCGCCACCCCACGGGCCGTCTTCGATCGTCCATGGGGTACCGGTGCGCCGACGCCGGAAGATGCAAACCGCAACGCACCTCAAACATTCGCATCCCTTCCACTCCCGCCCACCTTCCATTCCTTCCCGCCCCCACACACGATGCCTGCTCGACTGGAAACCTACTGTCGTGTCGCAACGCTAACTTGGGCGTTGGCCAGTTCATTGTTAATGGGTTGCGGCACCACAAGTTCGCGAACCGCAACCGACCAGTTGTTGTTGTCCGACGCGGTCGACCGCAGCATCACGGCGATCGACTTTCGCCCGCTGACCGGCAGAAAGGTCTACCTGGACGCCACCTATGTGCAACCGGTGAAGGGTTTGTTGTTCGTAAACTCGGACTACATTATCAGTTCGCTGCGACAACAGATCATCGCGGCGGGATGCCTATTGGAAGATGAACGCAAGGATGCCGAACTGATCATCGAGGCTCGCGTCGGAACGCTGGGGGCCGATGGCTACCAGGTCATCTATGGAATTCCCGCCAGCAACGCGTTGTCGACAGCCGCTTCGCTAGTCGCTGAGGCGCCGCCGGTTCCCACGATCCCAGAACTCTCGTTCGCGCGACGTGAATCGAACGAAGCGTCCGCAAAAATCGCAGCATTCGCCTACGACCGCGAAACTCGCAAAGCCGTCTGGCAGTCGGGAATCTCACGCAGCGAATCGGACTCCCGCGACACATGGGTAATGGGCGTTGGGCCGTTCGAAAGCGGAACCGTTCGAGACGACACGCGGTTGGCCGGACGGAACCTGCCATTTCACCACGACGAAGAAACCCCGCATGCCAGCAATCTGCGGACGCCGCGTCCCGCTGTGGATTTATCCGATGAAATCCGGTTTGAAGATGGGTATCCGATCGTCCCCGGTGCACCGCCACAACCAGGCGTGATGGCGGCAGGCCAAGAGGCGGTTGTGCTCGACGCGACGCAAGGCGATGAACTGAAAACCGTCTCGTTTGAAGAGGCGGCCAAGGTCTCCGAGGAATCGAGCGAAGGAAAACCGCCCGGCGATCCACCGCCGAAACCAAAACCGAAACCAAAGTAGTCGACTTTACCGAAAACTCAGCCCGAATCCCCATTCACGAATCCCTTCTTTCGAGCATTCGCATGTCGAACAATCCCTATCACATCTTGATTACTCGCTTGTCCGCGATCGGCGATTGCATCGCGACGATGCCATTGGCCGCGGCGATTAAGCAAGCGATGCCACAGTCCAAGATCACCTGGGCGGTATCGTGTGCCGCAAAGCAGCTGTTGGATATCTGCCCCGATGTGGACCGCGTGATCGTGGTGCCCAAACGCTACCTGCGCCAGCCGAGCGAATTGCTGGCGATGCGTCGGATGCTTCGACAGGAACCGATCGACTGTGTCTTGGATCCGCAAAGCCTCACGAAAAGCGCGGCCCTGGGATGGTTGAGTGGCGCTCGATTGCGGATTGGATTCGCCAAACCGCGAGGCCGCGAACTGGCCCCCTGGTTGAACACCGTTTCCGTCGATGGAGATCCCGAACGGCATTTGATCGACGCCCAGGCGACGCTTCTGAAGCCCATCGATATCGTGCCGTCGAAGCCGCAATTCCACCTAAACATCCCCGACGAAACGCTTGCCTGGGCAAAACAACATGTCCAGGAATGCGTCGACCATCCCAGCCCCGTGATCATCAATCCGGGAGCCGGTTGGGACAGCCGGTTGTGGCCGACCGAGCGCTACGCCGAGGTGGCCACTTGGCTGCATCGCGAACATCAAATCCCGACCTTGGTTGTATGGGCTGGGGATCGTGAACGCGGTTTCGCCGAAGAGATTTGCTCGGCCTCCAACGGCATTGCCAAGGTAGCAGGGGACACGTCGCTGGTGCAATTGGCGGCGGTCTTGAAACAGGCGAAGTTGTTTCTCAGCAGCGACACTGGGCCGATGCATCTGGCGGTTGCCGTGGGAACCCGATGCTTATCGCTGCACGGACCGACGCGTCCCGAATTGTCGGGGCCTTATGGACCGCAACACCTTTCGATTCAGAAGGCGCGTTTCGATGGCAGCAGCCGCGAACGGCGTGGCGCCGACAATTGGTCGATGCAGGCGATTCCGGTTGCCGAGGTCTGTGCCGGATTGACACAAATGCTCAGCATGTCGTCGCGGGCTGCTGCGTGAGCCCGTCGTCGGTTATGCTAAACGCCTTCCTCCGACAACGCGGGATGCGTTTCCAATCGTTACGCCCGCGTTGCGCCGATCGCCATCGCCCCACGTAAACACCGCGCGGGCTTTGCGATCTCCTCGCATCCATCCCTCCAAAGGCTCGCCATCATGAATTGGAAAGACATCCCAGGCCTCGACGGCGTTGAATCTCCCGGACTGCTCATCGATGCCGACGCGGTTCAACAGAACATCGATCGGATGATCGAAATTGTCGGTGGCCCCGACCACGTCGACCGCCTGTTCCCTCACGTCAAGACGCATAAGATCCCCGAGATCACCCGGATGCAGGTCGATGCGGGGATCACAAAATTTAAAGCCGCCACGTTATCGGAAGCTCAAATGGCCGCTACCGCTGGCGCCCGTGAGGTCTTGATTGCGCATCAATTGGTCGGCCCCAAGGTCGACCGTCTAGCAACTTTGATCGACGATTTCCCGAACACTCAATTTGCGGTTCTAGTTGACGACCCACACGCGGCTGATGCAATCAATCAAAAGTGTGGCGACGCCGAGAATCCATTGGATGCCTACATCGACATCGATTGCGGGATGCATCGAACCGGGATTCTCTTGGGCAACCCAAGCGATGCATTGCGAGCGCATCTGGATTCGCTGTCGGGGCTGCGTTACGCCGGCTTACACGTTTACGACGGCCACCTGCACGATCCCGACTTGCAAGTCCGCACCGAAAAAGTCAAAGAGATCCTTGGCAAAGTCGCTCGCCACGAGCAGCAACACCCGTCGCCACGGGTGATCGTTGGTGGATCGCCCACGTTTGGCATCTGGGCCGCCGAAACCTCGTGGCATTGCAGTCCTGGGACCACTTTGTTGTGGGATTTCGGATACGGAAACGCCCACCCCGATCTACCGATGACCGTTGCTGCGGCACTGATTTCCCGAGTCATCAGCAAGCCGGGCGAGGGGAAAATCTGCATCGATCTGGGCCACAAATCGATCTCCGCAGAGATGCCGTTAGAGAAACGATTCCAATTCCCCGACCTGCCCGATGCCCAACCGATCGGACAAAGCGAAGAGCATTTGGTCCTGCAAACGCCAAACGCCGCGTCGCTTCATGTCGGGGATATCGTGATCGCCATCCCTCGCCATATTTGCCCAACGGTCGCGTTGCATTCGCATGCAACCGTGGTCCGTGGAGGCCGGGTGACGGGGGAACGATGGCGCGTGACCGCTCGCGACCGGTAAACTTTCGACGAGGCGAACCTGTGAAAAAGCAAACGCGTCCGGTCGAGGTGACAATCCCCGCATGGGGCGTGTTTGTTTTGGAAAGTCATCACGCCGCCGACTTCCAAATGGAACCGTCTCGCCATCCCTTCCTGGAGATCTTCCATGTGATGCAGGGACGCGGGACGATTCGAATCGGAAAACGCCAGGTCGCCTGCCAAGCCGACGATACGGTAATCATCCCGCCGGGGGACGAACATTCGATCGTCGACGATCCCCAAGATCCGCTTTCGATCTACGGCGTCTGCATCGCGACGCAGCTATACGCCTGGCACGATGCTGCCGCGCAGTGGTGCAAGCCTGGGCTGCGATCGGTCAACAAACTCGCGCTGCCGGGAATCCGCGACAACCTGCGTCGGATGCTGTACGAGCAATCGGTTCCGCGTCGCGGCAGCGAACTAACGATCGCCGGCCTGGCGATTCAACTGCTGGGAACCTTGGCGGGCGATCGCGGACCGGGATCGTTGCCAGCCGCAGACAGCCCCTCGATGCACGGGCATGCCCAAGCGGTCGCTCAATATATCGAACAACTGCGCGCCCACTTCTTCGACGCGTCGGATATCGATTCCGCCGCGCAAAAACTGGGAATCAGCCGCCGCCGCTTCACGGAACTGTTTCGCCAAGCGACCGGTCAAACGTGGCTGCAATTCCTAACCGACCGACGCGTCGAACATGCCTGTCATCTGCTGAAACAGACCGATCGGACCGTCGTCTCGATCGCTTTCGAGTGTGGCTTCGAAGATCTGTCGAGCTTCTATCGCGCGTTCAACCGACGAATGCACGTCGCGCCAAACAAGTGGCGTCAGCGCTAAATCTGCGCGTTTCACAGGCAGTCCTTGCAAAGAATACAGGCAACCAAAGGATGTGAACAGCCTGCCACCGAAACGCGAACGGAAACCAGATACCCAGTGACAGCACCTTAAGAGAAGATCGCTTCCCTCAAGCAATAAGCTCGTCGGATCGTCGGAAATGGCATAGACATTGCTTTCTCCAAGAGGTGCATGAAGTCTTGATCGCAGAGCAGGACCCCGTTGCTTCTTATCACCTTTTGTTTATCTGCTAGCTCCAAAACGCGGAACGCGACGTCAAAGCGTTCCCAATAGCTTCGGCTTGCGAAACTCGACTTTATCACATTGTTCGCGCACGCAGTTCGGTTTATTCCAACGCACGTTCGTGCCCCGGTCACTGCGATGCTGAAAGGATGGTTCCATTCTATATTTAGGGAGGTTTTGTACCGATGACTATTCAGAAATCGAAGTCGGCGTTCACATTGGTCGAATTGTTAGTCGTGATCGCCATCATTGGCATTTTGGTTGGACTATTGCTCCCCGCGGTACAGGCCGCTCGAGAAGCAGCACGCCGGATGCAATGCAGCAACAACCTGAAACAACTCGGCCTAGCGCTGCACAACTACCACGACACCTTCAAGACGTTTCCACCGGCATTGTTGGGATCGGGACGCTACAACAGCGCCAGCTATCACGCGGCGCACGGCGGGGTCAAAAACACGACCGGATGGGCACTGCTGTTACCCTTCTTTGAGCAGTCGACGATCGCCGACAAGTACAATTACGATGTCTGCTCCAGCAGCTCCAGCCCCTACGGGCTCGCTGTCGTGGGGGACGATTCGATCAACGATGGCCTCTACAACACGCGGCTCGACGTTCTCGAATGCCCATCGGATCCAAGCGCCGGCCGCGTATGGTCCGTGGAAGTCGGCGGAACCGGATTCTATTCGCGCCGCGATGCGATCCAAACCAGCTATCTATTCAGCACAGGCGGCTTCACCGACTACAGCGCCCCATGGGAAACCTATTCCAGCGACGTACGCCAAGGCGTCTTCGGCAATGACGGAGCGGCCAAATTTGCCAGCATGACCGACGGCACGTCGATGACGATCGCCATTGGCGAAGCAACCGGTGGTCCGTTCAAGACATCGTCCAGCTACGGACCTTGGGGCATGACCGGGACGCACACCTGCTGCCACGGCTATCTTCCCGGCGGCAGTTCCACCGAACTGACCCAAGCCTACGCCGCTTCTTACACGCAAAACTGGAGCATCAACGGGGCTTACAATAACGATTCGTTGGGACGGACCTACGCATGGGTCTTCGGCAGCAAGCATCCCGGCGGAGCAAGCTTTGTTTATGCCGATGGTTCGGTTCACCTGCTGACCGAAACGATGAACTACATGACGCTGCAACAACTGGGCTACATCCGCGACGGACAGCCTTTACCGTCGGACTACTAATCGCGCCACGTCCCCTTTCGTTTCTCTTCTATTCCGATGGCCGGCCGCTCCGTGCGGCCGGCCCGTCACAACGTTCCATTTCAGAGGTTGTTGATCACCGATGCGCACGATCTTCCCGATGTTTCTATTTGTTCTCACCGCCGTTAGTTCCGGTTGCGGTCCCGGGTCCAACGAACCGCCGACGGTAAGCGTGCGGGGCACCGTGACCCTTGGCGGAAAACCTCTCGAAGGGGCCAACGTCTACTATTTCAGCGAGCAATACAGCAGTGCGGGCAAGACCGACGCGGCGGGTGTTTATGAGCTGACTAAAGGCGCTTTGCCCGGCGAAAACACCGTCTACATCAGCAAGATATCGGTCCCCGAGGGCGCTCTGGCGGGCCCCGACGGCGGAGTCGACGAGGGGCAGTTGATGGCGATGGCTGGCGATCCAGCACTCGCGCGATCGAAGTCGGGGCCCAAGGAAATCGTCCCCGTAAAATATAGCGATCCGAGCAAGACGGAGTTAACGATTACAGTCCCCGAACCGGGAACCGAAGCTGCCAACTTTGCCTTGGAAGCGAAATAGCCGTTCGAAACGGCGAACCAACTTTCAAGAAGAACCTTCGCTACAACATCGCCAACGCTACCGGTCGCCCGAGCAATCGGGAGACGCTATGGAAAGTGCGCGCTTCATGGGCAGCGGCTGCAACGAACTGCAGCAACACGCGCTACCGCTGAACAGGGCAGTCCCTTTAACGTCCCCTCGCCACACATTAAAGAGCCGTTAAGGGGAAACGCGGCCACCGTTTCATAGAAGCGAGCAGAATATTGCAAATGGCATAAACATTGCTCCATAGGCTAGACAGCAAAACCTGGTTCGTAGAGCTTCGCTGAAGGTTCGATTCCCACCTCGCCCCTCTCGGGTCAACTCGTGCTGTAGCCTTGCCGCACAGTGCCGTCCCCCTACCGCGAACAGCTTTCTCAACTCGGATTTTTGCTTCGTTTTTCGTCGTTCTCATCAGCTGTGTTCTAGGCGGACCACTCTGAGCGTTTTGCGCTCGATCTTCGCCTTCGAACACAGGCGCAAATTCTCGCTGCCACAGGGCTCTCGTTCAATGAAATTGCAAAAGACAAGATTCGCGTTCACCTTAGTCGAATTGTTAGTCGTGATCGCCATTATCGGAATTCTGGTTGGACTGTTGCTGCCCGCGGTACAGGCCGCTCGCGAAGCCGCACGCCGGATGCAATGCAGCAACAACCTGAAACAACTCGGGCTTGCACTGCACAATTACCACGACACATTCAAGACCTTCCCCCCCGCATTGCTAGGTTCGGGACGCTACAACAACGCGACCTATCACGCGCAGCATGGCGGGATCAAAAACACCACCGGTTGGGCACTGATGTTGCCCTTCTTTGAGCAATCGGCGCTCGCCGACAAGTACGATTACAACGTCTGTTCCAGCAGTTCGAGCCCCTACGGCGGCCTGGTCGCGGGGGATGATACGATCAACGATGGCCTGTACAACGCGCCGCTGGATGTACTGGCATGCCCCTCCGATCCAAGCTCCGGCTTGGTTGTCAGCACTTCCGCCGGCAGCACCAGCATGTACTCGCGGCGCGAAGCGATTCGTACCAGCTATGTCTTTTCCGTTGGCAGTTTCACCGACTACAGCGGGCCATGGAACACCTATTCAGGTAATATCCACCAGGGTGTCTTCGGAAACGATGGGGCTGCAAACTTTGCCGCCATGACCGATGGCACGTCGACGACAATTGCGATCGGGGAAGCGACCGGTGGTGCGTTTAAAACTTCGGCTGATTATGGACCCTGGGGGATGACCGGCACGCACACCTGCTGCCACGGCTATCTGCCCAACAGCAGCACCGAAGAGATTTCTCAAACCCGCGCTGCAGCCTACTCACAAAATTACAGCATCAACGGAGCCTACAACAACGATGCCCAGGGCCGAACCTATGCATGGGTCTTCGGCAGCAAGCATCCTGGCGGGGCCAACTTTGTCTTTGCCGATGGGTCGGTCCACTTGTTAACCGAAACGATGAACTATCTGACATTGCAACAACTGGGCTACATCCGTGATGGCCTGCCCGTTCCTTCGGACTACTAAACCGATCGAAACTTGGATGGTGGACTTTCAGAGGACCGGCGACGCCGTCGACCGGTCCTTCGGGCAGCATATTTTATTTAGGAAATGGATCGATGCGTTTTAATGTGATTTTGATACTTTTAGCACTCCTCTGCGCCGGTTGCGATTCCTCTTCGACCGGCCCTGCGACCGTTAGCGTCCAAGGGACCGTGACGCTCGATGGCGCTCCTGTCGAAGGGGCGAATGTTTACTTCATCAACGGCCAATTCAGCAGTTCGGCGAAAACCGACGCCTCGGGTGCCTATGTGCTTTCCGAGGGAGCGATCGCCGGTCCGAACACCGTCTACATCAGTAAGCTGTCGATTCCCGAGGGAGCGATGGTGGGGGCCGACGGGGCCATCGACGAAGGGCAAATGATGGCAATGGCAGGTGATCCGGCACTCGCCAATTCAAAATCGGGGCCCAAGGAGTTGTTGCCAGCCCGCTACAGCGATCCGGGTAAAACGGAACTCAATCTTTCGGTCCCCGAAGAGGGATCCGAAGCTGCCAATTTTGAATTGGTTTCGAAATAGCCCGACACGCAATGGGGTCCGAATTCTCGGGTCGTGCCGCCAACGCGCGGTGCGACCCGCTTTTTCATTGATTTCTCGTTTCGCAACGCACGGCCATCTGGCTACAATGAAGAAGTTCGTCTCCGCGATTTCCGCTCGCGTGCGCTCGCTGATGTTTGGATCAAACGCATCGGGCGGTCTGCGAGCGATTGCTCATCTGCTACCGAAGCTTCGTCCACCGCCAATGCTCGAACCTTCTTCGAGGCTCTCCATGAACTTTTCGTACCGAAACCCAGTCCTACCCTGCCTGGCGTTCCTGTTGCTCACATCGATCGCCCACGGGGACAATCCCGCAGTGCTTTCGTCGCACGAAGCAACCCATCTGGGACTCGAACAGGCCTGGGGAAAAACGCTGCAAGCCGGTTCGGGAGTTGGCCGCCTGGTCGACATCGCGCTGCATGTCGACGAAACCCGCTCGCAAAAGTTCATCGATATTTTTGATGGTGAAAAGCTTGTTTGGCGAACGCCAACGGACCGCTTGGATCCCGTCAGCGGAAAGCCCATCGGAGAGGAAGCGGTCCGCAAAGCCGCAGAGCGCGAACTGCTGTTCCTAAAAGCGCGCGGAATCAAGGGGGAGATCCGCGAGAAGGTCATCCCGCAAATATGGTTATATGCCTTGGGTGCCGATGGTACCGTCCAAGCCCTCGATGCCGAGACCGGCGAAACGGTGTGGGTTCAACGAGCCGGTGAGCCACGCCAGCCCAAATTTTCGCTTGGCGTCGACGACCGCTATGTCAGCTTCCTGTCGGGCGCGACGCTCGTTCAATTGGACGCCCTCAAGGGAAGCATCGTCAACATCGAACCGTGCAAGACGGTCCCCATGGGGGGCGCCACGATCGTCGGTGATTATGTCATGAATCCATCGACCGTGGGCATCGAAGGCCACTGGTTGGACGACATCACCGAACCGCCTTACCTGTCGATGACCTCCGGACACGCGATCGCCAAACCACGCCGCTTTCCAAAATCGAAACGGATGGCCTGGCCGACCAGTGAAGGGCTTGTCTATTGCATGGAAGCGACCGGATCGCCTTCGGAATTATTCCGAATCCAATCCGCCGGGAATGTCAACGGACGCGTCGAAGCGGTCGGCGAGGACCTGATGTTCTTCAGCTCCGCCGGTGGCAGCGTTTATGCCTTCAAAGTCGCACGCTCCGCGACACCGCTGTGGCAATACAGCACTGGCGAACCCATGGTCGGCGACGTCATTGCATTGGACAAGAATATCTATGCGACTAGCTCCTACGGAAACCTGTACGCATTTGATGCCTCCAGCGGGCAACTGGTTTGGAAGACGCCCGCTTCGCGGATCAAAGAGGTGATCGGATCGATCGGCGACGCCCTGATCGCTCGGGATTCATCGAACCATCTTGCAATCGTCAACGCGCTGAACGGTTCTCGCGCAGCAACCGCGATGAGTACCATCCTGCACCGTACGATTGTCAATCGCGGAACCGACCGCGTTTATCTGGTCAGTGACACCGGATACGTGCAATGTTTGCGACCGATCGGACGCGAGCTGCCCGAATTGAAGATCGCTGTCGAATTCAAGCCCGAAGCCGAAACCGAAGAGCCAACAAAACCGGCGGCACCGAAAACGAACAACGAAAATCCGTTTGGAGCTCCCGCAGCCGGAGCTGACCCGTTCGGCGCTCCGGCGGGTGGAGCCGATCCGTTTGGAGCTCCCGCAGGAGGAGCCGATCCGTTCGGAGCCCCCGCGGGTGGCGGCATGGACAATGCCGATCCGTTTGGAGCGGCCAATCCTTTCTAACGGCCTGGCGGGAGATTTCCCAAGGTTTGGCAACGCGAACGCGACCCAAGGTTCGTTGCCTAACCTGTAATCCCGAACCATCGGAATCGGATTGTTAACGGCGATCGTCGTCGTACAGCTTGGGATTATTCCGATGGCGGTCGTGATCGCGAACCGTCTTCTTGACAAGGTTCCGTTCAAAGGCCTCGGTGAGATTGATGCCCATTTGGTTCGCCAAACAAATGGTGACGAACAAGACATCCGCCAGTTCGTCACCCGCATCGCCAAGCTTTTCGCCCGGCTTGGCGCTCTGATCACCAAAGCGACGCGATAGAATTCGGGCCAGCTCCCCGACCTCTTCCGTCAGCTGGGCGAGGTTGGTCAATTCGCTGAAGTAGCGAACTCCCAAGCGATTGATCCAATCGTCGACCAGCTGCTGCGCGTCGGCAAGCGTGATTTCAGCCATCGTTGACCGTCGGTCCTTTATTGAGCCGTATTCGTTAGCAGATGTGTTCCGCTTTTGCCCGCAACGGCGATGTCGTTACGTCCATCTTGATTGAAATCGGCCACCACGATTTGTAAGCCGGTTCCAACGTGCCCTTCCTCGATCGTGTGTCGTTGAAACTTAGCTTGTTTCGGATCGACGGTATAGTAGTACATGCAGGGCATTTCTTGCCCTCCGGGATCATTGCCATTGTGGGCGTAATAGCGTTTTCCCGTGATCAATTCGGGCTTTCCGTCGCCCGTCAAATCGGCCCACGCCAAGGAGTGCGGTTGGCTGAATTCGCGATCGATCATGTGCTCCTTGAATTCGATCTCCCCATCGTCGTCGACGCCGGTGTTTTGCCACCATAACAATCCGTAATCGTGCCCTTTGCCAAAGATGATGTCGTTGCGCCCATCTTCGTCGACATCGACGATCAACATCGGCAGGCTCGCGTGTAGGTCCCACACCTTGTGGAACTTCCACTCGCCCGACCAAGGATTTTCGGCAGGCTGTTCATACCATCCCTGACCCACCAGGAGGTCCGTCTTGCCATCGCCGTTGAGATCTCCGACACCAACGCCGTGCCCATTTCCCGCCTTTCCGATCATCGTGGGCACTAGCGAAAACGCGGCTTCCGATTTTTGGTCCTTCTTTTTCGCCTGTTCCTCTCCGGATTCCGATTTGGGTTTCAGCAAGCCGACGTACATCGGAACATCTTTGGCCCAGCTGTTGGCGATCCATTCAGGGCGCCCGTCGCCGTCGAGATCTTCGAACAATACGCCTTCGTTTCGCGATTGCCCGGTATCGACCAGCAGATGTTTGTTCCACATCTTTCCAAGCTTCAGGCTTGGATCGCCTGGGTTCTCGAACCAATAGACCTCGGTCGGGATGAACGATCCGGCAACCACATCGGGTCGGCCATCTTGATTGACATCGAAGACATAGTCCCCGTTGCTCTGCACGTATCCGTTCCAATCCTCGATCATCCGCAGCGGCCGCGGCGTCCATTCCGGATTCTTGTACCAAAACCGCCCGGCAACGATATCCAGCTTGCCATCCCCATCGACATCCGTGGCGGCAATCCCCTCGTTAGCATCCACGGCCAACTGACGGACCTGAAAGGATGCTGGCGATTCCGCAGACGTGGTTTGTGGGGAGACGGCCTGGAATGCGCCGCTGGCAGCAACGATCGAAAGCATCCAATGTTTGATTTGCATGGGGGGTTGAGTCCTTACGGCTTGTGGCGGGAAGTGGGGTTGGGTGAGGGTGTTGAGTTCTGTCGACGCAAGTATACCAAACAACACAAGCTGAGTTATTCGATAGGTTTTGGGATGAAATTTCAGCGTCCCCTAGTTTTTACCAGCACCTTTGACGGTCGGGGAGTATTGTTAGTAAACGGTGCGTTGGGCGTCGCGATGCCGATTCAGGAGATGCCTGATACGATTGCAGCACGCTTTCCTGCAAGCGCCGGACGTTTTCAACCGATGCCCCCTCGGCAGGTCTTGTTGTCTGACAAGTCTCCGAGTTGCGCGTATTGAGGGATACTGTGAACGAAACACTTTATCTGGAAGATCTGCACAAGGGAGATCATTGGGTCAGCCCCAGCCGCACGATTACGCGAGATCAGGTGATCGGTTTTGCCGATTTGACCGGTGATCACGACCCCCTGCACGTCGACGAAGACTTCGCCCGCAAGTCGGCGTTTCGCAAGCCGATCGCCCATGGTTTGCTTGGCCTATCGATCATGGCGGGGCTCTCTTCAAACCATCCCCAAGTCCACACGATCGCGTTCACCGATCTCGAGGACTGGCAATTTAAGCACCCCATCTTTTTTGGTGATACGGTGCACGTGGAGACCGAAATCATCGCGATCCAGCCTCACGGCCGCCGCGCCGGGAAGGTGACCTGGTTCCGCCAATTGATTAACCAAAGCGGTCTGGTCGTGCAACAAGGCAGCCTGGTGACGATCGTGGCTGCAAAAACGGCGACAAAAGTCCGACGCAAGGCGACGGAGGCCCACGAATCGGTTTAATCCGGTTTGGCGTTGCACCCTGTGCGAGCGCTCGGTTCGCACCAGTTGCGTCGAACGGATCCACCCTTCGGGTCGGGTGTTGCGGAGTGTTGGCATTCGGCAGGTGTTTGGTCTATCGTAGACCGTAACCCCAAGAAATCCTGTGTTCGCGTCTCCCGAATCATGTCGCCATGTTCTCTCTGCCGTTCCGCTCGCCAGCCGCTCGCCAATTGACGCGGATCGAACGTCAGTTGCGCGGACTTGCCAACCGATCAGACCAACAGCTTCGGGAACGATCGGCGACCCTGCGATACCGCGCCGCGGCAGGCGAATCGCTGCACCGGATACTCCCCGAAGCGTACGCACTCGTTGTCGAAGCGGCGCAGCGCACCTTAAACCTTCGCCACTACGACGTGCAATTGTTGGGAGGCATCCATCTAGCGAACCGCTGTGTGATCGAGATGGAAACCGGCCAAGGCAAGACGCTGACCGCAACCTTGCCGTTGTACCTGCACGCTTTGCGAGGCCAAGGCGTGCATCTGGCGACCAGTAATGATTACCTGGCTCGGCGCGACGCCGACACCATGCGACCACTGTTCGCCATGTTGGGAATGACCTGTGGCGTGGTGGTCGATGGAATGAACGACGCCCAGCGCCGACAGGGCTATTGTTGCGACATCACCTATGCCACCGCTGCCGAACTTGGTTTCGATTTCTTACGCGATCGTTTGAAGCGCCGCGCCGAACGTGCATCTGGCAACGGCGCGTCCGAACTGCAGCCGGTCGGTCGCGGGCTCGAATATCTGTTGGCCGATGAAGCGGATGCGTTGATGATCGACGAAGCGAACACGCCGCTGGTGATCGCTGCTTCGTCGCCGCTGACCGATCAAAAACAAGCCCTCTACGATTGGGCAGCGACCACCGCCCCTCGCGCACTCGAAAACCAACACTACCGGTACAACCTCCGCGAAGGCTCGGTGGAATTGTTACCCGCCGGACGCCAATGGGCGCGGCAACAATTGAACGGCAACTTGCTTGAAGGGCATAGCATCCTGGATCGATTCGAAAAGCTCGAACGGGCGATCCAAGTGCACCGCGACTTCCATCGCGACCAACAGTACATCGTTCGCGAGGGCGAGATCGTGTTGGTCAACGAAGCGACGGGACGCTTGGGTGAGGGGCGGCAATGGCAAGATGGCATTCAACAAGCAATTCAAGCGGCCGAGCGATTACCGATCACGGCGCCGACAACCCATGCGGCCAAACTGACCGTGCAGGGGCTGTTCCTCGCGTATCGTCAGCTGGCCGGCATGACAGGGACCGCGGTTGCCGCAGCGACCGAACTGAAGAAGGTGTACAAGGCCAACGTGATCCCGATTCCGCCGCGTCATCCTTCGCGGCGGCAACCGCTGTCGACACGCTACTTTGCCGATCAAGACCAAAAATACCAAGCCATCGTCGACGAAATCGTTGCCGTCTCGCAAGCGGGACGGCCGGTGCTGATCAGCACCCGTAGTGTCGAGAATTCGCAGCGTTTAAGTAAACTATTGCATGATGCCCAGCTGCCGCACCAAGTGCTTAACGCCCAAGAACACGCCTCGGAAGCGGAAATCATCGCCCGCGCCGGACGCTCGGGACAAGTCACGGTGGCGACCAGTATGGCGGGACGCGGCACGGATATTGAATTGTCCGACGACGTGATCGAGCGCGGCGGTCTGCACGTGATTCTTTCGGAGCACCATGATTCCCCGCGTCAAGATCAACAGATGTGGGGTCGCTGTGGACGCCAAGGGCAACCGGGAACGTATCGCCTATTCCTCTGCTTGGATGATGCGATCTTAGATCGAGCCTACGGCGAAAAATCGGCAACCCAATACCGTCAGCATCGGCACGGTAACCAAGCCACGTCCCTTGCGGCCGCCCAACATGCCTTGGAACGACGCCGTCGCCAGAACCGCATGGCGGCACTGTACCATGAAAAACGACGACTCCGCGCGATCTGGGAAATGGGCCGCGATCCGTTGCTGGATGTGATGTAACACACAACAAATCAATCCCTATGTATGCCACTGGCAGCCCAACGAATCCGATCCCCCTGCGAATGCGCGATGACCTGCGGGTGGTCCCTCACGTCTATCGCGGGGAACCGACGTATGTGGTCGGGGATTTGTTGGCGCTCGAATATTTTCGGTTGAACGAACAAGAGCACGCATTGCTGACGGCACTGGACGGCCAGCACAGCGTCATCGAAATCAAGGAACAGTTCGAAGCACGCTTCGCCCCCCATCGCATCACGCAACAGGAGATCCAAGCCTATCTGATCGACTTCCACAAAAAGGGGTTGCTCGCCGGAGCGCTGTCCGATTCCGGGCGTCATCTTCATCGGATGGGGCGGCGACGCAAGCTGAAGCAGCGATTCAGCGAAGGCAAGAACGTGCTGGCCTTTCGTTGGCGCGGGATCAATCCCGACCGCGCCTTCCGTCTTGCGAACGATTGTTTCGGTTGGTTCTTCAGCAAACCAATCGTGATTGCCAACGTGTTGCTGATGTTGTTCGCCGTCGCCTGGTTGGCCGCGCATGCGGATGAATTTGTCGCCCGCCTGCCCCGCATGCAGACATTCTTTTCAGGAAACAATTGGCTGCTATTGGCGATCGTACTGGCCGCGATGAAGGTGCTTCACGAATTCGGACACGGCATCGTTTTGACCCGGTATGGTCGCCGATGTCATGAACTGGGTGTGATGCTATTGGTTTTCATGCCCACCCTTTACGTCAACACCTCCGATTCCTGGCGTCTTGCCGATAAATGGAAGCGTGCCGCGATTGCCGCCGCCGGTGTCTATGTGGAACTGGTCCTGGCGGCGTTGGCCACATTGGGTTGGTGGCACAGCCGACCGGGCGGATTCCAATACGTCTGTCTCAACGTGATGTTTCTGGGATCGGTCAGTGCGGTGTTGTTCAATGGCAACCCGTTGTTAAAGTTCGACGGGTATTACATGTTGTGCGATCTGATCGAAATCCCCAACTTGCAGAAGCGATCCCAAACCATCGTTCGCAATCTCTTCCTTCGATTCGCGTTCGGCGTGCGGGAGGGAGACGAAGATATGTTACCGCTGCGAACGAAAGTCTGGTTGGTCGGGTATCTAATCGCCGCGACGCTCTATCGCATTGTTCTGATCTATGTCATCGCTTTTCTAATCGTTCGTCTCTTCCGCCCCGCGGGGCTGCAGGAGTTCGCCAAGATGTTCAGCTTTCTTTTGGTTGCCATGCTCGCCATCGTCCCGCTGATCGGGCTTGTCAAATACTTTTCCGTCCCCGGACGCATCCACAAGATCAAACCCGTTCGCGGCATCGGCGCGGCCGTACTGCTTGTCGCGGCGATGGTGTTCCTGTTCGCCGTCCCTTTGCCCAGCCATGTCGTCTGCGACTTCGTCGTTCAACCGCGCGATGCGCAAACGGTCTACGTCCAACATGATGCGGTTCTGGAAACGCTGCATGTGACGCCGAAACAATACGTCCAGAAGGGGGAAAAAATCGCGACGCTACGCGACCTGGATGTAGAGCTGGAGATCGCCGAACTCAGCGGTCGTCTGATTGAACTCGATAGCGAACAACGGATGCTCCGCTTGACGCGGTACCATGCTCCTTCCGGAAGCGACCCATTGAGCAATCTTCGCGAACAACGGTTGACGATCGAACAACGTCTGGCGCAATTGAACCGGATCCAACAGCAAATGGTTCTGCTGGCGCCTCAATCGGGCATGGTGATGCCGATCTGGTCGGAACCGCCGCCGCAGGCCGATGCCGACACCCTCGATTACTGGGACGGCTGGACACTGCACGCCGAAAACGTGGGGACATCCTTCCTGCGTGGCCAACCGATTTGCAAAATCGGGAATCTGGGAACCCCCGACGCGCGATTGACGATCGACCAAAGTGATATCGAATTTATCGACATAGGCCAACCGGTCGAACTGTTGCTCGATTCCCGTTCCGCGGTGTCGATCCCCAGTCGCATCGAATCGATCTCCGAAACCGATGCCGACCAGATCCGGGCCCATGTGTCGCAACAGTTTGGTGGAACGATTGAAACC
The DNA here is from genome assembly GCF_007753095.1 of Rosistilla carotiformis. NCBI lineage: Bacteria > Pseudomonadati > Planctomycetota > Planctomycetia > Pirellulales > Pirellulaceae > Rosistilla > Rosistilla carotiformis. The sequence goes on from NZ_CP036348.1 coordinate 4,865,510, forward strand.
AAGCCCAACGAGAGCATCTGGACCGACGAAATCGAAGATCCGCAGAACGCGCGTCCGGCGGGCGCCGTCTACCAAGCGATCGCCCATCTGCCAGAGACCGAACAACCGCTGGAAGATGGTTTGCACGGAACCGCTCGCATTGCGATCGGCCAACAGACATTGGCGTCCCGGGCGATCCGGTTCCTGCAAAAGACATTCCGGATTGATCTATAGACGCGTCATGCCAGCACCGCTTCGCATCGGCGGTATTCTTCGCACTACGGATCGCGGCTGAGACATTCCAACATCGCCTGCACTTCCTCTTGCAATTCGTCCACCAAAGCGCGGCATTCGGGCAATTTTTTGCCACGGGCGAGGTCTTCCAGGCGGATCGATATCGCGACCACTCGGCTAGCGGCAAAAACATCCGCAGATCCTTTTAGCGTATGGGCGGCGCGGGCCAGCGACTGGCAATCCCCCACCTGCAGCGCGTGGTGGATCTGATCGATCAGCAACGGGCCCTCCTGACGCATCGCACTGGTCAACGGTTCCAACAGTTCCCAGCCGCCATCGATCCGTTCGATCGCACGTTGAATGTCCACGATCTGCGAAGGCGCCGCTTGTTCCAGCGGCGGCAGGAAGCGTTGCTCGGTCGGGCACAACGGCAGCGGCTGGCGTTCGAAGACATTCGCGATCACTGCCTGCAACTGCGTCGGATTGATCGGCTTCGAAATGTAATCGTCCATCCCCGCATTCAAGCAGCGTTCGCGATCCCCATCCATCGCCGCGGCGGTCATCGCGATGATGGGCGTGTGGTGTCCCAAATGGCGGTCGCGCGCCCGGATCTCAAGCGTCGCTTCGACGCCATCCATCTCGGGCATCTGCAGATCCATCAGCACCAAATCGAAGGTCTGTCGGGCAACCTCCGAGACCGCTTCGATCCCATTCCGCGCCAAGGTGACGTTATGCCCGGCGCGACTCAGAAAACCAATCGCGACCCGCTGATTGACCAGCCCATCTTCAGCCAACAAAATGTTCAACGGACGCGTCATCCGATCGGCTTCGATCGGCGTGATTTGGTGTTCGCTGGGGCTGCGAATCCCCATCGCTTCAAGTATCGAATCGAACAGGTCGGATTGCAAAACGGGCTTGGTCAGATAGCGCTGAATCCCCATCTCCCGGCACCGCTGCGAATCGTCTCCCCGCGCGGCCGATGAGATCATGATGATCGGCAGCGATTTCAGCATCGGCGATTGCCGAATGCATTCGGCCAACGCAAACCCGTCCATGTGAGGCATCATGCAATCGAGTAACACCAGCCGGTAAGGCGCCTCGGTAGCCGCGGCCCGTTGCAATTCCGCAAGCGCCGCCGGCGCGCTCCCCACCAACGTGGGATTCAATTGCCAGGCGTCAAGCATCTCGCCAAAGATCTGACGATTGGTGTTGTTGTCGTCGACGACGATCGTTGCCAGCCCGCGCAGACTGTCCAGGTTTTCCGATGGTTGCGACGCGGATTCGTCAACCAACGAAAACTCCGTCGTGAAAAAGAAGGTGGTCCCCACGCCCAACTGGCTATCCAACCAAATCGCGCCGTGCATCAACTCCACCAACCGCGCCGAGATCGCCAATCCCAATCCGGTGCCGCCAAACTGCCGCGTCGTCGAAACGTCCGCCTGAGCGAACTCTTCAAAAACCGATTGCATCTTCTCGCGAGGAATCCCGATCCCGGTATCGCGAACGGCAAACTGCAAGCGAATCGATCCCGCCGGGGCATGCCGGCTGATCGCTTCGGCATCCACGTCTTGCTTCGGCTGGGTGACTGCGATGATCTTGGGATCGTCGGCATTGGTCACTTCGACAACCACCTCTCCCTGCTGCGTAAATTTGATCGCGTTGCCGACCAGATTGACGACGATCTGTCGCAGCCGCACCGGATCACCGGAAACTTGGTGAGGCAAGTGGGGATCGATGCGACAGGCGAGCTCCAATCCTTTTTCGGCCGCTTTAACCGCCAGGGTCTGGACCGTGCGACCGACGCAATCGCGGAGGTTGAACGTGGTCTCTTCGAGCTCCAGTTTGCCAGCTTCGATCTTGGAGAAATCGAGAATGTCGTTGATGATCCGCAGCAGCGAATCGGCCGAATCTTTGATCGTTCTCAGATAATCACGTTGTTCGATCGAGAGGTTCGTATGGGCCATCAGATCGGCCATCCCGATGATCCCGTTCATCGGCGTGCGAATTTCATGACTCATGTTCGCCAGAAAGTCGCTTTTCGCTTGGTTGGCCGCATCGGCGGCTTCTTTGGCGGTCTTCAGTTCCTGTTCGGTACGCATCAGTTCGGTGACGTCGCGAGTGATGCCAAAGGTTCCCACGATGCGACCGGCGTCGTCGCGCAGTGGCATCTTGGTCGACGAGCACCAACTGTCGGGACGGTCGGCCCAGGTTTCCCGTTCGATCTCAGCGACCATTGGAACGCCGGTCTTCATGATCTCCATCTCGTCGGCCCGCGCCGACGCGGCATGTTCGCGCGTGAAGATGTCGGCATCGGTCTTGCCGACAGCGATCTCCGCGTTTTTCCACTTGAACTTCTGCGCCATGCTGCGGCTGATGCGGATGAATCGACTGTCGCGATCCTTGAAATAGATGCTATCAGGAATGTTGTTCAGCAACGTGTTCAGAAGATAACGCGCTTTCTCCAGATCCTGATCCAGATGCTTCCGCTCGGTGACATCCCAAAACAGCAGCTGCACCCCAGTGATCTGACCCCGCGCATCGCGGACGGGGGCCTTGACCCGTTCTATCCAACATTCCTCGCCATCTTTGGAAAGATAAGGTTCGGTGTCGTGCAGCACGATCCCTTCTCGGATCACTTGCTGATCATCCAGCCGGTATTGATCGGCGAGCGTTTTCGGAAAGATATCATAGTCGGTCTTGCCGCGCACATCCTCCAACGTCATGTGGTGCAATTGCAGATAGCGTTCATTGGCAAAAACGCGACGGCCTTGCAAATCTTTCAAGACCAAATTGATAGGCAGATTGTCGACCAACGTGTGGTACAGAATCCGAGTCTCCCCCAAGGCCGAACTCGGATCTTCGGGGTTGGCATCGGGATCCGCCGTTTCTAACCCCGCCGTCTCGACTGCGACGGCCTCCGCCGCTTCGGCACGACGGGCAATCTGTTCCCAATCCCGCATCAATTCGTCAGCGTCCGGCGAGTCGGTCAGCTGAGCGGCGAGCCGCGCCCGCACCTTCTCCAAGGCAGATCGCAGGTCGAAAGGGCCGGTGGGATCACGCATGGAAGGTCTATCGCGCGGGCGGAAGATGACTCAAGGGTGGGGCTGCCGCAGTGTAACATCTGCGGTGCCCCGTGTACGCAATGATTCTGTTTCAATATAGGCCAGTCTCAACAACGTGCCAGGCAATCCGTGTCCCTCTCGACGCGCCTTCGCTGCATTTTCATGTGAATCAATATCGCCGGGCGATTCCGCTGCGAGCGTCCGGCGGATTTCAGACCTCGCACCGCGACACCACTCCAGGCCACGGACGAAGGATAACGCGAAGAAAGCGTTTGATTGTCAGTCCTAAAACTTGCACTTTGTATTTGACTCCGATCCTCACGAATCGTTCACAAAAATCGAGCGCATCGGTCGCATTCAACGTTTTCCTTTGCCAATGCCCCAATCCCCCCAATTGAAACGATCTTGACCAATTCGACCAAGTTGGCATATCGTCAGATTAGCAAGGGGTCTGGGACGACTCCGCTCAAAACTAAAGCAAGCCAAGGAAGGCAAATGCCATGGCCGATGAACCAAATGTGCCACTGCTGGATGTAGGTCGAGGAAACGCGCCATTGCGTCAGGAGATGCTGGCGGCGATTGGAGAGGTGATCGATAGCGGTCGCTTCTTATACGGTCCCGATGTCTCGGCACTTGAGAATGAGATCGCGACCCTCAGCCAGGTCGATCATGCGATTGGATGTGCATCGGGAAGCGATGCGTTGTTGTTGGCCCTGATGGCTTTGGATATCGGCCCCGGCGACGAAGTGATCGTTCCCAGTTTCACCTTCTTCGCCAGCGTCAGCTGCATCGAACGCTTGGGTGCCAAACCGGTGTTTGTCGACATCCTGCCGGACACCTTCAACATCAATCACCGCGCGATCGAAGCGGCGATCACTCCCGCAACCCGCGCGATCATTCCGGTCCACTTGTTTGGCCAATGTGCGGCGATCGATAAGATCTGCCAGATTGGCGAAAAGCACGGCATCGCGATCATCGAAGACGCCGCTCAAGCGATCGCATCGGCCTACCACAGCCGACCGGCGGGCAGCTGGGGACGTATCGGTTGCTTCAGCTTCTATCCAACCAAGAACCTTGGCGGGATGGGCGACGGCGGCATGATGACCACCAACGATCCGCAAATCGCCGATCGTCTGCGCTTGCTGTCTTCGCACGGCATGCGACCTCGCTACCACCACCGTGCCTTGGGCATCAACAGCCGCCTGGATACTTTCCAAGCCGCAGTCCTCCGCGTCAAATTGAAGCATCTGCCCGAAGCGACGGTCAGCCGCCAAAAGAACGCGACGCGGTACCGCGACATGTTGCAAGCTGCAGACCTGCACAAACACTTTACGCTGCCGAAACTTGATCCCAACGCGTATCACGTTTGGAATCAGTATTCGATCCGCGTTCCCGATGGTCAACGCGACGCGGTTCGCGAACATCTCGCCAGCCACGGTGTCGGATCGGAAATCTATTACCCCGTTCCAATGCACCAACAGGAATGTTTCGCTCACGTCGCGGTTCAGCCCGGCTCGCTCCCCGAAACCGAACGTGCGGCGAAGGAGATCTTGAATCTACCGATCTTCCCCGAACTGCAAGAATCCGAACAAGAACGCGTCGTCAGCGTCTTGCGTGGCTTCTTCCAAGGCCGCCAAAAAGCGGCTGCGTAACGCACCGGATACCAAATCGCCGCGTGACTTCAACCACCACGCGGTGCTCTCTCCGTGGGGAATAAATGCCTGGGCCCCACCGGTACGAACCTGCGATTCCAAAACTCAAAACGCAAAAATGTAATGCGTTCAAAGCGTGTTGAGTTTTGGGGTTCTGACGCACGATAAACCGCATCGGCAATGCGGTCGCTGGTCGATTCTCCCGACGACGGGAACTCGAATCGAGTCGCGGTTCCGTGGAATTAGCGACGCTCGTCACACCAAGCAAGCGTTGCGCAGCGCTCTCACCAAGCCGAACCGGTTGGAACGCAGCCCCGCCCACCAGGCCGAAATAAGAATGGTTCGGTAGGGACGCCCCCAGAAAGAAGACTTCGCTCGCATCGCACGGGCAAAGCCAGTGGCACCCAAAATCAAACCGGCCCATTTGGGAACAGACAACCCCTTGGTTCCCAACGATGCACTTCGAGAAACTCGCTCTCGAACGAAGGCCCCAATCGACACAGTCAATTTTGTGGATGTCCCCTTTCCACCTTTAGAATGACGCAGGAGGTGTTATCTCTCGATGTCGGGTGTTCGCGGTCTAATGGCGTGATTTCCGTGTAGAATAGGAAGCGGCCGAGAGGGCACTCTACGTCCTGCTTGCTCGCACTCATCCCGCGACGTAGACTCACCGTTGCCTTTCACGTTGTTTGATTCGCCACCGAGGACAATATGGCTTCCGGATTAAAAGTGAAGCATTTCAAAGTTCGTGGTTCTGCCGACGACGGGATTACGGTGCATCAATGGGAGTCGGTCGAACACACTTGGCCGAATCACTCGCACCCTGAATACAAACTGGGCGTTTCCGAAGGGGGGACGGGGACGTTTTTCTATCGTGGCCAGCGATACTTCACCGGACCGGGGACTCTGCTTGTTATTCACCCCAATGAAGTGCATTCGTGCACGGCTACCGGAGCGTGGCGTTATCTCTATGCTGCCCCGAACGTCATCGCCAGTATCGTCAGGACGTTTGACCGCAACGGTGATATCGAACCATTGTTGCTGCCCCCGGTCATCGACGACACGCAACTTGTCGAGCTCGTTTTGCAGGCTCACCGGGCGATGGACGACGGAGATCCACAGTTGGATCAGGAATCAGCCTTTTATGAAGCCATCTGCGAGCTTTTGGTGCGGCACGCATCGATGCCGGACATTCCGAAAAAGCGGGGACGTGCGAACATTCGGAGAGTCAAGGAGAGCTTGGAAGCGAAATTCCGCGAGAATGTCTCGCTTCACGAACTCGCCCAATTGGCTGGGACCTCCGCCCCTTATTTAAGCCGCGTCTTCTCCAAAGAGGTCGGCATTCCCATCCAGGCCTATCTCTCTCAGATCCGAGTCCGTCGTGCGCAGCAGATGTTGATGGCCGGTGAGACGCTAGCTAACGTCACCTACGCTGCCGGTTTCGCGGACCAGTCGCACTTCACTCGGCATTTCAAACGATTCATCGGGGTCGCGCCGGGAGCGTACTCGAAGGCAGTGAATTCATCGAGCCACTCCTGACCCGCCGTCGCGCTCCCCAAGCCGTCCGGTGTCACGCGCAATAGAGCGTGAAAGATCGGATGGCTCGCCCCCTTCCGCGAAATAATCGACGGTGTTGATACCAAAGTGGACGGGCGACGGGGACGATCCGCAGGTTCTGAGCCTGCGTACATCCTTGCAGCAGTTCTTTTGACGGCGCGCAAAATCGTTCAAGAAGCTTCCCGGGCACCTCCCTAAACTTATGGCGTAGAAGGGCTACAAGTCAGCCCCGTCTGTTGAAGTATTCGCTTCGACACCCATCCATGAACGCCAGGGAATAGGATAAGAATTCGATGAATCTTGAACTCAACAACAAGACGGCACTGGTCACCGCATCAACAGGCGGAATCGGGCTGGCGATCGCGACTCGCCTGGCTGCCGAAGGGGCAACAACCATCGTCAACGGTCGCAGCGAAGCGAGCGTCGAGACGGCGATTGGAAAAATTCGCGAGAGTCAACCGAAGGCCGACCTGATCGGGCTGGTTTCCGACAATGGGACGGCCGAAGGCGTCGCACGAACCATCGCCGAACATCCGCAGATCGATATCCTGGTCAACAATCTGGGCATTTTTGAAGCGGTCGATTTCTTCGATCTGACGGACGAAGCGTGGCAGCACATCTTTGACATCAACGTGATGAGTGGTGTGCGGCTTGCACGGCATTACCTCAAGCAAATGCTGGAGCAAAACACCGGACGCATCATCTTCATCAGCAGCGAATCCGGCGTCGTCCCCGCTCCGGAAATGCCTCACTACGCGATGACCAAGACGGCACAACTTGCCGTCTCGCGCAGTCTGGCTCAATTGACCAAGGGAAGCCGCGTTACGGTGAACACCGTCATGCCTGGATCGACGTTAACGCCAGGTGTGAAGGAATTCGTCAGCAACCTTTTCCCGGACGACCCCTACGATTCGGCGGAGAAGCGATTCATGGCAGACAATCGGCCGACCTCGTTGATTCAACGATTGATAGAACCCGAAGAGATTGCCAACATGGTTGCCTTTGTTGCCAGCCCACTCGCATCGGCTATCAACGGAGCACCAATACGAGTCGACGGAGGACTCATTCCAACGATTGCTTAACGGAGGAGGAAAAGAAACGTGAAGGTGACGCGGGCGAAACAGGGCATCGGTTTGAACTGCCAAGGTAGCTGACAAGAACTCGCGTAAACCGTTGCAATTAGAAGAGAAACAGCTCGCCGCAAATCGAAGCGACGTGCTGTTTTGAATTCAAGGTCGGGGCGACAAGACACGGTTAGAACTTTTTTGCTCCTCTCTTTCCGACCTGCAAACATCCGATCCTGCGGCTTTCGCCGGGCTAAAAGCCCTGATCGGAGAAAACCGTAAACAGCTGAAGTGATTCGCTTCTCGTCTTCCAAAGCAAGGCGGAAAGCGGTTCACCAAACAGCTTTCTTAAAGCCCTTGCCGAGCAAAGTTTGATTAGCCGGTCCTTCGCTGGCACGATCCCGCAAAGACGCTTTCACAGGCTTCTTTGCTAATCGACCTATTGTGTTTCTGGCTACCCGAACGCGAACGCGTTTCGGCGTGGCCTTGCCAAGCGTTTCAGATGGAGACCCAAGCCCATGACTAACTCACCTACTCCAAGCGAAGACCCGAAGGATCAAAAAGAAGCTGAAGACCAGCTCGATGCAAGCGAGGAGCAAGCTCTTGATAATCCCATCAAGCAAGAACAGTATCGTCAGGAATACCTCCGTCAGCTCCGACTCCGGTCGTGTCCCGGCTACGGTGAAACCGATCTAGTCTAACTTGTCGGCGAAGCGAATCAGAATACGAGTCAGCGACGAGCGCGGTGACACGGGAACCACATTGCGATCGGCCAGCCGGAACCGTCTGCCATGGGTTTCCTTCAGTCGTCCCGAACATTTCTACGAAGTTGCCGAAAGTACGGCGTCAACGTCTTGGCGAGGCGGTGCGCCAAACATGCGGCGGTATTCACGGCTGAACTGGGACGGGCTCTCGTATCCAACACGAAAGCCGGCTTCGGCTGCATCGAGCCTTTCTCCGAGCATCAAGCTGCGAGCTTCCTGGAGCCTTATGCGCTTCTGATACTGCAATGGCGTCATAGCAGTCACGCTCTTGAAATGCAGGTGAAACGAAGAGACGCTCAGTCCAACTTGCTCCGCAAGGGATTCAATTCTCAATGGGTCGGCGAAGTGGTCCTTTAGCCAACGAATTGCTTGCGCAATGCGGTAAGCGGGAGCTCCTGCCAGCGCGATTTGGCGAAGACGCATTCCCTGCGGACCGGTCAATACTCGGTGAGTGATTTCGCGTAACACGAGCGGCCCAAGGGGGCCGATGTCCTGCGGCGCGTCAAGCAGAGCGACGAGTCGGCTCACGGCATCGAGTAGTTGCGGTTGGACCAGCGTTACGGCCAACCCTCGCTCCGATGGACCGGTTGTCGAAACAGTCGAACCGTCAGCAAGCAAATCCCCAACGACTCTTGGATCCAACGAGATTTGCAAGCCGAAATAGGGCTTACTGGACGATGCCTCAATCACTCGCGCATCGACCGGAAGGTCGACCGATACCAGCAGGAACTGTCCCTCGTCCATTCGGTATGCTTCATCGGCCAGCACGACTTCTTTGCCACCCTGGGCAACGAAGCACAAACACGGGTCGTAAATCAGAGCCGTCATCTCCGTCGGCGCCGAGAACGACGACAATTTAAGCTCCGGAATCGCACTGCTGACCGACTTATTCGCAGTCGAATGCCGCCGAACCACAGACACCAGCGTTTTCAATTGTTGGCTGTTCATTTTTGCTCCTTCCGAAATTGCCGTCTTGCGTCTGGCGAGGGGCGCCCTCGTTGTCTTTATCGTACCGAGGGCTGGCGAGTGTGACTACCTTCGGTTCGCATGCTTGCGGAGGATCAGGCAATCGCGTAGCAGGATTGTGTTACTGGCGGGGAGTTTTTATCGAATAGCATTCAACGTCTAAGAGCGAGTTTGGTCGGAGCAAGTTGGAGATAATCATAGAGATGAATTCCTGCTTGGAATCATTTTCGTCGAGTGGTATATGAACGCTAGCCAGTTTGCTGAAATCGAAGTTTAAAGCCGCGGAGGATCAGGCAATGAGCCAAGAGGATCGTTCTATCCCCTGTTGTGAAGGGACGAATACGATGAAGTACTGACACAACTCAACTTGAAGGACGAAGCCAAATGGCAAACCGAAACTCAAAGATTCAACGCAGCAGGTTGGCAAGCTTGCAATCGCAAAGCTTGTCGCCTGCCTCTCAGATCCGACTCAATCGTCGAGAGTTTACTGGGGTTGCAGGTGCTGCTGCGTTTTCACTGTCGACTATTGGTGAAATCAGAGCAAACCAAGAGTCTACGAAATCGAAGGAGGAAATAATGGAAATCACAAGAAATGGGGTGCAACCCTCTAAGGCCGGACCACCAGACTGGTTCACCGGTAAAACGCGAATCGACCCGTTGTTCGATGCCCATGAACCGGCACGAACTTCCGGTGCGAGCGTCACTTTCGAACCTGCCGCCCGCACGGCGTGGCATACGCATCCCCTCGGCCAGACTTTGATCGTGGTGTCGGGCCTCGGCCGTGTGCAGGTCTGGGGAGGCCCGGTCGAGGAGATTCGTCCAGGCGACGTGGTGTGGTTCCCGCCAGGAGTGAAACACTGGCACGGCGCGTCGCCCGCGACCGCGATGTCCCACATCGCGATTATGGAATCCCTCGACGGCAAAGTTGTCGATTGGATGGAGCATGTCACCGAAGAGCAGTATGGAGCGTAGTCGCGTTCTGATTGTCAACTAAGTGAGTATCAACAATACGAAAGGTATAACGTCATGATGAGTGAGAATATCAAAGGGAAAGTCGTCGTCATTACTGGAGCCAGTAGCGGTCTCGGTGAAGCAACCGCACGGCTGCTTTCCGCTGAGGGAGCAACGGTGGTGCTGGCCGCAAGACGGGCCGATCGCATCAAGGGACTGGCGGACGAACTTGAGGCACGAGGCGGAAAAGCGCTGGCTGTGGTCACAGATGTCACCGACCGCCAGCAAATGAAGGCACTCGTTGACAAGGCGGTAGCAACCTACGGCCAGATTGACGTGCTCATCAACAATGCCGGGGTCATGCCACTTTCGCCTCTCGAGCGGCTGAAGGTCGACGAATGGGATCAGATGATTGACGTCAACGTCAAAGGCGTTCTGTACGGCATTGCCGCCGCGCTTCCCTACATGAAGGAGCAGAAGTCCGGTCACATCATCAATGTCTCGTCTGTCGCGGGCCATAAGCTCTTCGGAGGCTCTGCCGTTTATTCCGCGACCAAGTTTGCAGTGCGGGCTTTGTCTGAAGGGTTGCGGCAGGAGATGACGCCCTACAACGTACGCACCACGATCATCTCGCCGGGCGCGGTCAAAACGGAACTGCTGGAACACATCAGCGAGCAGGACGTTCAGAAAACGACTCAGGACCATGTAGCCCAGGTCGGAGTGCCCGCCGAAACCTTCGCCCGCATGGTGGCCTTCGCTGTCAACGAGCCCGAAGAGGTCGGCGTCAACGAGATCCTGTTCAGGCCAACGGCCCAGGAACTCTGATCGAAACAGATCGATGAACCTAAGAACGTCGATGTCAATGAAATCATGTTCCGGCCCGATGCGCAGCCGATTTAGCGGCGTACGCGATGCGGGCAATACCCATTCAAATCTTTGCTTACAGGAGAATACAAATATGAAGTCTAACTGGATCAAGATCACGCCCCACAAATTAGTAGTGCTAACGATCCTCGGCGCGATGCTGTCCCTACTTGACGCCGTATTCGCAGAGGACAAGTCCGCATGGGACAAAACCTTCCCACAGAGTGACAAGGTGACTCATCAGAAGGTCACTTACAAAAATCGCTACGGTATCACTTTGGCCGCCGACCTGTATCAACCGAAATACCACGGTGACAAACGCTTGGCTGCGATTGCCGTCAGCGGCCCGTTTGGCGCGGTGAAGGAGCAGTCGTCGGGCCTGTATGCGCAAACGATGGCTGAGCGCGGGTTTGTCACCCTGGCTTTCGATCCGTCCTACACCGGCGAGAGTGGCGGCGACCCGCGCCATGTCGCCTCGCCCGATATCAATACCGAGGATTTCAGTGCCGCCGTGGATTTTCTCGGTCTGCTACCTTCCGTGGACCGCGAACGAATCGGCATCATAGGCATATGCGGATTCGGCGGTATGGCGTTGAACGCCGCCGCCGTGGACAAGCGGATCAAAGCGGTCGCGACCAGCACCATGTATGACATGTCACGGGTAATGGCCAAAGGCTACAACGACAGACAAACCAAAGAAGAACGCACGAAAACGCTAGAGAAACTGAGTCAGCAGCGCTGGACCGATGCCGAAAAGGGCGCGCCGCAGCTTGGCCCCGTTTCTCTTGAGCTAAAGGGCGGCGAGCCGCAATTTGTGGTTGATTACGCCGACTACTACAAGAAGCCACGCGGCTTCCACCCGAGATCAATCAACTCAAATGGTTCATGGACAGTCGCCAATCCGTTGTCCTTTATGAACATGCCGCTTCTCACCTACATTGATGAAATCTCACCGCGTCCAGTCCTCTTGATTCACGGCGAGAATGCTCACTCACGTTATCTCAGCGAAAGAGCCTACAAGGCTGCTGCGGAGCCGAAGGAACTGCTCATCATCAAGGGTGCCAACCATGTTGATCTTTATGATCGCGTAGATGTGATCCCGTTCGAGGAGCTGGTGTCCTTTTTCACAAACAATCTGAAGTAGCGTCATGGAGACAATTGCAATCACCATGAATAAGTCTCGCTCAATTCTTTATGCGACGATGGGCCTACTTCTCGGCATGACGTCTTGCAACAGTAGTAACCCGGCTCAGAAGGCTGATGCTTCCGGCTCGGCGAGCAACAGAACCCAAGTCACAAGCGATGCCGCGGAGGGCACAGTGAAAATCACAATCGGTTCGAAGACATTCAAAGCCACGCTCGAAAACAATGCGACCGTGGCCAAACTCAATTCGCTGCTGCCGCTGACGCTTGATATGACCGAGCTGAATGGCAACGAGAAATACTACCACCTCGCGACGCGCCTGCCGACGGACGAAATCAATCCCGGCAGCATTCAGAACGGCGACATCATGCTGTACGGAGACAACAGTCTCGTTCTATTTTACAAGGCATTCAAAACAACCTACCGATACACTCGGCTTGGGCGAATCGACAACCCGTCCGATCTTGCCGAAGCGGTCGGTCACGGCGACGTCACCATGACCTTCGAGTTGGAATGACAACCAGAACTGCCAAAGCCCCAACATACAGGAGAAGAAACGATGAACAATCCACTCGACTACAACGGTAAAGTAGCGCTCGTGACCGGGGCCGCATCCGGCATGGGGTTGGCAACGGCACAGGCGTTTGCCGACGCAGGGGCTGCGGTCGTGTTGGCCGATTTCCGCGAAGACATCGTCGACATGGAGGCGAAAAAGCTGATTGCCGCTGGCAGCAAAGCTCTCGCCATTGGGTGCGATGTTAGCGATGACGCCCAGATTAAGGCGATGGTGGATCGAACGGTTGCTGAGTTCGGTCGGCTTGACGCCGCTTTCAACAATGCTGGCGTGATGGCCAAGTCAGCGCCAATTGCCGAAAGCTCGCGCGATGATTGGGATCGTGTCATCGGGATCAACTTGCGGGGAGTGTGGAATTGCATGCAGCACGAACTGCGGCAGATGGAGATGCAGGGGAGTGGGGCGATCGTCAACAATGCGTCAGTTGGTGCGTTGACGGGAAACCCTGGAATTGCGTCCTACATCGCGTCGAAGCACGGTGTGGTCGGGCTAACCCGGACTGCGGCCCTTGAATACGTCAAGAAGGGCATTCGCGTGAACGCAGTCAATCCTGGCCTGATTGACACACAAATCGCTCGCGATGTGGTGAGTGGAGATGAGCAAGCCTACGCAAATATCGCGGACAATGTTCCCATCGGACGAGCTGGCCGTCCTGATGAAATCGCTTCGGCAGTGCTTTGGCTATGCAGTCCCGGCGCAAGCTACGTTGTCGGCCAGGCGTTGACGGTCGATGGCGGAATGACGGTCGGTTGATTTTTACTTCGTATATCTATCGCAACACGGCAAAGGAAAAAGCAAATGAAGAACCGCAAACTTGGAAACGGTCGTCTGGAAGTCTCGGCACTCGGCCTCGGCTGTATGGGAATGAGCTTTGGCTTCGGACAGGCGAGCGTAGAAGGAAAAGACATTGCGCTGATTCGATCCGCCGTCGATAGGTGTGTAAACGGCTTCCGTTCACACCGGAAGATCCTTCGCCCTAACGTCGAAAGGGGCGACGGGATTTGAACTCGCAATTCAACAGAATCGCCGCGTTTCGTCGATGTAGCCCGCGATCACCCTTTTCAAAATCGGGGATCCGGACCGAGTGCTGGCTTCCAAAAACTACGGAAATTGATGCAGCAACATAGATTACGAAAAAACGCCTCGCTTTGGAAAGCGGTGCGCATTATTTCAGTCGGGGCGACTGGATTTGAACCAGCGACCTCTGCGTCCCGAACGCAGCGCTCTACCAAACTGAGCCACGCCCCGGTTCTGTTGGATGAAACGACCGGCATTCAGCAGCAGTGTTCCCTTCAAAACGAAGTTTACGCGTCCCGTTTTGCTCGTCAATATTGGACGACCTTTTGTGGATGTCCCCTTTCCACCCATCCCCTTTCCACCCACAGAACATAACCCAACACCTGGCAATGATTTACGAAGAGGGTGAACTGACCGAATCGGCAACTTGTAAGGAATACTTACAAGTTCGATCCGAGGGCAAACGCCAGGTCCAACGGTCGCTCAAACACTGCAATCTCGACGCCAGCATCACCTTCGTTATCAATCGAATTTGTTGCATATACAACTTGGGCGTCTACGGCTCCGCCCTGCAACCGATGTTGACAGACGCCACAACGTAGCACCCTGACACGGCACCGCCCCCCAGGGGAGTGGTTTTCTGGCAGCAATTCGGTATGGTATGTCCGTGACTGTATTTCCTAACGAGGTTTGTTTTCAATGCAGCATGGACCGCAAAAAGCGCTTTGCGTTCAGCAGCCTTGGGCGGAGCAGATCCTCAGGGGCGAAAAGTGCGTGGAATATCGATTGCAGGTCTCCAAACTCCGTGGCACCATCGACCTTTATGCTGCCCAGGGGCGGCCCGATGCCTCCAATTCGGCAGTAAAAAACCTCGTCGGCTGCGGCTGGGCAAACTTCACAAGGTGCAAAGCAGCGATGACCGCACTCCATTTCGACTTCGTTCCATTCCATAGCGAAGTGGAACACTACGTGGCAGAGAAGCTCGATTCATCCGAAGCTGGTTCGTTTTTTCTGCAAGCTGCCCGGCTGGTTCAAGATTCCAACGCCGCTTGGCGACTACAACCCCGACTGGGGCGTCGTCCTGGAACGCGACGCCAAGCTGTATCTCGTCCGAGAAACCAAAGCTACTCAAGAAATCTAGGATCAAGTGATGAGGCCACTCGTGAAATCCCCAGCTACAAGAAGAATGACAATTCACGATGACATCCTCGCATGGTCGCTCGACCAACCGCATTGGCAACGCGATGCGTTACGTCGAATTATCGAAAAAGGCAGCTTTGATGTCTCGGATACCGATGAGCTGACCGCGGCCTGTCGTGAGGCTTACGGGCTGAGCGAAGATTCCGCACCCGAATTAACACTGCTAGCGACCGAACATATCCCTTCTCGGCAACGGTCCGATCGAAAGATTACGCTGTGCTCGATCTCGGAAGCGGCGAACGTCAACGCATTAGATTCAAATCAATTACTATCGTTTGCTGCAACCGGCCTGACAGTGGTATTTGGTTACAACGGTTCGGGGAAGAGTGGATACGGGCGAATCCTGCGCCGTGCCTGCCGTGCCCGCAGCAAAGGCGCCCCAATTCTGCCTAATGTCATGGGTGATGCAGCGACTGCCCCAGCCAGTGCCGTCATCACGACCGCTGTTGATGATGCCGAGCAGCCGCCAGCACAATGGATCGACGGGCAACAATCACCCGATGGGCTTGGAGCCATCAGTTTCTTCGATTCGGATTGTGCATCGGTGCATGTCCGAGATAAGAACGAGGTTGCTTTCACGCCATTCGGGCTAGAGATCTTGCCGACACTGGGCGACCTGTGCAAATCAGTTCAGGCAAAGCTCAACGCAGAGAAGAGGATACTCGAAGGCGAAACACCTCCATTCCTGCGAAACAGCTACGCGACCGGCAACACAAAGGTCGGCACGACGCTGAGCGAGCTCAAGGGTTCAACGAAACCGGAAGACTTGGATACGCTGGCGTCTTTGAATGATGCCGAATTGGAGCGACTGAAAGAGATACCCGTTCAATTGGCCTTCGACCCGCAGAAGGCGGCGAAAGATCTGCGGGTTCAGGCAGGTCGAATCACCACGCTCGGGCGTTCGCTCGCTGCGGCCGAGAAGGCGTTGTCTGACGAAGTACTTGCAGCAATCAAAGCACTCGCCAGTGACGCCGCCGCGAAAACGAAGGCCGCTCAAGTTGCTGCGGCGATGAACTTCAATGATGATCCTCTGGACGGCATTGGGGAACCGGTATGGCGTGCGCTTTGGGAAGCGGCTCGTCGATACTCAACGGACGCAATTCCAGACACGGGATTTCCTGCTACAGACACTGAAAATGCCGTTTGTGTTTTATGTCAACAACCGCTTGCTGAAGATGCAAAGGATCGACTAGAGCGATTCGAAAAGTTCGTGCGTGACGATAGTGCCCAACAAGCAACCAAGGCAACTACGGCTTTGACAACTGCTGTTACAGCTTTAGATCGGCTTGACCTTCAAGGCGAAGGTACGAGGGAACAAATGAAAGACGTCGAAGCAATCGACGCTAAAGTCTTTCAGTCAGTTCGGGACCAGCTTGCAACGCTGTTGCGACGATTGCGTGCGGTTAAGCTGGCTTACGAATCAAGCAACTGGTCTTTCGAGACTCCGGGAACGCTCAACGACGTTACCGACCACTTGGTAGCTCTCATTAAGACCCTGGGCCTGCGTGCCGCAGAGATTGACAAATCAGCAGATGCGACAGAGCGAAAAAGGCTGACGGACGAACTTGCAGAGCTAAAAGCTCGCGAGTGGCTAACAACCGTACTCGGCGACGTGAAGGAGCACGTGTCTCGGCTGGCCGACATCAGCAAGTTGAAAAAGGCAATCGCCGAAACCAAAACGAATGCAATTACGACCAAAAGCAAAGAACTGGCCAAACTCTACGTGACCGATCAGCTTCGCAATGCGTTTGCAGATGAAATCAACAAGATGCAACAAGGCGTGCGTCGACTAAACGTGGAACTTGCCGCAGCAGAAGGAAAGCACGGACGCACCTTCTATCGCGTCCAGCTGGTTGGAGCCAGCAACGCTCAGGTGGGTACAATTGTTTCTGAAGGCGAGCATCGCTGCATTGCGTTGGCAGGGTTCTTATCAGAACTTGCGACTGAGCCGACCAAGTCAACTGTCGTGTTCGATGACCCAGTCACATCGCTCGACCACCACTGGCGTGGCTGCTTCGCTCAGCGTCTCGTTGAAGAATCCGCAAATAGGCAAGTGGTTGTCTTTACCCATGACATCGTATTCCTTCATGACTTACTCGATGGTGCAAGCCGAAGTGGCTTACCAGTTCAGATCCAACAGTTGGCGGCAAGGCAAGCAACGGCCGGCATCGTTGAGAGTGGTTTGCCCTGGGATGCAAGAAGCGTAGCGGCTCGAATCGACACCCTAGAGAAAGATACACGTGCAGCCCAAACACTTTACGACAACCACGAAGACGAGGCCTATAAGGCGAAGGTTGAGGGCATTTACGGACGTTTACGGGCGACAATTGAGAAAGTCGTTGAAGACCAGATTTTCTGTCGAGTCGTTGTACGTCACCGTGACTATATCAATCTGAAGGATCTGCCGAAAACCGTTGCGGTTACGGCTCAGCATTGCGAACGGGTCAAGAACCTATTCAGCAAATGTTGCGATATTACTGACGCACACCACCGATCTCCATCTCGTGGATTCAGTGTTCCATCTCCGGCTGATGTTCTGCACGACATTGCAGAGTTAAGTGGGGTCGTCGATGATGTGAAAACCGATCAACGAAGCATTGTATAGAAACAAAGAGCAATTCTGGCGTAGGCTCTCGTTGGTCGGCCTGTGAATGCCTATCCCGATGAAGCAAATCCTCAAACGATCTTGGGGACAGCCAAACTTTGAGGTGACGCAGGCATTACCTTTTTTGGTGGGGCACCGATTTGGGGACAGGAAAATTTGGGCTCCGCGTGCTGGCGATGCGACTGGCGCAATCGCGGTAGCGGCATACCCTCCAGGGTGCTGCGACCCTTGCGGGGTCGGGAAATCGCCTGACGCACCCTACCGGTGGCATCGCTTCCGCTCAACCACCGGCTAATCGCTGCCACGCCTTTGGCGTGGTAATAACCGGCGCAGGCCCCTCCATCTTTCGATTGCACTGCGGTGCGCTTAGATGTCCTGAACTGTCTTCCAATGGGTGATTGCAATATCCAATTTGCAATGTTCATTTTGCAATTTGCAATCGCCCCATTCGGCACCGAATTTGGGAAAGCCAAAAGCCAAACGGTAATCACTTCGAGCGCATCAGGGCTGTAGGCTCGACCGTTTGCCCAGCCCAGGCCATCGGCCTGGGAAGCGACGACGGCCTCACATCACATCTCCTCAATCTCTCAGGGCCGCAGGCCCGACGGTTTGTAGCGACTAACAAATTGCCGGGCCTGCGGCCCTGCTGCGCGATCGGCGGCTGGCTGGGTCCCAGGCCGATGGCCTGGGCTGGGCAAATTACCGTGCCTGCGGCCCTGATGCGCGAGGACTTCCGGTGGCGGCAACCTTTAATGGGTGTCCCCTTTCGGTATTCTCCATTTTTCCATTTTTCCATTGCACTGCGGTGCGTTGAGATCTCTCCAACTGCCTTCTGATGGGTGATTGCAATAGCCAAGTTGCCATGTTCATTTTGCAATTTGCAATCGCCCCATTCGGCACCGATTTTGGGAAAAGCCAAGTGCCAAACGGTAATCACTTCGAGCGCATCCGGGCTGTAAGCTCGACCGTTTGCCTAGCCCAGGCTGCAGGCCTGGGAAGCGACGACGGCCTCCCATCTCCTCAATCGCGTCAGGGCCGCAGGCCCGACGGTTTGTAGCGACCAACAAATTGCCGGGCCTGCGGCCCTGACGCGATCGGCGGCTGGCTGGGTCCCAGGCCGATGGCCTGGGCTGGGCAAATTACCGTGCCTGCGGCCCTGATACGCGAAGGCTTCCGGCAGCGGTAACGTTTAATGGGTGTCCCCTTTCGGTATTCAGGACGATGGCCTGGGCTGGGCAAATTACCGTGCCTGCGGCCCTGATGCGCGAGGACTTCCGGTGGCGGTAACTTTATAGTGGGTGTCCCCTTTCGGTATTCACGCGTGCCGGATTGTTTGCCTCGGCACACGCAGAGATCACCCCTGAACTTCGGCCGCAACGCGCCGATCTTCCGATTCGAAGTGTGATATCATCGTCGCCGCTGCGAATCCCCCCCAAATTTCGAAACATTTGACGATCACCGGAAACCACCATGAACCGACTCAATAGCCGCATTGAAGATCTAGCGAATAGGTCCACCAGCGCGCGAACCATCTGCCAATCATTGTTTGGGCTGTGGGTCGTGCTGGGCACACTGAATGCCACACCGCTGTTTGCCCAAACGGATCCGCACAACGCCACCACGACTTTTCTTGTCGTTCGGCACGCCGAGCGAGATGGCAATTTGGACAAGCTTACGAAGACTGGCCAGCAACGTTCACAAATTCTTGCTTCGCTCGGTAGGGCTCTGAATGTGCAAGCGATTTATTCGACCGATACCCAACGGACGAAAGGTACAGTGCAACCGCTGGCAACGGCTGCCGGTACCGAGATCCGAATCTATGAGACACCGAGCAAAGATTGGATCGCTTCGCTTGCGCACAAACATGCTGGGGAAGTCGTTTTGATCGTTGGCCACTCCAACACGGCTGGCGCGATCGCGGGCATGCTTGCGAAGCGAAAACACCTTGAGCTCGCCCACGACGAATACGACGCCCTGTTTATCATTCGACAATCCGCTTCCGAAACGCAATCCTTACGGCTGCGATACGGAGCTTCGTCTGCCGGGGCTTCATCAGCCGATCCAGACAAGATGGGAACGCTCGTACCAACTCGCTGAACGGCGACTAAGAGCGCAACAACGACAGGTCGGTTGTTGTCGTCGTTTGTAGCTTTGCCTCGACCTCGGCTTTTGCGCTCCGCTGCGTCGCCGGCTTTTTTACCTCTAAGTTGTATTTCCCCGGCGGGACGCTGAATGTGTAGCTGCCATCGGTGGCGGTCTCGATCTTCGATACCGGTTTTCCCTTGGCGTCGGTCAACGAGACAGTCAAGCCGGGCTGGGCGATCGATCCTTCCAATACTCGCCCCGCGATACGCCCGATCGGCTCGATCACCTGCACCGGCAATGCCACCACGTTGGAACCCGTCTTCCCTGCGTTTGTCGTGATCGTCAATTCGATCTGTTCGGGAACTGGCAAAGCCTTGGGCCACGCCAACTGCCAAGTTTCATCCCCATCCCCCAATCGATCCGCCTTTATCGGTTTGACTTTGGTATCCGTCGTCGCCACCACGGGCAGCACACTCACGCTCGCCACACCGCTTGGGTTTCGCCGCAGATGAATCAACACCGTCATTTGGTCAGATATCGATTCGCCACGAGCATGGATCTCGTCGGGCAACGCGTCGTCCAACAGGAAGCGATGCGTGCCCGTCACCTTTTGATTTCCGATTGGATCGGTGGTTGTTACCCGCAAGCGATGTACCCCCGTTCCAAAATGCGTTGGGATTGGCAACTGCCAATCACTCCGTTTGGCAACCACTTGCAACGTCGCTTGCGTTCCCCCACCGGCAAACTTCGCGTCGATGGAACGCGATGTTGGAACGTCGGTCCGCCACAGAACTTCCTGACCACCATCGCTTGAAAGCACTTCAATCGTCAACCCGTCGGCATCGGCAAGCTGGCGTGCCTTGAGGGTTGCCAGGATCGGTTGGCCGGGAACGATCGCATCGACTGCGCTCACGTCGATCGTAGGCGTTCGTTGCGCTTGCAACCGCACGCGACTCGACTGTCTCGGAAACCGCCCCGATAGTGCAAAGTAGCCGGGGTCGCCATTGATCGAGACGGGAAGCGAGACTTCCGGTTCACGGCCTTCGTCAAACCTCAGGTTGTGCGCAAACAATTGACAGCGTGATTGCTCCGCCGCCAGTTGTGATTGCAATCGGCTGTCTCCAAAATCGATCAACGGAGCGATCGCTGTCGAATCGAGTTCCAACCGGAAAGTGGGTTCGGGTAGCGAAGGATCGCTCCCCTCCAAACGCATCTGATTGCGTAGGACATCGACCGACAGTTCGTTGTCGCCGTGAGGGCGGACTCGATATTCGGCCGGTCCCAATTTGAAGGCCTCACGCGGGTCGAGGACTTCGGTCGCGATCCGCCATCGCCCCAACACCGCGCCACTTTTGGGTTCCGTCGCTGTCAGCAACAAGCTTGGGTCACGCGAGGTTTGCGAACCTGCCGGACTCTTTTTCGTCGTTGGCTCCGCCGGCAAAAAACGAATCGGCGTGGCGACATCTCGCTGGCACGGAATCGGAGCCGTCGTCAACGTACCCAGCGAAGGAGAACTCACTGAAACGACGATCGACGCGATCGAAGGATCATGGCAAATCAGCTGCCAGGCTAGGGCCTGCGGCTGGTTGTCGGGCCACAATGCCAAACGAACGTCGCGGCCGCGTGAACTTGCTGCCGGTCCAAAGTCGATCTCGACCGGGGGCCGGATCGGTTGTTTGGGCATCTTCAGCGGAATCAATTCGGTTTGCGTCCCCCGCGTCAATTGCAACCAGATCCCTCCCACAAAGGGATCCACTTGGGCGACGTCCGACGGCGTAAGATCGAACTGAATTTGGTCGATCTGGTCGGCTTTTAAGGTCCCACGCGGTGGAACGACGGCGATGCAGTTGCCTGCCGAAGCAAAAAATTCATAGGTCACCGGAACCGCGTCCATCACGTCGACTTGATAGTGCAGCGCGATCTGGGCCGTTGGCGTATCCCACGTTAAATCGCCCAGTCCGCCCCGGATTGCGACAGGAATCATCGCATCGCTGCGGGCGATCGAACGTTGTTGCGCAATCGATCGATAGATCGGGATCGCGTCGATCGTGGCCGTTTGTGCGACGTAATCGTTCAACCAGCTGAGGTATCGCGAGGCGGAGGCCTTCGCGATCGCTTCGGCCTGCTGGGACAACGTTTGAAGGCAGATCTGCGGTTGGTCGGACATTGCGTCGACCGACGACATCGCCGACGCCAGCGTGGCCGACTGATTTGCAGCCCGGTACTCGGGACCAAACGAATATTCAATCGGTTGGTTTAGAATCTGAGATCGGACCGAGGCCGGAATGGTTGTCGAGATCAGTCCCGAAGTGCTCGCTTCGCTGTTGGTGATTTGATCACTGTGGCTTTGAGTCATCTGCTTCAACTGACGGTCCAAGGCTTCGGAAGCCTGCCGCAACACCGCCAATTCACCCGTCAAGATCCCCGCTCCCTGAATCGTCCCGCGGCGCAACTTGCCGATCGCACCGATCAGATCCGCGGCGCGCCGCTGGGCCAGCAGATAGTCTCGATCGTGGTCCCAATGAACCCCTACGGCCGCGTCGGTTGCGATCGTCTGGCTTGCGACCTTCAATCGGCGAATCGCCAAACCGACCGATTCTTCCGCGGCCAAGGCGGTCCCCGACATGACCAAGGCGGAATCCAATTGTCGCGTGACTTCAGAGTCCAAGGTCATCCCTGAATTCCAAGCCAGGCGTTGAGCGACCACAAATGCATTGGTCACGTCGTTGATCCGTGGACTCAAGATCGCAATCGCCGCCGGATCGGATCCTAATCGTCCATGGATCCGGAACATTCGCAGCGCGGTAGCGATTTGTTGATCGTTTGCTTGGCTCATCCGCAGTCGATCGATCGCTTGGGTGATCGGAAAGGTCGGTGGCGTTTTCCAGGCGTTCCGCACGGCGGCGAGCAGTTCCAAAGAATCCCGATCGATGCGAACGCTGCGATCAAATTGAGCGACGACCGCTTCCAGCGCGACCGCGGCCTGATCGGATGCGAAAGCCGCCGTATACTTGGCGACCGCTTTGCCAATCGCAGCGGCCTGTTCGGCAGCGGGAATCGTCGCAGTGATCTTTTGATGTTCGGTCATCAGAGTTTTCGCGCGGGCCTCGATCTCCGTCGCTTCGCGATCCGAAAGCATTCGCGCCGCAGCCAACCGCAGCGAATCGGGACGCGTTTGAGCGCGGGTCGCCAACGCGTTGTCGATCTCCGCCAAACATTCGACTTGAATGCGTGCGACCGCCGATGCGACGTTGTTTTCGTTTTCACCACGACGCCAGCCCGATTCGATCTGGCTGAGCGATTGTGCCCAACGCCGCCCCGTCTCGGGCAACCAGGGTAGTTCGGTATTGGCCAAGTACATCTCACGCAATCGCCAACCCGCAGTCAGCGCCGCGGGATATTCCCGATGCGCCGAATCGATCGTTGCCGTGATTGGCGAGAAACAGACATTGGATTCTCCAGGAATCCATTCGATACGTTGTTCGGGCCCCGCTTGCAAGGAAGCCGATGCAATCAATGGTGCCGCCCAATCCACCGCTTCTTTCAACGACACGCGTCCGTCGTGATCGCAGTCCGCCGCCGCATCACACAACGACTGGGTCAAGCAATAACTCATCAAACTTTGCGGTGCGGCACGCAATCCACGCGCCGGACCTTGGTCCGATGCCGACAACAAGACGTGCGTGTCACCGATTTCATGAAGCGATAATTGTTCCTTGATGGCTCGATTTAGCAACTGCAACCGCTGCTGCGAATCTCCTTCATCCGACACGATCGGCCAATGAACCTCCAGGATCAGCAGCTTCTTTTCAGCAGGCGATTTCTCGAGCTGTGCAAGGACATCGACCAGCGATATCGCCACGTTTTGCTCGGTTTTCGGATCGACTCCGTAGAAATAGACCTGTCCCTGGTCGATCCGCGCCAGCGTGCTCACATGCAGCACGACCTGCTGCCGCGAATCGGTTTGAACCAACGCGTCACGCCATGATTTCCCAGGTTTCGATGCGTTCCGTTTTTTGGGAGGGGCATTTTCCGAAGCTGCTTGGCCAGCGCTAGCATCAGCCGATTTGGCGGCCTCGGCCTTGGCATCGGTCCCGCCGCTTTTGGCATCGGGGTCCTTTGCATTTTTGGTGGCGGTAGGCGTTCCAGATGCGTCCGCATCCGGCTTCGCAGTCTCCTCATCGCCCTCGGACTCCACGACGTTGGCGACACCTTGAAGCGGCGCGTTCGCGGGAACAAGCCCTAAAAATAGTTCGTCGGTAGGCGGGTGTGGCGCGTCGACACCCAAGGCTTCATCGTCCGGCTGCAGGTACAACGACACGAGCACCGTGCGATGATTCGGCGATGGGAGCGATGCAAACGCCAAGATCGTGCCCATCAGCGTTGCCAACAAACAGCTGCCGATCGCTAGTTGACGATATCGCGAGGGCCCGTGGAGTATCGGTCCACTACGCCATCGCGGCGGGTTCGCGGCGGCAGTCTCCGGCGCGGTTGCGTTGACTTCCGATGCTGATTCGCTCATCGCTCGACTCCCGAATACGCGAGGCTTCCGCCGTCGGAAAGACTTCGCCGGGTGACGCTGGGGCGACGCGGCGGTTCGGCAAAGATCACCTTACCACCGGCACGCTCGGTGTCGCTCTTCACTTGATCGACAAGAATCAATTCGACCGATTGCAGTGAACGTTGGACATCATCGCCGGTAACCGGCCACTGCCGCAGCGTGAATTCGCCCAACGTGGTGAAACATTGTTCGTCTTGCCCTTCAAAGGCGAGCCCGCGGGTTCGCAACCGCAACGCCATCGAACGCGGCCCGCTGCCACGCAGCACCAAGCAAGACTGAGGCGTCAGCGTGCCGCTGCGGTCGGCAACCGTGTGCGTTTCAATCGCGGCTGATTTCAGCCGTACTTCCCCCTCGCTCAACTGCCAACTGGCGGGCGCCAGATCCTGCAATTGCCTGAAGTCTTGATTGCGTACCAACGCCCCCACGGAATTTGCCTTTCGATCGCTAATCCAAACGCTGAATTGCGGCTGGCCGACGACTTCGCCTTGCACAGACAAATCGTAGCCGTCGCATGAGGGTTCCGAATTGTTCTGCCAACGAATCGGCATCGCTTTGTCGCCGTCGCGGGCTTCGACCCAAAGTTCGCTCGGACGTTGAATCGCCAGATTCCCACGTGTCGCATCGGCCCACAACACCAACCGACGGGCGGAGATTCCCGGCACGGAGATCGGTTGCGGCGCCAACGCCAACGTCCAGCGACCACTTTGTCGTTGCGGACACCAACGGAATTGTTTGTCGATCGCGGGCCACAGGCTGTACGTCCCGACCGTCGATCGATCCAAGATCAATTGCTCGCCATCGGACAACTGGATCGTGGTAGGCGCTGTCGCGCCGTCGGTCGCTACCGAGTACAGTCCCGCGTCCAACATCGGTGTCCAAGACGCCGCGGCATCGCCGGGACTGATAGGTACCGTCGCCACAGGATGAGTTTTGTCGGCCGATGTCGATGTCGCCTTGCGAATCGCGATCGGGGTCTCCACCGTTAACATCTCCGCGAGGGCGGAGGCCAATTCCGACGTTTTGTCGGCGGTCACGAAGCGCCCCGGAGGCAGTAGTTGCCGCACGGTGGCCAGTTGTTTTTGAGTCGCGGTTTTGTCCCCCGCATCAACGCGAAATCCGATCACGTTGACCGTGATGCCGGTCCCGTTGAACTGTCTACGGAGCCATTGTTCGGGTGTCAGTCCCAACGGGTTGGCCACGCCATCGGTTGCGATTCGGTTGTCGGCACCGTCGGTGATCACGACCAAGCTGCGGACGCCATCGGCATCCCGAAGATCATTCGAAGCAGCCAGCATCGCAGCCAACAGAGGCGATTCGTTCCATGGTTCGACGTTGGGATAACTGATCGCGTCGATTAAGTTCTGGCGCAGCGATCGGTCGCGAGGATCCCATACGATCGGAGCTTGAATACGGCGAATCGAACGTTCCGCCGGCTGCACGGTCTTGGTTTCGCCTACGGCTTGGCCAAACGTCCAAACGCTCAACTTGACCCCGCTGGGAAGATCTTTCAACAGCGATTCGATCGCGGTTACGGCGTGGGCATATTTTGTATCGGGCCCGAAGACCTGCCCCCGATCCGCCCCCATGCTGCCCGAACAATCCAACACCAGCGTGATCGCGCCGTCGGTCGCGTGGTGGTTCGGCGCGTCGGATCGAATGGCGATCTGGCCGCCAAGCGACTTGGGGTTTTGAACGATGTGAACGTCGGGAGTTTGTGCGATCGTGACCGGCAGCGGCGCCGTGATGCGTCGTCCGCGAAAGTAGCCATGCACCTGAACGTTTGCAGACGCCGGCGTGGTCCCTTCGCGACGCTCCAGATGCACGATCAGGCCGTCCGCCTCCGTCGCCTGAGCTGCGTTTTTCATTTTCGAAAGATCGCACAACGGCCGGCAGACGCGTTGTCCCGCAGTGGGCTGCGTCACTTGCAAGTCACCCGTCGCGTCGACCCAGATCGTCGCAAAGCCTTCGGCTCCATGATCCATCGTACGGACGCTCACATTGATTTGGTCAGTCCGCTGCGTCGTCCAAACCAATCCGTTGGGCAACGTGATCGTGACGGCAGACGACGGATCGGACAACAGTGGGTTGTTCGGAGAACGGGTCCGCGAATGCAGCGAAGCAATATCGCCGGACAAGAGTTCGGCGACCCGCGCATAATACGCAGGCCCCGATGCCGAGAGCGACCAATAGGTGTCGGCGACAAAACGTTCGGTTTGCCAGGCGAGGAAGCGTGCGAACCCGTGGGTCCAGACCGCGGTCACGAACTGCTGACTTTCAAAAGGGGGCGTCGAAGCCATCCGGTGAATGCATTCAAGTCGGTTGCGCAATTGATCGTCTTCGTCGGCCGATTGCGGCGAGATCGGCGTGGTCGTCAATTGCCGTGCCGCCTTCTCACGTAGACCGATTTGGTAGCCGGCCGTTGCCAAGGCTTTCCACCACTGGGAATCGGTGGCAAAGATCTTCAGGCGATGTTCGACTTCGGCCCGAGTTTCCGATTCTCCGGCGACCATCGCATCGAACTCTTTCGCCGGCCAGACGCACAGCGACAACTGACCTCGGAGCGCCGCGGACGCTTGAATCGTGTTCAACGAAATCGGATGTTCGACGACCGCTTCGGAATTCGATCCCGCATCGGCACTCGCTGCCAACCGGCACAAACTTTCCCAGGCCGCGTGCCGCGTGGTCGCATCACTTCCCAACGTATGCAAGGCCGCGTAGACATCCGGAAGGCAGCCTGCCTGTTGCGATAAAACATCGGATTGCCAAGCGTCGACACGTTTGCGAACCGCTGCGATTTGAGCGGTAACTTGTTGCGTCAGGTCTTTTAGATGCAGCAGTTCCGCGTTCCGTTGCGATTCTTTTGTTGCCACGTCGCCATTGACGATCGCTTCGATCTGCTGCAATGTTCCGTAGAGCGAGGGGATCGCTTGACGATTTTGCGGCGCGTCACGGGTACTGGCGGCAGCCAGTTCGCGAAGCCGCGACAATTGATTGCTGCCGCACTGGACGATCGTTTGGGCATCGATCAGGACGCTGCAAATCTGGTCGATTTGGGCGTATCCGGTTTCGGCGGCATCGAGGCAGACGTCCGCGCGTTGACGGGCTTCGGCCTCGCCGATCAACAGGTCTCCGGCAAAGCGGCGCTGGCGATCGGTAGAATCGATCATCGGTGACACCCAACGATACAGTTGAGGCGACCACCACAGACCGTCGTTGGCGATGCGATCACAGCGCGCACTGAGCGATAAGAAGCGAGCGATCCGTGTCGCATCGACCGATCCCAGCGGTTCCGAAGGCAGATCGCGGGCCAGGAATTGCAGGACGCGGCCCAGTTGTGGGATTGGTTGCAATGGATCGGTGATCGTGGTCACCATGGACGCCGCTTTATCGAGTCGTTGGCGATCAACGGTTACTTGGGTGCGAAACGCCGTTGCCAGTGCATCGGCATGCGATTCAATGATCGATCGACGCAAGAATGCCACCTGTGCCTCGCTCGGCTGCGCCGCGATCACATTCAACCAATGATCGGCTGCCTCATCGGTCGGCATCTCCGACAGCAGCGCCGCCAGTTTTTTTGCCTTCCCTCGCAGGTCGTCCGTCACCTCAAATCCCACCATCTCGGGCGCCAAAACGCCCGCACGACAGGCGACCGATTCGATTCGTGTTGGTTTGTCGAGAATCTGAACGAGATCTTCCAGATGATTGCTCAAGACGTCCGCAGCACTTTCGCATCCGGCGCGTTCAAAAGCCTCATAACGCAACAAGGTGCGTTCAAAGCGCGGCCAGATGGCTGGCGATTTGATCGCCGGATGCAGCGATTGCGCCGCCAGTTGATCGTGCCGCGAGAACCATCGCGCGATGCGATCGTTGTTCGAAGGTGACACTAACGCGGGAATCTCGATCGTTGGGTTCTGGCTGGGGAACAGACCGAGGTTGCGGCAGCGGTTCGCCCCCTCTTCTCCCGAGGGCAGCATCCACGGATGTTGCGGACGCTGAGCGACTTTGGCGGCCCAAACGGTCGTCTGTTCGGCAGCGCAGTCATGCACTTCCAAGAGGTCGATCCAACCATCGCGATCCCGATCTTCCGCCAAACCGTTGACTGCGGAAATGAACGCGTTGGCCCAATTCGTGGTGCCGACGGCAGGATTGATCCAGCTTTGCTCATGCGTTTCGCTGGAAATCAGAACTACCAAATTGGGAATCGCCCGAATCGTATCTTCCAGGTCGCGGATCTGGCGGGCGAAGTCATTCAACAGGATTCCCAGCGACGGTTGTGATTGGAAATGCACACAGTCCAACAGCAGCACTTTATTCTGTTTCTCTGGAAACCGAGCGATCTGCGCCAACAGATCTTTGACGGGGTAGGCGTCGTCGATCGATTGGGCATCGGCGGCCAACAGCGCCGGACCTTGCGGCGTGTGGATTCCGTGGACCGAAAGGAATGTGAGTGAAATCGCAGCGTTGGGATCGGTGCTGATGCGTTCAAAATCACTGCGATTTGCTAGTTCCAATGGAGGCCTGGCCAATCGAATGTTCCGTCGGGCGTTGATCTCCCCGTGGGTGACCCAAGCGGAAAGTCGCCCGATTGCGCGGTCGCCCATTGCGTTGGGCGGCAGGTCGAGGTTGGCGTGATAATCCGTGCTGGCCAACATCACGCAAACGCGTGGCGCACGGCCGATGCTTGTCGTCGCCCAGGTCAACACCGCGGTCAACGCGGTCGCCGCAAAGACTCCGCCGATCAACAAATTCCAGCGACTGGACCACCGCCAAACGGGTCGATTCCCTCGATTGGAATTCCAGGACGCGATCGAATCGATGGGGGCGGCACGTCGAGTGGGTGGCAACAACGGCGCAGCCGATGATCCTTCGGCGCTAGATGACATACGTGGCCCCAAGAGTGTTCGAGTTGGAAAGGTAGGCGAGACGCAAGGCAGGATCGGAACGGTCGTGCAACACGATTCCATTGCAACACTTGTTCGCGCATCGTCAAGCCTCACTTCGTTGCCCGCTGGCCAGACGATGCCGCAC
The DNA here is from genome assembly GCF_007753095.1 of Rosistilla carotiformis. Lineage (NCBI taxonomy): Bacteria > Pseudomonadati > Planctomycetota > Planctomycetia > Pirellulales > Pirellulaceae > Rosistilla > Rosistilla carotiformis. The sequence goes on from NZ_CP036348.1 coordinate 4,894,817, forward strand.
AAACATAACCTCGAAAACCGTGTCAGAAAAAATTCGTGCCTGATTCGGATGCTTTTCCCAACCACTGTCGACCGTACAACCGGCAAGCTTCGCGCAGCAGGAACAGTCGAGTCCAAAACCGCACACAACGAGAAGATTGCAGTGACCTCGGCAAGCCACCGTGGCCGATGCCGTTCAGCAGGGCATTGTGTCGACACTGCCTGCATCGACCTAAGGATAGGGCGATACGTCATGGCAGGGACCGCCGATCGAGAACCATCCTTCGATCTGTAGGTAACGATTCCATGTCCGTCGACTCCCTGATCGATCCGGTGCAGACACGCATCCATCTGCACTCAAGCCTTGGAGTGGATCGGTTTCGCCTAACCGAAATTCGTGGTCGTGAACGGATCAGTGGACTGTATCGGTTCCGACTGAAGTTGCGTTCGAATCGGCACGACCCGGTAACGTTAGACCAATTCACCGGCCTGGCAGTAATGGCAAGTTTTCAATTACCGAACCCGGAATGGTTGTCGGTCGTTGCCGCCGATCACGCCCCCGCGACACGCGACTTCTGCGGGATCCTGTCCCACGTCTCCTACGACCACAGCGACGACCGCGACCGCTATTTCACAGCGATCCTTCGTCCGCGACTGTGGCAACTGGGACTCAATCGACGTTTCCGGATGTTCAGCCAGAAGACGACCCGCGAGATCGTGACCACCGTTCTGGGCAGCATGAACGTCGATTGGCGATTGGCGAACGAAACCAAACCACACAATTACTGCGTCCAATACGGCGAGAGCGACTTTGCCTTTGTCAGCCGCTTGCTCGAAGCAGATGGCCTTTTCTACTTCTTCGAACATCAATACGAAGGGCAAGCTGTCGATCCGCAAGATCGCACCGAACGCTTGGTAATCACCGACAGCATCGACGCGGCGAATTCGCCACCGCCATCATCGTCTGGCGCTTCCGCAAGCGAAACATCCTCGGACTCTTCGGCAGCAACCATTCCCACCTACCGATTCGATGACGTCGGCGGAGGTGTTCGCGATTCGATGCGGGTCCGCCGCTGGATCGCCACGCGCCAATTGGTGCCCGAAACGAGCCGCTCGTTGGACCGACACTTTCAACGCCCCAAGTCGTTAGCCGACAGCTCTCATACGACGATCTGCGGCTCGACGGCGAACGCCGCGACCACGTGGATGTGTTACCCATCGGAGGTCGCAGATCGGGTCGATGACATCACCCCTGCGGGCGCGGATCGCAAGCAATTAGTAGATCTGGATTCATTGGCTGAATCGGATGCCAAGGTTCGCGCGGCGCGATTGCAGTACCAGGTCGCGCGGTTCCGTGGCGAGGGCGACGTGGCGGTGATGAGTCCAGGGAATAAGTTCCAACTGGTGCGCGATCGCATTCCCGATCCGACAGCCTACTATTTGACGCAAGTCGAACATCTTGTCCGCTTGGCGACGGGGCAACACAGCGGGCACCGCGATGTCAAATTGACGTATAAGAATCGCTTTCGTTGCAGCTCGGTCACGGTTCCCTATCGTCCCGCACGAAAGACGGCCAAACCAAGGATCGACGGCGTGGTTCCGGCCACGGTTGTCGGCGACGCTTCCCAGAAAGACGATCATGTTTGCGTCGACAAGTACGGTCGCGTCAAGGTTGTCTTTCCGTGGCAAACCGGGACCACTGATACCAGTTGTTGGGTGCGTGTTGGCCAATTTTGGGCTGGACCGCGCTGGGGCGCATTTTTCTGGCCGCGGGTGGATCATGAAGTGATCGTCGCTTTTGAACACGGCGATCCCGATCGGCCGATCATCGTGGGGAGCGTCTACAATGCCACCAACATGCCACCGCTGACGCTCCCCTCGCTGAAGCTCTCCTGCGGCATTCACTCCTGCTCGCACAAAGGGAATCCGGTCAACAACACCAGCACCGTCGTGTTCCATGACAAAGAGGGAGCCGAATACTTGGAGCTGCATTCGGAGACCTACCACAGCATCAGCAGCGAAACCACGGAAGTGAAATGGTCGGCGGGTAAAGAGATCCAATTCAAAGGACACCATTGGTTGTTCGACGCGATCGGCGGAAGCGGCGGCGGCGGCAACAACATGAGTGGCGACGATGGTGGAACCGATGCCCAGTTCAAAGAGCCAGGGGAAGAGGCGGAGTCGGGGTTCAGCGTTACCGAGATGCTCAAGAGTTTGTTCTTGGCCGACGATAAGGGTGAGATCGACTTCACCGTAGGCGATTCGTTTTCAAAAACCTTCGGCGGATCGTACGCAAGCAAATATGGTTGCAACATTTCGATGGTCTGCGACCCGATGGATTTCTTCGAGTTCCTGGCCGACAAGATTGGCGAGTCTGCTCCCACCGCAGGCATGCTCCTCAACCCTCTGCTTCCCCTGCTTTTCGGCGCTGGGGGACAGGGTCTGACGACGTTTGGAGGCAAAAGCAATCTGCACTATGGAAAGGCGATCGAATGCCATCGCGGCTACAAAATCACCAAGGTGTTACCTGTTCCCAAGGAGCCGGCCACACGGTTTTCGAAGGGAAATGAAACGCCGGTCGATGCCCCCGCAACGACCGCCTGTGAAATCGCCGTGGCGCTGCTGTTGATCATCGACCTTGCGGTGATGTTGTTAACCAAAGCAGCGGTCTCCCACAAAGGGGAACACTGGCAGGGGTTCGTCAAATTCGCCGAGGTCTGGACGTTTAACATCCTTCCACGTTTGCAGGGTCTACTGGTCTTCATGGAATCGACCGTTGCGAAGGTCGACGATGCAACGGCTTCGGTGGAGGATACGGTCGACGATAGCGAAGTGGCTGTGCAACGATCCGCACGCGTTCTCGAAACGACCGATTCGGCTGCGCCCGATAGCACCCAGGCCGCAACCGTTGAAGTCGAAAACGCGCTCTCTTCCGCTGCCACCAGTGAACGTAAATTGGAGCAGATCGTTGAAGACGACGAGGATGACGACGGGGATGAGGGCGGTGCCGGTGGAGCAGTTGCGGGCGGCGCAGAGGCTGGGGGCGCAGAAGCGGGCGGCGCAGAAGCGGGCGGGGCAGAGGCTGGCGGAGCAGCATCCGCAGCACCGTCGGAAGCCCCTGCAGCGACCTAGGACCATTCAACGGATAGCGAGTCTTTAGAAGATTCGGATTCAAAACATGCGGCAAAACATAGGGGTTAACGTTGGATAACGCAATTCATCTGATGGGCGAACACGCCACCACATGCGCCGATTTTTCGGTACGAGCCCAGGTCAAAAGTACGCCGACCGACCCCACGGATCCCTTGATGGGACGGGTCAGTCTGACTGCCGAAGGGCCCAACGACGACGGCAACGTTTGCCTTCAGGCCAACGGGCGAGTGACTTCGCAAGTCGATCAGTGTCGGATCGATGTCCTTGCCGACGGCATCGTCGTCGACTCGGGGAACACAGGAAACATCGGCTTACGGGCAGGCGTTGCCCCCTGCATGCAGCAGGTCGACCTCGAAGGCAACGGCGGCAGCATCGTGCTTGAAAACGGTCAGATCGAAGGGTCCCCCAAGATCGAGATCGGCGTCGATTCGATCACACTTTCGGTCGGCACGAACAAAATAACGATCAGCGCTACCGGAATCACGATCGAAGGTATCGAAGTCACCGTGGAAGGGACCGCATCGGCGGAAATGAAAGCGCCAAGTGTTTCGGTCTCCGCCAGCGCCGACGCCACGATCAAGGGGACGGCATCGACCGAAGTCAGTTCCTCAGGAACGATGACGGTCAAGGGAACCGCGTCGACCGAAGTTAGCGCATCGGGAACGATGACCCTTAAAGGTGCGATGGTGATGATCAACTAAGATCGCCACGGTAACACGTTGGATTCCAACCTCAAAAAACGAAAGCTGAACGATGCCCTGTGCCGCACGAGTTGCCGACCTCCACACCTGTCCAATGGTCACCGCTTTGGTGCCTCATGTCGGAGGTCCGATCTCCGGCCCTGGAGCCCCAACCGTCCTGATTGGCGGCCTGCCCGCATCGGTCGTCGGCGACCTGTGTGTTTGTGTCGGACCGCCCGATTCGATTGTGATGGGAAGCGGCACCGTGATGGTCGGCGGCAAACCGGCAGCGCGGATGGGCGATATGACCGCGCATGGCGGGTCGATCACCTTGGGCTGCCCGACCGTCATGATCGGCGGTTGAAGGCATTTGTAACCGCCGACGCGATCTGCGAACCGTTTTCTATCCAAAAGCAATAACTCATGAACCTCGATCAGTTAGACAAAATATTGGTGGCCCAAATCGAAGCGCGGACGCCCAACAATGGGATCGATGCGATGTGCCAGCACGCTCCCACAAATCGCTTGATCTGGTGGGGCTGCCTGTCGGCCTGGTCGATCTGGCGTCCCACGCCTCCGCCCGTCGAAGACGCCGCGCTGGCGATCGCTGCGCGTTGGGTCTTCCAACCAAGCGACGACCTGCGCCGCGCTGCGGCGTTGCAAGCCAAGTCCGATACCGTTGGAATGTGCAAGTGGCTGTTGCAAGCGGTGCAATTCAGCGGCGGCCAGTTGAAGACCGACGAAGCGGGAATCGCCGTGCCAACGCCCAACGTATCGGGCCCCTACACCAAAGGCTTCATCCACAATCTGCTGGCCACCAGCCCTCCGGTCGAACGAGCGACCGCATCTCAAAATCTCTTGCAATTGGCACGTCAGGCGATCACTCGCCCCATGCCGACGGCCGAGCCAACGCAACCGAAACCGCAACTTGTTTAACGGAACCCAACGATGAAAACGCCAGACAATGTTGAAGGACTGTGGGACGATCTGGACAACATTCAGAGCCAGATGCGCATCGGAATCGAAACCTTGCCGCCGTCGCAAGTCAAAAAAGTGCTGAACCGTTTGATGGAGGTCGCCCAGCCGCTGGTTGGCAAAATGCGAACCGCCTATCCCGAAGCGATCGATGCGTTTGAAAAGCAGATCGCCCACATGGATACGCAAATGGAACAAGCCCGCCAGAACATCGCAAAGGCCAAAGAGAACCTCGCGAACGTACCGCCGGCCGCTGAGATTCGCAAGAACTTGGTCCCGTTGGCCGCCGCACTGCCAAGCGGACTGTCGCTGCAATTCGCCGATGAAATGCGAGACCGCTACGTCCCCGCCATCCCCGATCCAACGATCGACGACGGTCCCGGAGCGGCTTGGCAAGATTGGTCGATCTCCTAATCATGGCGACCGTCAACCCATCAACCACGTCAACCGTTGCCATCTCTCCGGCATCGCCCTTTAACCGAGCTGGAGTGTGCAAGGAGAACGCTCAACCGCGATCATGCGGCCCGATTTCGCTGGTCGCTGCACTCCGCCGGTTTGGCATCGATCGATCGGTCGATGCGATCTGGCACGCCGTCACGCGTGACGATCCGTTTGGCACTCGCGCCGCGCGATCGTACCTGATAGCCGCCCTGGCCCGCACGTGTCAGCTGGATGCCGCCGTTTTGCAGTGCCAGCCCGAACGCGCGTGGCAGGCGATTCAAACCTGCCTTGACGCCGGCATCACGGTCGTTCTGAACCATCGCGCTTACCGTGCCGCGGATGAAGGACATTTCACTTTATTGGCAACGATCGACGATGCAACGATCACGCTGGATGATCCCTTCCTGGGGAAAAACCAAAGGTTCGACCGGCAGCGTTTCCTACAACTCTGGAAGCCCAATCGCGAGACCTCGGGACATGTCTTGATCGCCATCGACAAACCCGCTCTCAGCGAAACGCAAAGCACTGCGGAATCTCTACCAACATGTCCACGCTGCGCCGCGCCGATCACTCTGGCGCCCAACCGCCTGTTTGATCCGAGCGACTGGAATTCCAGCGGACTCTGGCAGCGGTTCTTTTGCCTGGGCTGCGATGCCTCGTTTTCGCCGCGTTAGAAGATTGCGGATTCAGCGTATTGGGCGCAACTTGCGATCGACGCGGCTACGACGCCTGAGCCAAAGGTTTCAATCGCTCCAACGGAACATAAAACCGTTTGTAGCGTTGCCCGTCGTCGAACATCTGCCCTTTTCCATCGGGGACCAAGACCGTCGCGCGACGCGTGATGCGATTCACTTTGCCGCGCAACATCTTCCCTTCGTATTGGAATTCGACCGGGCTGCCGACACTGACCTGAAAGCGTTTCGCGGCGCGTTCGTCTTGCGTGATCAATTGGTGTTGATAATCGGTGTGCCCAAAGAACCGCCGAGTGATCCCGTGGAATTGCCGCTTGGCACAATTGCTGTCGTTGAAGCAGAGCATCTCGACCAAATGAACAAGCTCGTGTTCGCAGACGCGTTGAGCGGCTTGCAAGCGGTTGTTGCAAACACATCCGCTGACGATCACTTGCCGGTCGAGATCGTGAAAGGTTTGGAACAACAACGTCGTCGAAAGGATCACTTCAAACGTACGCTTCCTACCGCCGGGCACTTGCGGATCGCGGACTTTCGAATCGTAGGTGGTGACGGTTTTGCCAGCCGCCCGCGTCATCCGGCTGGAGAGATTAAAATCGATCCCCTCGCGGCGAGCCAACCACAACAAACGACCTTCAAAAAAGTGGTCGTCGTAGAGCATGCACATCCGTCGCAGATCGGCCGCCGCCATCCGCGTAAAGTTCACACCATCAAGCGTCGACGACAAAGCAAGCGTCGTCCGCAAGATTTCTTGTTGCTTGGTTGCGATTTGTTGAGGCGTCCAGCGTCGCTCTAACGCATACCGCCCCATTCGTTGGAAGTCCGTCTCTTTCATGGACGATATTGTGACGACTTCGCGCAACCGCTGCCAGAGCGGAAACGCAAGCAATCCGTTTGCTAGCACTCGTCTAAAAACAGGGCGACGTTTGGCTGCGCCTCCACCGAGACTAACGTGAAGCCATCCGCTGCTCGCTAGCAAAGTACAGCTTCGGGTCATCGACAATCACGCCGGTGCTCCATGTGCGTCCATCGTCGCGGCTCATCGTGTTGTAGAAGAAACTTCGCAACCGCTCCGTCTTGTAGCTGTAAGGATACAGCGACGTGACATAGTCCTCTTGCGTCAAGTCATCGACCCCTTCGGAGATGTAGTAATGCACCATTCCGTCGGTTGTGCAGGAGAGCCCCAATGTCCACCAACCCGTCGTGGTGATGGGGGGGCCTTGGAAATCGCGCCCTTTGGAATCGCAACGGATTCGCCAATAGGCGTAATCGTAGTTCTGCCGCGTATTCTCTTTACGTTGCAACTCCACAAACATCCCTGGCCAATAGACCTCGTTTTCCGGGCCTTTGCTTTTGAACATCAAGAAGCCCTTTTCCGACTCTTTGATCGCCGTGGTTTCCAGGGCCAATCGGAAGCCAAAGTGGGGACCGCTTCGATCCTCCCAATCCTTCACCTTAGGCAGCCAGACGCGCGTCACCACATTCGGTTGGCTCTCCACCGGCACGCGACCGTTCAGACGGTACTGAACGTTGCAGATGAAGTCGTCTTGGTTGTGCGACTCGTTGCTCGCTTGGCCGGGAATTCCCGTGAACATCGACTTCAGTAACAACGATCCTTCGCTACCAGGCAACCCGCCCGGCGGCGTCGGAACGCGGCGCACGATGTCGGGATGGCCACGTTTGATTCCTTCGTACCAGCGGCCGTTGACCGATTTCCCGGTCGGACCGCGCTGGTTTTCGTCGATATCCTCGGTGCTCTTGGGATTTCGAGGGACGTATCGCCAGTTCGGATCTTCGAAGTCGTCACCCACTGCCGTGACCAGCTTTCCGGTGCCGGGTACGATCGGTCGTGGCCGCTGAGCCGAGGCTGTCGATACAACCAAAATGCCAGCAAATGCCATGACGTGGGCAAGCCGGATGCGCACGTTCATAAGATTATCCTTCCTACTACCATAAACCCCTGGGACTTGAATTCGCATCATCGATGCGAACCGCCACATTCCGAATTATCGGCACATCTTCGCAGCGACTTTGCCCTATCAGCCCGACGCCGTTTCTTTTTGCTGATCGTCAACGAACCGCTTGCCCGCGGGCAATTTGCTAGCCAAGGCTGATCTAGACAGCGATTCGCCGCAGCGGCTATGGTGGCAGGGCTGATTCAGGCACTTCGAGGATTTCAACCGATCCGAGGGCAGGGAGCCCCATGAACCACCATTCCTCCGAACACAACCGCGTCGTCATCACCGGCGTTGGCGTCTTCAGTTCCTTAGGAGCCGGGTTCGCATCGCTGAGTTCAGCCACAGTCGAATCGCGAGCCATGGCGTCGGCCGCTACTTCAGTTCCCGTCTTTGGACCGATCGCAAGCTATTCCGGCGCGATCGACGATTTTGGCAACCTGCCCGCCGTTCGAAAACGCAGTTTGCGGAAGTCGATGAAGTTGATGAATCGCGAAACCCAACTTGGCGTTGCCGCGGCCTACCAAGCGATCCAAGCTGCCGACCTGGACACGGCGGGCTACGATTCCCAACGGGTCGGCGTTTGCTTCGGCGCAGGCAACGTCGAAGTCCGACCAGAAGATTTCATCGCCGGCGTGCAAGCCTGTTCCGAATCGCCCGACCAGCCGATCCCGAACGCCTGGGGTTCGCAAGGCCTTCCCCACGTCGATCCTTTGTGGGTTCTGCGCGTGTTACCCAACATGCCCGCCTGCCACATCGCCATCGGCTGCGATTACCAGGGTCCCAACAATACGATCACGCAAGCGGAAGCTTCGGCGAACCTTGCCATCCAGGAAGCCAAACACCATTTGTTAGACGACGAAGCCGACGCGATGATCGCCGGCAGCACCGGCACTTCCATCCGTTGTGACCGATCGACTAACGAAGGCGACGCAGTGGCAGGCGAAGCTTCCGAAGGAGCCGCCGCGTTTGTGATCGAACGACTCGACGCCGCCCGCAATCGCAATGCGACGATCTATGCCGAGGTGCTGGGGATTGGCAGCAGTTGCGTGATCGACAACACGATGGTCCCCAAACCTGATGACGCGATTCGCAACGCCATCGGCGCATCGGTGGCTCAGTCGCATCTCGCCGATCGCGATGCGATTCAATGCGTCATCTACAACGGCCCACATAGCGACTCCGCGATCCAACAATCGTTGGGATCCCCGTTGTCCGAATCGATGAACCTCAGCGAATGGATCGGTCAGGTCGACGCGGGCAGCGGCGCGATCGGATTGGCGATGGCGCTGATGCGTTTGGCCGCAACCGCTCCAGATGCGGAACACGCTGCCCTTAATCTTGGCATCACCAACAATGGACTCGCCAGCTGCCTGGTCGTCCGCAACCTTCAAACGTCGCGAGCCGCATGATGCATCGTCGTGTTGTGATCACAGGAATGGGAATCGTCACACCGCTGGGCCACCGGTTGGATGGGTTCTGGGATAATCTCACCGCTGGGCGTTCGGGCGTTGGGCCGATCTCAACCTTTGACGCGTCGGAGTATCCCGTCCGCATCGCTGCGGAAGTTCCCAAGTCGTGGTCGATGGAAAGTGTTGGCGAAAACTCGCGTCAGTGGGCCACGGCGCCCCGTCAGACACGCTTTGCACTCGCCGCAGGCATCATGGCCGTTCGCGATTCGGGAATCGATCTAGAGCGTTTCGATCCGCGACTTTCGGGCGTCTATCTCGGCTGTGGCGAACCGTTCACCCCCTTCAGCCCGCTGGTGGATTCGATCTCTCAATCGTTGAACGATCACAGCTTTCAACCCGCCGCCTACACCGACACCGCGTTGCGTTTATTCGATCCCGAATCGCAGCGTCAGTTTGATCCCAAGATGCCCGCGATCGCATTGGCAGGTCGTTTCAATCTGCAAGGGCCCAGTGTGAATTGCATCGCAGCATGCGTTTCGTCGTCGCAAGCGATCGGCCAAGCGGTGCGAATGATCCGACGCGGTGAAGTCAACACGATGTTATGCGGCGGGGCCCACAGCTGTATCCATGAACTGGGCGTCACGGGCTTCAGCCGGCTATCAGCGCTCAGCCAACAGAATGCCAACCCTAAGCAAGCCGCACGCCCGTTTGACCGCAGCCGCGACGGGTTTGTCATCGGCGAAGGAGGCGCCCTGTTTGTTGCGGAAGAATTCGAACAAGCGCGGCGACGTGGGGCCCCTATCTACGCGGAGATCAGTGGCTACGGGTCGGCGCAGGATGCGTTCCGAATCACCGACACCCATCCCGAAGGACGTGGATGTGTCCAAGCGATTCGACGCGCATTAAAGGATGCGGGAATCGATGGAGAAGACCTTGATTACATCAACGCCCACGGAACCGGAACGGTCTTGAACGACAAGGTCGAAACGCGGTCGATTAAATCCGCCCTGGGATCGGTCGCCTACGACATCCCCGTTTCCAGCACCAAAAGTATGCTGGGGCATGCCACGACCGCCTGCGGCGCGATCGAATTGGCAGTCTCCTTGATGGCGATGCAGACCAATACGTTGCCCCCAACGATCAACTACGACGACCCCGATCCGGAATGCGATTTGGACTACATTCCCAACGTCGCCCGAGATGCCAAGTGCCGGCATATCCTAAGCAACAACATCGGCTTCGGTGGCCAGAACGCCGCGTTGATCCTATCGCGGGTCAGCGAACCGCGTTCGTATTGGCAATCGGCGGCTGCTTGAAGGCATCCGTCGTAGCAGACACCTACAGAGCTTCCACTACCGCAGCATCGTCGTGCCACTGCTGCCACGCCTGTTCGATTGCGCCGGAGAACTTTTTGCTGGACGCCGAGAACAACTTCTTCCCCAGTTTCTTCGCCTGCTTCTGCAGGACGCTGCGGCGCGCGTCGATCGCCCCACTCAATCGTTTGAACCCTTTCGCTTGTCGCAATTTCTTGAAGTCGGGATGTTCGATAAGCAGATGGTGCAAGACCACGAGATCGTGATCGTTCCCCAACAAATCGGTAAGTCGTTTCAACCGCTTCCCACGCTTGGAGAGTTCGCGTTCACTCGCGTCGCGCAGAATCCGCACTTGGTACATTTGGTACTTAGCGTGCTTCCGCCATTCGTGAAGCCGCTCGTCGGATGGCTCTTTGAGCGCATCGCGCATCGCCCGCTTGCCGCGTCGATACGTCTTTTCAAGACCGGGCTTTAACGCGTCAAATCCATCCTCGTCGCAATTCCATTCGGGCACACGATCGAGAGCGGCCTGCATGTCTTGGGTCGCTTCAACGAAGAAGGGCTCCCAATCGAGCGTGCCCGAGCTGGCAACTTGGCTGCGGTTATCTAACACCGCGTCCAACCGGTCCCACAGTTTCCCCGGAACCTCCTTCGCACCATACTCTCGCAGCCGCTCGAGCGCTTCGAGCGTGGCATCGGCATCGCGCAGCCCGGATAGTTTTCGAGAGGCATCGCGAAACCAAGTGTTTTCGCGCTCGTACACCTCGCCGATCGTTGGCCTCACCAACCGCAACATGCCACGGATCATTTTGCATCGCTTGCGGACATCATGCACGACCTCGCTGCGGTCGAGTTCGTGATTCGAGAGGTCGTCAATCGATTGCTGAATTTGCGTCGCCGCAATCCGCTGAATGCCCTGCTGCACCGATTCGCCGCCACTAAACCGGATCTTCATGTATCAATTCCCAAGGTGCAAATGTTCGTAAAGGAAGCGATTATCTACGCCACGCATCTCATCGTAGCACGTAGCACGATGTTTCGTCTCCACCTCCCCCTTCTTATGATGGCCAAATCGCAATGCTTTCAAATTCGGTTAGGTGAAAATCAGACGGCGTGTTCCGTATTTTTTTGGCATGCCCCCTTTACCTAGCTCAAATGAATGTACAATTGTCCCCACCTCGAGGGCAGGCGGTCGCGATGCGACGCTTCGAGATGCGGGCAAACACAAATGGACTTGGGTTCGGATCACAGTTGATGAAGGATTCAACAGGCACCGCGGAATCAAAGCTTCCAATCATCCAGAACTCAAAGGCATCGTTCGCATGGACCAGTTCTATTTCCACCAGAATTGTCAGGTTTGTGGGCGTCCCATGATCGTATCGATCCAGTGGAGCAACGTTGCGATCCAATGCGGTCATTGCGGCGCTATCTGCGATCCCGCACACTTGGGTTCACCGAAGTGGCACCCCCGATGGCGTCCCGTATCCAACTCCGACCGCGGGAAGACAAACGTTCGCATATCGCGGGAACAACTGGGGCGAATCGCGATGTTGCTGCGATCGATCGAGCCCTCGAAATCACACGCCGCCCCTTGATTCCAGAACGGTTGACCAACGCCACCACCGGTATCCGATTCCCCCATTGAAGACGCTTCTCATCGACGTGCTCCCTCCCGTCTCGAGGGACTTCTCTTTTCCCTTCGTTTAACCGTTGGGAAGCCGCAATTGGAACGCTGACCAAAGGGGCTGAACGCAACTTCAAATCGGCTTTGGAAAGCGTTAAGAGTCCGGTTCTGCGGATTAAACCGGCGCCGTCCATTCGAAAGGTTCCAACACCACAATAAAGGTGGCTGCAAGAGGAACGTGCCTCGGAGAACGCTGGCGGGAAATCGGCGTCGATGTATAATGGGTTCTGCCCACCTGAGACCCGAAGAGCGTTGCATTTTTCGCCTTCAGAAGGTTCCATGGCAATTTACGCCCCCGCCACTCGCTCAGCCCGCATTTATGCTTACACGCCCAATATTTCAACTGCAGCTTATCCTGCTGGCCGCCTTACTCGCGGGCAACACCGCGCGCTGCGAAGATTCTGCGGCTGCCGAGACCTTCTTCGAAACCAAGGTCCGCCCGCTGTTGATCGAACGCTGCTATGAGTGCCATTCGCGCGAGTTCGATGAGGCGCAGGGCGGCTTGCGAGTCGATTCCGCTGCGGCGTTGGCCAAGGGCGGTTCGCGAGGGGCCGCGATCGTTGCCGGCGATTCGGCGAAAAGCCTGCTGGTCAAAGCCGTTCTGTACGACGATGGGTCGATGCAGATGCCTCCCGAAGGCAAGTTGAAGGACGAAGAAATCGAGATCCTTCGTAAATGGGTCGCCAACGGAGCTTACGATCCACGCGTCGACGACACGCCCGACGCAGAAGAACCTCAGATCGATTGGCGTCAGCACTGGGCGTTCCAACCACCGCAACAAGCTGCCGCGGTCGACAAGATCGATCCTCGCAGCGACGATCCGATCGATGCGGTCGCCCTGGAAAGGATGGCTCGCGAAGGAATCGAATCGAGCGGCCCCACCGATCGCGAAACCTGGCTACGACGCGTCTATTTCGACTTGATCGGTCTGCCACCGAGCCGCGACGAGATCGACAGCTTTCTTGCCTCGGAACGTCCCGACGCCGCGCGCCGCGTCGTCGATAACCTGTTGGCCCGCCCCGAATATGGCGAGCGATGGGGGCGGCACTGGATGGACGTCGCCCGTTATGCCGACACCGTTGGCTACGCGCCGGCGAAGCGGGAACCGCGGTTGTTGGAGAGCGAAAACTATCGCGACTGGCTGATCCGCGTTTACAACGACGATATGCCTTTCGATCGCCAGGTCACGTTGCAACTGGCCGCCGATACGATCGATCCCAAAAACGAACAGGGCGATCTCGACGCGATGGGCTTCCTGACAATCGGTCGCCGCTTTTTGAGCAACGAAGACATCGTCGACGACCGCATCGATGTCGTCACCCGCGGCCTACTGGGCCTGACGGTTCAGTGCGCTCGTTGCCACGATCATAAATTCGATCCGATTCCAACGATGGACTACTATTCGTTGGTGGGCGTGATGAAAAGCAGCGAATATCGCGACGACCTGCCATCGAAACTGGCGTTGTTCGACAAAGAGAAGACGACCGATCATCCGGTCTGGGTTCGCGGCCAGCGTGGAAATCGCGGCCCGATCGCACCGCGGCGTTTCTTGACCGCGCTGCACGGCGACGAACCTCCCAAGTTTACCCACGGCAGCGGCCGCTTGGATCTCGCCCAAGCGATCGTCGACCACAACAACCCGCTCACCCGACGCGTCCTCGTCAATCGTGTCTGGATGCATCTGATGGGCAAGCCGATCGTCGGCACGCCCAGCGACTACGGCGTCCGAACCGAACTGCCAGTGCAGGCGGCGGTCTTGGACGATCTGGCCGTCGATTTTGCTGAGCAGGGCGACAGCATCAAACACTTGGTCCGGCGGATTGCGAACTCGTATCTGTACCGACAATCGAGCCAAGTTGCTCCCGAGGTCGTCCAACGCGATCCCGACAACTGGTACTTTGCTCGCGGTATCGCACGCCGCCGCGATTTCGAATCGCTCCGCGACACAATCCTCGCCTCCGCCGGTCAACTCGATCTACAAAAGGGGGGCGCGCCGGTCGTGGTCAGCGACGGTTCACCTCAATCGCGACGAACAGTTTATGCCTTCATCGATCGACAGAAATTGCCCGCCTTGTTCCGGGTCTTCGATGTCGCCAGCCCCGATGCGCACGAACCACAGCGGTACTACACCACGGTTCCTCAACAATCGCTGTATCTGATGAACAGCCCGTTCATTCTGGATGCCAGCATCAAAGTCGCCAACGTGGCGACGCGGGGACTGCCGACCGAATCGCTCGACCAAAAAATCAACGCCTTGTTCCTGCGTGTGCTGAAACGCCAACCGACGGCTGAAGAGCTGCGGTATGCGATCGAGTTCTGCCAATCTCCGATCGATCCAGCCACCGTCCCCGTCTCGCCTGCCTCGGCGTGGGACTACGGATACGGCAACTTCGACGAAGCCCGAACGCACGTCCCCGACTTCAAACGCCTGCCCCACTTCCAAAAGGGACGTTGGGCCGGCGGACCGAAGATTCCCGACGAGCACCTGCAATACACTTCGTTGACGCCAACCGGAGGCCATCCCGGCGACGTGATCGCTTCGGTCCGGCGGTGGACCGCGCCGCAAACCGGCGAGGTCACAATTTCATGTGAGATGAAACATCCCAGCGACAAAGGGGATGGCGTGCGGATGTCGATCGCCTCGGAAGGCAAGGTGCTTTTCAAAGAGCTGTTGATGAATTCCGAACAATCGGTGCGGGAGCTTGCCGTCCAGGTAAAGGAAGGTCAAGTGATCGACTTCGTCGCCGAAGACAACATCTCGACGGCGTTTGATTCGTATCAATGGACCATTCAAATCCGCTTCCAAAGCGATCGCGGCGTGATCGCGGATTTCGATTCGAAAACCGACTTCAGCGGCAATCCCGATGGCAAGCAGCCGCGTCTGCTGACTCGCTTCGAACAACTCGCCCACGCCTTGCTGATTAGCAACGAACTAACTTTTATTGACTGAGTGATCGCAACGATGAATGCATACAACAACTGTGGACTCTCGCGTCGCGAACTGCTTTGCCGCAGCGGAATGGGCTTTGCATCGTTGGCTCTAGCCGACCTGATGCATGGCGAAGCGGTCGCCGATTCGGTTGCCAATCCGCTGCTCCCCAAGCCGCCTCAGTTTCCGGCGAAGGCGAAACGGGTGATCCATCTGTTCATGAACGGTGGGCCCAGCCATGTCGATACGTTCGACCCGAAACCCGAGCTGCAAAAACGCTCCGGCCAACCGTTGGACGGCGGCAACCTAAAGACCGAACGTCCGACCGGTGCCCTGATGGGATCACCCTTCAAATTCCAGCGGTATGGCGAGAGCGGGATCGAGGTCAGCGAGCTATTCAAGGAGACCGCGAAATCGATCGACGACATCGCCGTCATCCGCTCGATGCACGCCAACGTCCCGAACCATGAACCGTCGTTGATGCTGATGAACACAGGCGAATCGCGTTTGATTCGCCCCAGCGTCGGATCGTGGATGACCTACGGATTGGGCACGGAAAACCAGAACCTGCCAGCCTTTGTTTCGATGTGCCCCGGCGGCTATCCGATCAAAGGGGCCCAGAACTGGCAGTCGGGTTTCCTCCCCGGCATTTATCAAGGCACCTACGTCGATTCGAACAATACTCGGATCGAAAAACTGATCGAAAACATCAACAACTTCCGCGTCTCCCGAGACGACCAACGGCAACAACTCGATCTACTGAACCAACTCAACGGTATCCATCGGTCGACTCGAACCAGCGAACCGAAATTGGAAAGCCGAATCCAATCGTTCGAACTCGCCTATCGAATGCAGTCCGACGCGGCCGAGGCGTTCGACATCAATCGCGAACCGCAGCACATCCTGGACATGTACGGTAAAGGCGTCCACGCGCGGCAGACACTGATCGCCCGGCGGCTTGTCGAACGAGGCGTTCGCTACGTTCAACTGTGGCACGGGGCGGGTCAACCGTGGGACAACCACGACGACTTGGAAGCACGCCACCGCGACCTGGCCGGCCAATGCGATCAAGCCATCGGCGCACTGTTACGCGATCTGAAACAGCGTGACATGCTCAAGGACACTCTCGTCATTTGGGGCGGTGAATTCGGACGGACTCCCGTTGTGGAGATGCCCAAAGAAGGAACGAACCAAGGCAAGATGAACGGTCGCGACCACAACCACCACGGGTTTACCGTCTGGATGGCTGGCGGCGGCGTCAAAGGGGGCTACGTCCACGGCAGCACCGATGAATTTGGCTTCAAAGCCGTCGAAAACCGCGTTCACGTCCACGACCTGCACGCCACCATGTTGCACTTGTTAGGTTTCGATCACAAAAAACTGACCTATCGCTACGCTGGCCGCGATTTCCGCCTGACCGACGTCCACGGCCGCGTCGTCGACGAACTGATCGCATAACGATGGGTCTTGACGCCACATTCTCTATCCAAGCGAAGATGGTTTGAAGCAACCTTTGATCGTATAATGTAGGCTCGGCCGGAACCACGCCGAAGTTGGCCCCGAAGGGACTTCGCGTAAAAACCATGTTGTCGTTCGTGAACCATCACCGAGAAAGCGAGAGTTGCGATGTCCAGCATCCCGGTTGAATTGCCAGAGCATTTAATGTCGTTTGTCTCCCGAGGAGCGGAGCAAGCCGGTTATTCAACAGCTGGTGAATACATCGCGGCGTTAGTTGCCGCAGCAAGTGAGAAGCAAGGCGAAACCGAACAAGCACTGATGGCAGGAATTTCGAGCGGCGATGCCAAACCCTGGACCGACGCCGAGTGGAAGGCAATCAAAGAACGAGTGATCGCCAAAAGCGTCAAATAAGTGGCGAAGTTGAAACCTATCATCCGGCGGCCCAAAGCCAGCGAGGATGTCGAATCGCACGCGATGTATATTGCCGATGGCAGCATGGATGCTGCGTTGCGATTTCTAGAGAGAGCTGAGCAGACCATTAAAGGCTTGGCGTTGTTTCCTCAAAGCGGATCACCGTTCGTAAACAGCGTTCCCGATCTGGCAGGGATGAGAACGAAGCTGGTAAAGGATTTCCCCAACCACGTTGTGTTCTACGTGGAGCGAGAAGATTCCATCGAGATAGTTAGGGTTCTGCGAGGCGGGCAGGACATGAATACAGAAGCAACCAAAATCTAGCGACCGACAAGACGACAGACCACGACAGCGTACGGAGACTCGATGAACGATCCACTCCCTTGGCCGCAGCCCGTGACGCTTCGCGGGCCCCTAGCGACGTTGGAACCGCTGTCGCGCGAGCACCATGATTCACTGGCCGCCGCTGTCAGCGATGGCCAGCTCTGGAAGCTGTGGTACACCAACGTTCCCGCTCCCGAAGGGATGATGGCCGAGATCGAGCGACGACTGAATCTGCAGGCCTCCGGTTCGATGTTGCCCTTCGTCGTCCGCGATGCCAACGACACGATCGTCGGCATGACGACCTACATGCACATCGACGCCACGCACAAACGGCTCGAGATCGGTTCGACCTGGTACGCCCAGCGCGTGCAGCGGACGGGCCTGAACACGCAGTGCAAACTGTTGCTGATGAGCCATGCGTTTGAGACGCTGCAATGCATCGCGGTCGAGTACCGCACCTCCAGTCTGAATCTCGCCAGCCGTCGAGCGATCGAGCGACTGGGAGCCAAGCTCGATGGCGTTCTTCGCAGCCAGCAACGTCACCGCGACGGCACGCTCCGCGACACCTGCGTCTATTCGATCCTGCAGCACGAATGGCCTGCGGTGAAAAGTCATTTGGAATTCAAGCTGCAATCGCGAGATTAACCTGCCGCCCCGAACCACTCTATAATCTCCCCACTGCGATCGCTTGTTTTGCTCCCCGCGCTCGGATGGATTCCCATGAAAACTCACCTCTTCATCTTCTTGATGCTTGGCTCTCTTATCGCCTGTGATCTGGCGGGGCAGGAATCGCAAGAACCGAAACATTGGGACAAGGTCGTTGCGATTCAGACCAAACAGAAAACATCGAACAAGCACGCGACCGCCTTCTTCATTCAAAAGGGCGACGCGTTATTCATGGTCACTGCGAACCATGCAGCGGATGAAACCAAAAGCGATACGCGGATCCTATACACCCGCGACAGTGGCGAATCGCGTTGGATGCAGCTGCGTGGAATCGTCCCCTCCGACACCAACCCTTGGACTCAGTACAAGAACAACGATTTGGCGGTCGCACGGCTTCAGCTTACGCGGGCGTCGAAGTCCGACATCGCCGATTTCAACTACCTCAGCCTTCCCTATGAAGCGTTGCTGACCTCAACGCCGCCGCGAGCCAGCGAAATCGAGTTCGTTGGCTTTCCGTTGGCCTACGGAACCACACCGCCGATCAGTTCGCTAGTCGTTCGCGGACACATCGCTTCGCGCGAATTGAAATCGAAAGGAGACTGGGGCGTGGTTCCGATTATCTACGCCACGCCGACCGTCGCTTCGGGAACCAGCGGCAGCCCGGTCTTTCGCGCGATGCAGTCCCCCGACGCGATCGCGATCGTCGGAATGTACATCGCCGTTGCCGTCGACGAGACCGGAGCCAAGTTGGCGAAGCTTGTGCCGGCGAGATTGATCCGCGAAGCAATCGATGCAGCGTCGGGAGATCCGGTCGCGAGCGAAGCTGAAAAAGAGACCGAGGATGAACCGACCGATGCATCCGAACCCCAGGAAGCCGGACGACAGGCCGACTAACCGCTAACCAACCGCGTGCCCGACAACCTGACCGTCGGCGGAACGTGTCAATCGAACCGCCGGTGTGACTGGGTCGTGGGAAAACAACAGCACCCGATCGTGCTGGATTACGTTGTCGAACAAACTGGCCTTTAATCGACGTACGGTCAGCGGAAACTGATCGTACGAAAGCGTCCAGAAGGTCGGCAGATGCGCCGCCGTCGGACAGATATCTCCCGCAAAGATCGCCGACGCGTTGCCCGATTGCAGCGCGATCGATTGATGACCGCGCGTATGCCCTCCGGTTAACGTCACTGTCACGCCGGGGACGATCTCGGTCGTGCCGTCGACCTGTTCGACCAACCCCGCATCGGATAAAGGCACAATATCGTCGGCGAAATACGAACCGACTAATTCGGGAATCTTTCCCGTCGCGTCGGCCCACTCGGTCTGCTGGATGATATGCCGAGCGCGGCGGAAGACCGGTTCCAACCGCCCACTGGCATCGCGGGCGACACAGCCACCGACGTGATCGAAGTGCAGATGCGATAGGATCACCCAATCGATTTGGTCGGGAACGATCCCATGCTGGGCGAGATTTCGTACCAGCGGCATCCCATCCTCCATGCTCATCCTCTGACGAATCTTCGGCCCCGCTTTGCCGCCATATCCGCTGTCGATGATCCCCAGCGAAGTCGGAGTCCGCACGACGAAGCAGTTCGTTTCGACGAGCACCCGGTGCTGCGAATCGGGTTCGGCGAACCGTTGCCACATCATCCGTGGCACCATGCCAAACATGCTTCCACCGTCGATCCACAATTGCCCGCCGCTGACCGGCAACAATTGCAGCTCTCCAACGGGAATCCACGAACGTTTCATTCAGATCACCTTGCCGACGAACCATCCAGCGGTTCGCTCGAAATCATTAAGTAGTTGCTTCAATTCAAATCTCTCGGTCGACGAGCATCGCCACCGCGTTGCCTCCTCCCAAACAGAGCGCCGCAATCCCGAGACGCTTCTCGTGACGCTGCATCGCATTCAGCAATGTCACCAGAACCCGAGCGCCGCTTGTGCCGATCGGATGCCCCAACGCGATCGCTCCGCCGTGAATGTTGACACGGCTGTGAGGAATGTCAAGCTGATCGATGCAGGCGACCATCTGCACGGCAAAAGCTTCATTGATCTCGAACAGATCGATCTCCTGTAGCGAATACTCCGCCTTGCGGATAACTTCGCGAATCGCAGCCACCGGGGCGGTAAACAGATCTTGGGGAGCACCTCCGGAAGTCGCCGTCGCCACAATCCGGCACAGCGGGTGAACAACGCTGCGCTCCGCGACCGACGCATCGGCCACAACAACCGCCGCCGCGCCGTCGCTGATCATCGAAGCGTTCCCGGCGGTCACGCTTCCCTCCTTGCCAAACACCGGCCTCAGTTCCGCCAGCTGCTCCAAAGTCGTCTCCCGCCGCGGGCCAGAGTCGCTGGAAATTTCAATCGCTCCGTTTTTGGTGTTCACCGCAACGGGAACGATCTCCTCAGCGAAGGCCCCTGCATCGATCGCCTCGATCGCCCGACGATGGCTCTCCAAAGCAAAGCGGTCTTGCGTCGGGCGGGAGATCTTCGCGCGAGCGGCCAACTGGTCGGCGATCGCTCCCATCGAATCCCCCGTCATCGCGCACGTCAGACCGTCGTGCAACATCCAATCGGTCAACTGTTGATCCCCCAACGCCCGCTGCCCACGTTGCAACAGCCAACCGCAGCGACTCATGCTCTCCATCCCTCCAGCGACAACAAGCTTCGCGTCGCCCGACCGAATCGCTTGATCGGCCAGTATCACCGCCTTCAGTCCCGAACCACAGACCTTATTCACGCTGCAAGCCGCAACCGTCTCGGGCAGCCCGGCTCGCAGCGCCGCCTGACGCGCCGGTGCTTGACCAACACCCGCCGACAAGACGTGGCCGAGTATCACTTCGTCGACTTCGGCGTCCAACAATCCCGTCCGCCGGATCGCTTCACGAATTGCGACAGCCGCCAGATCGGAAGCCGCCACGGAGGCGAAATCGCCTTGGAAACGACCAATTGGCGTGCGACACGCCGACAAAATATAAGCTGTCGACATCGAATGACCTTTCGCAAGAACAGCCTTCGTTTCCTTGTATTTTAGGAAATTCTGCGTTCTACCCGATCACTAATTCTCGAAGATTTTGATCGCCTGCTCCCCACTGCATTCCCTAAAATGAAGGAGTACACGCGGACGGGAGTTCACAAATGAGTACTGCTCAATTGCCAGTTGCTCCGCCGACACCGTGGGTCGACGGGCTAACGATCGGACAAGTGTTGCGAGAGACCGCACGTCAATACCCGGATGACGACGCGATTGTCTTCTGCGGGCCGGGCGTTCGGGTCAGTTGGTCCGAGCTGGATCGCGAAGTCGATCTAGTCGCTCGCGGCCTACTGGCGTTGGGCTTCGTTCCCGGCGACCACTTCGGCGTCTGGGCGACCAACGTTCCCGAATGGGTTCTGCTGCAATTCGCCACCGCGCGGATCGGCGTCGTGCTGGTCAACATCAACCCATCGTACCGGGCGGGCGAACTGAAGTTTGTGCTCAAACAAGCCGATGTCCGCGGCTTGGCGTTGATCGATCATTATAAGACGATGCACTTTCAAGAAATTCTTCTCGAAGCGGCGCCAGATCTGGCCTCATCGACGCCCGGACACCTGCACAGCCCAACGTTTCCCCGTCTGCGTTGGATCGTCGAGATGCGTGGCCATCAGCCGTCGTTTGGATTGTCGTGGTACGATCTGATGTCGGGGGCCGTCTCGGTACCACAAGCCTGTGTCGACGAAGTTGCCGAACGCTTGAACCCGAACCGCGCGATCAACATTCAGTTCACTTCCGGCACGACCGGGCATCCCAAAGGGGCGACGCTGTCGCATCGCAACGTCCTCTTAAACGCTTTCTACGCCGGCCAATCGCAGCGGCTAGGACCGCGCGACCGCGTCTGCCTGCCGGTGCCTCTGTACCATTGTTTCGGTTGTGTCCTGGGGACAATGTGCTGCATCGTGCACGGATCGGCAATGATCTTCCCGTCGGAATGCTTTCATCCCGGAGAGACGTTGGCGGCGATCGAATCGCAGCGTTGCACGGCGATCTATGGCGTGCCGACGATGTTTATCGCTCAACTGGAAAATCCGACGTTCTCCAAACACGACCTCTCGTCGCTGCGGACAGGGATCATGGCAGGCAGTCCCTGTCCGATCGAATTAATGCGACGCGTCACGCAAGAGATGGGAGCCAGCGAAATCACGATCGGATACGGCCAAACGGAAGCTTCTCCGTTGATCACGCAGACACGCACCGACGACCCGATCGAATTGCGAGTCGGCACGGTCGGGCGGCCACTGCCCGGATTTGAAGCCAAGATTGTCGATCCCGATACCGGCGCCGAACTTGGCGACGGCCAACAGGGCGAATTTTGCGGCCGCGGCCACGGGGTGATGATTGGTTATTACCACCAGCCCGATAAAACCGCCGCCGCAATCGATCGCGATGGCTGGCTGCACACCGGCGATCTCGGCATGCGACAACCCAATGGCTACTACCGAATCACGGGCCGGTTGAACGACATGATCATTCGCGGCGGCGAAAACATCTATCCCCGCGAGATCGAAGAGCGGCTGTACGAACACCCGGCGGTGGAAGAAGTGCAGATCGTTGGCGTTCCCGATCATCGCTTCGGCGAAGAGATCCTCGCCTGGATCAAATTCAAACGCGATCAACAGGCGACCGAAACGGAGCTTCGCGAATACTGTCGCCTCGGTTTGGCGCACTTCAAAGTCCCGCGGTACTGGAAGTTTGTCGATTCGTTTCCGACCACGGTCACCGGCAAGATCCAGAAGTTCAAAATCCGCGAACAAGGGATCGAGGAACTGGGCCTACAAGACGAAGCAAATATCGAAACCGCTTAATTGCAGAGCCTCCCATCAACGGGGCTTAAAAAAACTAGCCGCGTTCAGATCCGGCAAGTCTTCAGTTGACCTAGCCCAATTTGTTGCTCAGATTGCTGGAAGCTATACACGTAACATTTGATCCCATCGAGCGTGGCATCGTGTCCCCATGGAGCCTCAGCTTCTTCTCATACGCAACCGATTAGCTATCTGGTAGACTAGTGGAACCGGAGGACAGTCCATGACCGTAGAACAAGTGATCAACGACCTAGCAGCTTTGCCGCCAAGCGACCAACTTCGAGTCGTGCAGGCGATTTGGGACCAATTGCCCCGCGATGTGGGGACGGAATTATCCGAAGCCCAACAAGCGGAGCTAAATCGTCGCTGGTCGGAATACCAAGCAGATCCTTCGTCCGCTTTGACAGAAGACGAATTTCGCGTGGCACTCGGGCGATAGCGGGCGACCTAGAGATTCGTCATGTCGCGGCTTCCGTGAATCACCCGCGAGACCTCGATGCCATCCTCCCTCGCACGGAAGAACACAACATACTGCCCAACGCTATAAGACCGGCACCCCGTAACACCAAGACCTTTGCGATCTTCCCCTACCCCCGGTTGGTTCGCAAGCATTTCACACGTCTTAAGAATTTCCCAAAGCCATTGGCGGGCGGCCATCGGCTTGTCCCGTGCAATGTAGTCAACGATTGCTTCGAGATCGTCATCTGCTTCCGGTGAGAAGATGACGTGGGCCATTATCGGTTTCCGCGTTCAATTTCCGCGATTCGTTGTTCAGCCCTTGCAAACACTTGATCCGCTGGAACCTCTTGGCCTGCATCGAGGCTCGCAAACCCTTTGGCAACTTCATCACGAAGGGTCTCGCGAGCCTGAAGCAAACGCAATCCTTCGGTAACCACATCTTGTTCACTCAAAAACCTACGCCCAACGACCATTCGCTGAACGAATGACTCCATGTCTTCTGGAATGCCTGTACTCATCTCGTTGTTCCTGCTCGATTCCGGATTGCCGTCGGTCGCTCAACATGGTTTTGCCGCTAGGCCGCAGGTTTCACAATGGAAACTCTACCCCAATATACTTTGCTTGCTTCCCCGGCGTCCACTGACAACTTTATCTCGTGGACGCCCAAGACTAATTCGCTGCACGCTTCAGCAGGTCGTCGTCATTACAACGCATCGCTCGCTGCAATCCTTCGATGCGGCGATGTGAATCAGCGAAACACCATCGTGCGACGGCATCGTGCGTGCGATCGTTGTTCGCCAGATCGCTGTCCAATCGGCTCAGCGTCGACGCCGCGGCGAACAACTCCATCGCCATCCATGCGATTCGTTCCAACACCAACTGGCGTTCGAGCACCTCTTCGCGATGCGTGACCAATGTCTTTTGCACCGTCGCCCCAAAGCGGCGGATCTGTTTTCCCAGCTGCTTTCCGTACCGTCGCAGTTCCGGCGTTCGCAGCGGGACCGCGGGA
This sequence comes from Rosistilla carotiformis, assembly GCF_007753095.1. NCBI lineage: Bacteria > Pseudomonadati > Planctomycetota > Planctomycetia > Pirellulales > Pirellulaceae > Rosistilla > Rosistilla carotiformis. The sequence goes on from NZ_CP036348.1 coordinate 4,919,192, forward strand.
GAACAACACCGCAAGCGAAGCCCATCGGTCGCAAACCGGCACACCAACCCGGCGTCCCGCAGCGGATGTTTCCACGCCGACGCGACCGCTTGCATCTGTAAGCCCGGACCTCGCATCCCCGTCAACGCGATGAACGACATCAGCACTTCGTTGGCCCCTTCGCCGATTTGATTGATGCGATGGTCGCGGAGCATCCGTTCAAGAGGCAGGTCGGTGAAGTAGGCAGCGCCGCCGTGAATCTGAAACGCGTCGTTGACGATCGTCCACAACCGCTCGGTGCTCCAGACCTTCAACATCGCGGTCTCCAACATGTAGTCTTCCAAACCGCGATCGATCAGCCCCGCCGTGACCGTTGTCATCGCTTCCATCGCGTAGGTCCAAGCCGACATCCGCACCAGCTTCTGTTGCACCAGTTCGAACTCCGCCAACGAGCGGCCAAACTGCCGTCGACGATGCGCGTGTTCGGTCGCCAGTTGCAGACAAGTCTTCGCCGCTCCGGTACAACAGGCTCCGAACGTGGTGCGGCCAAAATCGAGCACCGTCAGGGCGACCTTCAATCCCTTGCCGATCGGCCCCAAGATATTTTCACGCGGTACGCGCATGTTGTCGAAGGCCAACCGAGACGTCGCGGTCCCGCGGATCCCCAGCTTTTCCATCCGCGGTTCGGTCACCTGGAATCCCGGCATATCGGGCGTAACGAGAAACGCGGTGATCGCCGTCTTGTCGCTCTCGGCGACCGGCGTTCGCGCCATCACCGTCAAGACATCCGCGATCGCTCCATTGGTGATGTATCGTTTCTGCCCATTAAGCACAAAGTGTTGACCGTCGGCCGTCGGAACCGCCATCGTTTGCACGTTTGCCGCATCGGAGCCGGCGTCGGGTTCGGTCAACGCAAACGCCGCCAGCTTCTTTCCGCTGACCAAATCGGGCAACCAACGCCGTCGCTGCGCATCGCTCCCGAACAGCAACAGCCCTCGCATCCCAATCGAATGATGCGCGTTGACGAAGATCGCCGTCGCACTACATCGGCTGCCGATCACTTCCAACAATCGGCAATAGGCCATTTGGGAATACCCGCGGCCGCCAAACTCCTCGGGCGCCGTCATCCCCAACAAACCAAACTGCCCCAATCCATCGATCAATTCACGTGGAATATCCGCTTCGCGATCGATCCGCACCGGATCGAGATTCCGATCGCAGAACGCTTCCAATTCGGCAACCGCCGCATCGGTGTCGGCTTTCTGATTGATCGACAGTTGCGGATAAGGAAAGACCCAATCAGCTATCAACCGGCCGGCAAACAATCCCTTGGCCAATCCGATCGTTTGCGGCAGCGAGCCCAGCAGTTCTTCGGCTTGGCGGATCTGTTCGGCTCGCTGCTGCAGACGCTCCGCCGACGGTTCGGTTACGTGGCTTCCCATCTTGGATCTCGCTTTTCAATAAACGCAGCCAGCCCTTCATGCGCCTCGGTGCTGTGACGAGCGGCCAGATGTTTTTTGATACTGTCTCCCGCATCTTTTGTTTTAGGAACGGCAAAGGTCTCGTTGATCAACCGCTTCGTCTGGCGAATCGTCTGGGGACCGCCAGCGATCACGGCCTCAGCTGCTGCAACCGCAGCGGCTTGCAACTCAGCTGCCGCAACAATCCGCTGCACCAGCCCAACCTGCTGCGCTCGCGCGGCGTCGACTGTGTCGCCCAACAGAAACAGTTCCCGCAGATCCCCTTCGCGTACTTTGTAACGCAGCACATCGCAGATCAATGCGGGCAACAGACCACGCCGGGCTTCGGGGAATCCAAACTTGGCATCCTCTGCTGCGATCACTAGATCACAAGCTGCCATCAGTCCCGCTCCGCCGGCAAACGCGCCGCCTTGAACCGCCGCGATCACGATCAACGATGTCTCCCGCAACTGTCGCAGCGCCCGCTCGACCGCCGCCGCGGATCGTTCAACCAACGCGAAATCGGCAGCTTCACGCAGATCGAGCCCCGCGGAGAAGACCGGCCCGGCGGCTCGCAAAATCACCACGCGATTACCGCGATCCGATTCAATCCGTTGCAACGCGGCAGACAATTGATCCAACAGTTCGATGCTCAGCGCATTGCGGCGACCGGGACGGTTCAGCACGATCGACTCAATTCCCGGCTGGATCGATTCGACGAGGATCCATTCTTCCATCACAGCACTCACCTTTCGTCAGCTTCTATTGTACGCCCACGTTCGGCAGGCAAGGGCATTTCCAACAGCAACTGCCCCAGTGTTTTACCTTGTGCGTCGCTGCGCAACCGGTTCTGCAAGATACCACGGATGACAAAATTCAGTGCGCCGAGATTCTTCAGTTCATAGCGCTCGACCGATTGGACACCTAGCGGCTGCAAGAACGCTGCCACGCGATCCGCCGTCAACCAAGCTTCCAGAAATCCCCAATCGTCATCGGATCGCAACAAGACTCCGATATTGGCCGATGTCCCTTTATCGCCGCTGCGTGCAAACGCGATCGATCCCAAACGCGAAGCGATTGTTGCGGGTGCGTCTATGCCGGTTGTCATTTCCGATTCCGATTCACCTTCGCAATACTGACTGGCGATTCCACCTTGCACCAAAAGCGTCTTCTCCTGAGTTTCGGAAGCACTCGGCGACGGGTCGTCCGTCGAGGTGTCATCGGTTTGGATCGCGTCGACACGTGGCGTGACGCGATCTCGATCGATCAAACAGGGCCAATACCGGATCACCGGTCGCACGCGTGGACGTCCCTCGGCGTAGCCGGTGGTCCCTTGTGGCCCGGCGGTAATCAAGGGCATCAATTCGCGAGCGAACCGCTCAGCCGCGGCTTGCGTTTCCGATTCGATTGCGATCCGCAGAACGACTTCACCAAAGACATCCGGATCGCCATCGCTGTCTTGGCATAAAACGCTTCCAGCACAAGCACCGCTCCCCAGACATTCGATCACGCTGTCGCGAATTTCGAATCCCGCTTCGCTCACGCGTTGCAAAACCATCTCGCCGCATCGCTTCGCTTTGCGGACCGCATCGCGCCCCACGATAACCAGTGTCCCCGCCGCGCGAAAGCCATCGCGTAGAGTTGCACTGACCTTATATTGTTCGGGTCGCGGATGACCAACCGCACCGGAGACTCGCACCCGATTGGATCCCAAATCTTCGACCCGCAGTCCATCGAAGCGGACACAAACACCGGGACTTCGGTAGTCGCGGGGATCGCCGATTTCGTAGACCAATTGCTCGCGAACCGTCGTCGCCGTCACGCGTCCTCCCGTGCCGTGCGGTTTGCTGACGATACAGTTTCCCGAGTCGGCGACCTCGACGATCGGGAATCCGATGTTGGCGGGGTCGGGAACATTTAGCCAATCGGTGCTGATCCCACCGGTCACTTGAGTTCCGCATTCGATCAGATGGCCCGCCACCGTCGCGCCGGCCAAGCGATCCAGTTCGCTCTCTTGCCAGCCGAAATGATGCAGACAAGCCGCCACGACCAGCGATGGGTCAGCGACGCGGCCCGTGATCACGATCTGGGCTCCATCGGCCAGCGCTTGGGCGATCGGACCGGCTCCCAGATACGCGTTGGCCGTCACGATCCGATCGACGTTGTCAGCTAGTGATTCGCCGTCGTCCAAGTTTTTGAACTCCTCCGCGGCAGCGGACGACCGGAGTTCGTCCAAGACGTCGTCGCCGCTGACGATCCCGATCCTTAGCGACGGACATCCCTCCTGTTCCAGCGCCCTACGACACGCATCGGCACAGGCAGCTGGATTTAGTCCGCCCGCATTGGCGAGCACTCGGCAGCGGCCTCCCGCCGCCCAATAAGGAGCCAACGATCGGATGACATCGACAAAATCGCGAGCGTAGCCCAGTTCTGGATTCAGTTGTCGCTGCATCGCCAGGATCGACATTGAGACCTCGGCCAGATAGTCCAGCGTCAGGTAATCCAGCTCGGGTTCCAGATTCAACATCTCCGCCGCCGCTGCGCTGCGATCACCCCAGAACGCTTGTGCATTTCCGATTCGAATCGAACGCGACATGATTGGTTATGGCCTCGTGGTTGTCTTCCGGTTTGCCTCTCGTCCCGGGGCCTGACAGCCCCGGCAGATCTTGTGTCGGCCTATCGGCCTGGTTCTTAAACAACCTCCTTCGCATCTCTCTTCAGCCCGGTAGGGCGGCAAATCTATTGCCGGTGGTGTAAGCCACCGGGAAATGGCAGTGCCCTATGCGGAAAAGCCCGGAGGGCGGCATAGGGATTGAACCTTATGTCGGCCTATCGGTCTTGTCGATCTGTTGTTCTTTCTTTCCGGGGCCTCACGGCCCCGGCAGTTGTTGTGTCGGCCTACCGTCCTGGTGTGCATTTGACTGATTTCCCCACTCTCACCTGAGCCCGATAGGGCGGCACATCCAATGCCGGTGGTGTAAGCCACCGGGAACTGGCAGTGCCCTATGGCCCAAAGCCCGGAGGGCGGCATAGGGATCGAACCTTGTGTCGGCTTATCGGCCTTGTCGATCTGTTGTTCTTTCTTTCCGGGGCCTCACGGCCTCGGCAGTTGTTGTGTCGGCCTACCGGCCTGGTGTGCAGTTGACTGATTTCTCCACTCTCACCTGAGCCCGTCAGGGCGACACATCTAATGCCGGTGGTGTAAGCCACCGGGAACTGGCAGTGCCCTATGCGGCAAAGCCCGGAGGGCGGCATAGGGATCGAACCATGTGTCGGCCTATCGGCCTTGTCGATCTGTTGTTCTTTCTTTCCGGGGCCTTACGACCCCGGCAGTTGTTGTGTCGGCCTATCGGCCTGGCGTGCAGTTGACTGATTTCCCCACTCTCACCTGAGCCCGATAGGGCGGCACATCCAATGCCGGTGGTGTAAGCCACCGGGAACTGGCAGTGCCCTATGCGGCAAAGCCCGGAGGGCGGCATAGGGATCGAACCATGTGTCGGCCTATCGGCCTTGTCGATCTGTTGCTCTTTCTTTCCGGGGCCTCACGGCCCCGGCAGGTCTTGTGTCGGCCTATCGGCCTGGTTTGCAAACAACCTCCTTTGCACCTCTCCTCAGCCCGATAGGGCGGCAAATCTAATGCCGGTGGTGTAAGCCACCGGGAACCGGCACAGCCATAAACGATTAAGCCCGGAGGGCGACACACTTCTCGATGAGTCCAACAACATTCCCCCCCCTAAACCTGCAACACTCCCGTTCTGAAATTTTGTTGATCCGTTGTCGGCAACAGATCGAGCGCCGTCTGCAACCAGAGTCGCGTTTCGTGCGGCGGGATGATCGCGTCGACCCAACCGCGCGCTGCACCGAAGCGGATGTCGGTCTGTTCTTGATATCGCTGGCGGATCGAATCTCGCAGCGCGTCGACTTCCTCGTCGGCCAGTGAGCGACCGTTGCGTTGGGCTTCGCGCAACTGCAATTGCAGCAACGTATCGGCCGCTTGATTGCCTCCCATCACGGCGTACTTTGCCGAGGGCCAGGCGAGGATCAGCGCGGGGTCGTACGCTTTTCCGCACATCGCATAGTGCCCCGCACCAAACGATCCGCCGATGATCACTGTCAACTTCGGAACGATCGAATTACTGATCACATTGACCAACTTGGCTCCGGCGCGGATGATCCCCGCTTGCTCGGCCTGTTTGCCAACCATAAAGCCCTGCACGTCCTGAACGAAGACGATCGGAACTCGCATCTGATTGCAGTCCATCACAAACCGAGCGGCTTTGTCGGCGGCGTCGGGATAGATCACGCCGCCGACTTGAAGCTCACCGTCGGCCGCCCGGCATCGCCGTTTTTGGTTGGCGACGATTCCGATTGGATGCCCGCCGATCCGAGCGAACACCGCCACAATCGTCTGCCCAAATTCCGCTTTGTATTCTTGCAACGAATCACCATCGACGATGCATCGCAACACGTCGCGGACGTCGTACTCCTGCCGCCCGTCCGCCGAAACGATGTCGTAAACCGAATCGCAATCTCGCTCGGTCCCCACGTCACAAATGTCGCTCGCTCGCGACCGATCGATCGGCAACAGATCGACCAGCGACCGCAAGCGGTTCAAGCAAGCGGGATCGTCCGGTTCGTGAAAGTCGACGGTGCCGCTGATCGCTGCGTGCATCGACGCCCCGCCAAGCTGTTCGGGATCGGCGGTTTGGCCGATCGCCGCTTTCACAAGCGCCGGTCCCGCCAGACACATCTGGCTGCCATCGGTCATCAGCAGCTTGTCGCACAAAACTGGAAGGTATGCTCCGCCGGCGACACAGTTTCCCATCACCGCCGCGTATTGGATCACTCCCGCGGCCGAGAGGACTGCGTTGTTGCGGAAGATCCGTCCGAAGTCGTCTTCGTCGGGAAAGATCTCGTCCTGCAGTGGCAAAAAGACGCCGGCTGAATCGACCAGATAGATCACCGGAATACGAAACTGATAGGCGATCTTCTGTGCTCGCAACAGCTTCTTGACCGATTGTGGAAACATCGCTCCCGCTTTGACCGTTGCGTCATTGGCGGCGATCAGACAACCGCGACCTTGAACAAAACCAATCCCCGTGACGATTCCCGCTGCCGGAACGCCGCCCCATTCTTGGTACATCCCATTCGCCGCCCAGAGCCCCAGTTCCAAGAAGGGTCGCCCGGGATCCAACAACAATTCCAACCGCTGACGCACCGGCAATCGGCCGTGCCGCAACTGTCGCTGCTGCCCCTCGGCACCGCCTCCTTCACGGAGCGTCAACTCTTGGCAAGTGATTCGTTCGGTGAGCTCTCTCAAGCTGGTCATCCGAGGTCTCTCATGAGGTTTCCACAAGATGATCGATGAATCGATCGATCGACATTGCGTCCAATCCGTCATCGTCAAAACAGCGCTGCAATAACTCAACTCGCTGGGGACTGAAGCGCGTTGCCACGTTGCTGATGAACTTTTCCCGCAGCAGTGGTTTCGCTTCGTCGCGTCGACGTCGATGCCCCAACGGATATTCGACAACAACGCGCTGGCTTGCCGAACCATCGTCATAAAACAACTGGACCGCATTGGCGATCGAACGTTTGTCGGGATCCAGATAGTCGCGTGAGTACCGCCGGTCTTCGACGACTTCCATCAGCGATCGCAGCCGATCGATCCGCGGATCGGAGGCGGCATCGGCTTCATAATCCTCCGCCGCAAGACGTCCTTTCAGCAGCGCAACCGCCACGATGTACTGCAAACAATGATCGCGATCGGCCGGATTGTGCAGCGTTCCCGTCTTGTCGATGATCCGGATCGCCGATTCCTGCGTCTCGATCCGAATCCGTTGGATGGAATCCAGTCGCGATCCGGCTTGTGGCGACAATGCGATGGCCGCTTCGGCAGCCGTCTGCGCATGGAACTCGGCAGGAAACGCGACTTTAAACAACACGTTCTCGATCACGTAACATCCCAGCGGTCGCGGCAACGCGATCGGTTGGCCGGCGAACAACACGTCTTCAAATCCCCACTGCGGAGTCGACAATGCGGTGGCATAGCCTCGCTCGCCAGCGACGCTCCAAAGCGCTAACTGCACGCCACGCCGCGTCGCATCCCCCGCGGCCCAACTCTTTCGCGAACCGGTGTTGGGGGCGTGGCGGTAGCATCGCAGGGCGCCGCCGTCGACCCAAGCGTTGCTGACCGCATCGATCACCTGCTGCCGCGTGCCTCCCAACAGTTGAGTCGCCACGGCGGAGGTCGCGATCCGGACCAACAGCACATGATCCAAGCCGACTCGATTGAAAGAGTTTTCCAGCGCCAAGATCCCCTGGATTTCATACGCCTTGATCGCAGCGGACAAGACGTCGCGGACCGTCAGCGGATTACCTTGCCGAGCTTGATAGTCCGCTACCGCCAAGATGCCGCCAAAATTGTCGGACGGATGGCCCCATTCGGCTGCCAGCCAGGTGTCGTTGAAATCGAGCCAGCGGATCATGCATCCGACGTTCCAAGCCGCCGCGACCGGATCCAAACGATAAGCCGTGCCCGGCACTCGCGCTCCGTTTTCCAATGTTGCTCCGGGAACGACGGGCCCCAACAACCGGGTGCACTGCGGATGGTTGAGTGCTAACAATCCGCAACCGAGGCTATCGAACAGGCACAGCCTGGCGGTGGCCCAGGCTTCTTCGCTAAAGTTCGCCGGGGCGCAGACATAATCGGCGATTTGTTCCAACAACGGATCGGTCTGCGTTGTATCGCCCGCAGCGATCGCACGCGGTTTCGCAGCGTGTGCGTTCATTGAGCGAACGTCGCGGCGCGATCGCAACGCGGTGTCGATCGCTGCGGCAAGCGTTTCGATCCCTGTCCGATCCGCAACCGACGTCTGCACGATCGCTACCGATGGTGAATCGGAACTCGTCAATTGTTGTCGCAGATCGGCGACTGTCGCATCGGCTCCAGGCAGGTCCGATTTATTGACGACCACCACGTCAGCGACTTCCAAGAGGCCGGCTTTCTCCCATTGCAAATCGTCGCCGGTCTGCGGTTGCAGCGTCAGGACGACGACGTCGACCAGATCGCGGATTGCAACATCCCCTTGCCCGACGCCAACGGTCTCCACGAAGATCCGATCGAATCCGAAGGCTTTCATGATTCGCAGTGATAGCGCTACCGACGAGGCCACGCCTTGCTGCCCCGACATCGTGGAAAGACTGCGAACGAACAACCGCTTGGTCGCCGATCCGGTCGCGATCCGGCAACGGTCTCCCAACACCGCCCCGCCGCTGATCGGACTCTCCGGATCGCAAGCCAACACGCCGACCGTGGCTCCACGATCGACATAATCGTTGACCAACAATCCCAGCAGACTGCTCTTGCCCACACCGCCGCTGCCGGTCAACGCGATCACCTCCGCATCGCGCGGCGACGCGCTCGCATCCTGCCCGCGTATCGCCGCCGCAATGGTCGATCGATGCTCCTGTTTACAGGCCAAAGACAACAACCTCGCCAGTGCCACTCGATCGCCGCGGCCCAATCGTTGGGCAAGCGATGGAATCTGGTTGCGAGAGCTATCGTGCGGCATGGGAGAATCTCAGCTGTTGCAAAACTCGACGATCGAAGGAAGGGGCGTCCCGGGGCCGAAACAGCCGCGAACTCCGAGTTCGATCAGTTTCGCCTGGTCGGCTGGCGGAATGATACCGCCGACAATCACGCCGATATGGGAGAGTTCTCGTTGGCGGAGCGCTTCCAAAAGCGCGGGAACCAGAGACATATGAGCACCATTGAGAATGCTGACGCCCAGCCAGTCGACGTCTTCGTCAGCCGCGGCTTGGACGACGGCATCGATCGATTGCCACAGACCGCTGTAGATTACGTGGAACCCCGCGTCGCGCAAGCCTCGGGCGACGACCTTGATCCCGCGGTCGTGACCGTCGAGTCCAACTTTGGCTAACAAAATTCGTTGAGCAAGTGGAGGTCGGTTCATATCACCATGCCGCCGAAGGTCGGAAGCGGCCATAGACATCGGCCAAGGCGTCGACACATTCCTGCACCGTCGCCCGGTCGTCGGCCGCTTGCAGCAGACTGGACATCACGTTGTCACGATGTTCGGCAGCGTGCCGCAGCGCGTCGAGCGAACGCGTCACATCGGCACCGCTGCGGTTTTGTTTGACGGCGAGTAGGGCATCGATTTGATCGGGTTCGGTCGCCGGGTCGATCTCCATCACCGCGATCGGATTGCGATCGGGCTGTTGAAACGCATTGACGCCAACGACCAGCTTCTCGCTGCGATCGACAGCGGTTTGATATACGAAAGCGGCATCGGCGATCTGGCGACGGAAGTAGCCATTCTCCACGGCGGCGATCATGCCGCCCTGATCGGCGATCGCCCGAAAGCAAGCGTCTGCGTCCTGCTTCATCTTGTGCGTGAAAGACTCCACAAAATAGCTGCCGCCCAACGGATCGACAGTATTGGTAACGCCGGTCTCGTGCGCCAGCACCTGCTGAGTTCGCAGTGCCAACGTGACCGCTTGTTCGCTGGGCAAGGCAAACGTTTCGTCCATCGAATTGGTATGCAACGACTGACAGCCGCCAAGCACTGCGGCCATCGCTTGATAGGCGACTCGCACAACATTCACTTCCGGCTGCGCCGCTTGCAGCGAACAACCGGCCGTCTGCGCATGGAACCGCAGCTTCCACGAAGCTTCCGATTTCGCACCATAATCATCGCGGATCATCTCTGCCCACAACGCTCGCGCCGCCCGATACTTGGCGACCTCTTCAAACAAATCGTTGTGCGCGTTGAAGAAGAAGCTGAGCCGCGGCGCGAACGCATCGATACTGAGCCCCCGTTCGAGACACTTCTGTACATAATGCTGCCCATCGGCCAGCGTAAACGCCAGCTCCTGCTGCGCCGTCGAACCGGCTTCGCGGATGTGGTATCCGCTGATCGATACCGGATTCCACTGAGGAACATAGCGGGTGCAAAACGCGATCAAATCGACCACCAGCCGAACCGAAGGCTCCGGCGGAAAGACAAATTCGTTCTGCGCATGGAACTCTTTTAAGATGTCGTTCTGAATCGTGCCTCTCAGCTGACGCCAATCGCAGCCGCGCTGCCGAGCCGCTGCCAGATAGAAGGCCATCACTACGATCGCCGGAGCGTTGATCGTCATCGAGACGGAAACCTTCTGCAGATCGACGCCATCGAAAAGTGCCAAGATATCGTCGATAGTGTCGACGGCGACGCCCAAGCGGCCGACTTCGCCAACCGATCGCGGGTCGTCGCTGTCCAACCCCATCAGCGTTGGCAGATCAAAGGCGGTGCTGAGGCCTGTCTGCCCCTGATCCAAGAGAAAGCGGAAGCGGCGATTTGTATCGCGAGGTCGCCCAAAGCCGGCGAACTGACGGATCGTCCACAACCGCCCGCAATACATCGATTCGTGGATGCCGCGGGTGTAGGGGAACTGTCCAGGCCGACCAATCTCCCCCTGCGCCGAAAAGTCCGCCAGGTCGGCGGGACTGTACAACGGCTTTATCGGAACGCCGCTGAGCGATGTTCGGAAAGCGGGTGATTCGGCGGCAACGAAATTCATCGCGACACTCCCTCGAGATGGGTACAATGCATTATATGCACCAACGCCCGCAACAAATCAAAAGCGCAATCGCCTCGCTCCGCACCTGCCGTGCGGTTTCGCCACCAATGGCGGCAGAGTTTAGGTAATTTCGGCAACTCCCAACGGAATGCTAATCCGGGGCCAGTCGAATCGGACACTCTGTTGCGAATCGATCGTTGGGCATTTTTCGTTTCTCAGAAACAACCATGTCGTCTTCGCAAACTGTCACCGCCGGGGAACGTTTGTGGTCCGCCGTCGACCGCGAGCGACCGTTGCAGATCGCGGGAGCTGTCAACGCGATGTCGGCCCTGATCGCCGAACAGGCCGGGTTTCGAGCTCTCTATCTGTCGGGCTCCGGTGTCGCCAGCGCGTCGCACGGGTTGCCCGATTTAGGCGTGACGACGATGCACGATGTATTAGAGGATGCGCGACGCATCACTTCGGCGACCGAATTGCCGCTGTTGGTCGATGCCGATACGGGTTGGGGCGATTCACGGATGATCGGCCGCGCGACACGTGAACTGATCCGCTCTGGTGCAGCCGGGCTGCACTTGGAAGATCAGATCGCGGAGAAACGCTGCGGCCATCGCCCCGGTAAACGACTGGTTCCGGCAATCGAGATGCAAGATCGATTGAAAGCCGCATTGGACAGCCGAACCGATGACAGGTTCGCGATCATGGCTCGAACGGATGCTGTCGACGTCGAAGGGGTCGATGCGGCGATCGATCGAGCGGCGCGATACGTCGAGACCGGGGCGGAGATGATTTTTGCGGAAGCTGTTGCGTCGCTGGACGATTACAAACGCTTCACCGCCGCGTTCGGAGTGCCCGTGTTGGCGAACATCACCGAATTCGGAAAGACGCCGCTGTTCACGGTCGAGCAATTGAGATCTGCCGGAGTGCGGTTGATATTGTATCCGTTGACAGCGTTTCGCGCGATGAATGCTGCCGCGCGGAACGCTTACGAAACTTTACGCCGCGACGGAACGCAGGCGGAATTGATCGCCGCGATGCAAACTCGCGAGGAATTGTACGACGTGTTGGATTATCACGCCCAAGAACCGGATTAAGGATAACGCAACGCAAATCAACCGTAGAGGACTGTCATGATTCTCACGAATTCAACGGGCTTGGCAGGCGTGGTCGCTGGCGAGACGGCGATCAGCACCGTGGGCAAGCAAGGCGTCGGTCTAACCTACCGCGGTTACACCATCGAAGACTTGGCGGAGCATTCGACGTTTGAAGAGGTGGCGTGCCTGCTGATACACGGCGAACTGCCAACTCCCGCCGAGCGCGATCAATTCCTCGCCAAACGGATCGCCCAGCAACGGCTATCGGACGAGATGATGTCGTTTTTGGAACAGTTGCCCGACACCTCGCATCCAATGGACGTGTTGCGATCGGGGACGTCGCTGCTAGGTTGTTGGGAACCAGAACATTCGATCGATCAACAACAACGCATCGCCGCGCGGTTGCTGGCTGTCTTCCCATCGATGATCTGTTATTGGTACCGGTTCGTAAACGATCGGTTCCGGATCGAAATTGAATCGGAACAAACAACCGTGGCAGGGCACTTTCTGCAGCTATTGCACAGCGGTGCGCCATCGGAAGTCGATCGCCGGGCGTTGGATGTGGCGTTGATCCTGTACGCCGAACATGAATTCAACGCGTCGACCTTCGCCGCTCGCGTGACAGCTTCGACCGGATCGGACCTCTATTCGGCAATCTGCACCGGAATCGGCACGCTGCGTGGTCCGCTGCACGGGGGTGCCAACGAAGCGTCGATGAAGTTGATCTCTAACTTTACCGATCCCGAACAAGCGGAGCAGGGAGTTCTACGCAAGCTCGCCCGGCGCGAGAAGATCATGGGATTTGGACACCGCGTTTACAAGTCGACCGATCCGAGGTCGGAGATCATGAAACGCTGGGCACTGACGTTGTGCAAACAGACACGTCAGTTGAAAACCTATGCGGTTGCTGAACGGATCGAAACGGTGATGCAACGCGAGAAGGGATTGTTCCCCAACCTCGACTTCTACAGCGCGGTGGCATTCCATTGTTTGGGAATCCCCACCGCGCTGTTCACTCCGCTATTCGTGATGGCTCGAACCGCGGGCTGGTCTGCTCATGTCTTTGAACAACGATCCAACAACCGCTTGATTCGCCCGACCGCAAACTACATCGGCCCCAGCCAACGCCCGCTTGTGCGGCCACATCAACGTACGTGAGCCCTTCGCGGAAACATCATCCCGGTGGTTTGTCAAACTTTGATTTTAGTACTGATGGTAGTGGACGAGGTCACGAGTCCGCATAATCTCTGGCGCGAAAGGACTCGTGACCTCGCCCACTACCCTAAAGTTTATTGTTGACGCTGCACTAGAAGCAGAACTCGATCGATCCGTTGAAGACATAGGCGCTGTCGGTCGTCAGCGTCGTGGGCCCACCAAGAAACTCGAGCGGGTGGTTGATCTGGGCCATGTCGTCGAAGTACTTCACTCCAATCATGGGTCGAACCAACCAGCCGCCGATGCAGATATCGGTTCGCATCGCCAGTTCGGCCGTCGTCGTCGTCTGTTTCAGCCCCGTGCTCAGGTCCCCTTGCGCGGCCAACCCACCACCGTTGAAATGGAGCGTGCTGGTACCGAAGTACTCGGCGTCCATCTCATAGATACCGTAGCGGGCGTCGAAGTAGCAGATCTGGCCAAAGATCGACTGTCGCAGCGTGCCGCGAAACTCACCGCCGAGGTAGTTGGTGTCGAGATCTTCGATGGATTGTCCGCGGCGGCCGTCGCCAAACCGTGCATCGGTCTGGAAATCTTGATCGAACAACATCCAACTGAAACCACAACCGATTGTGATGTCGCCCAGGCCGATCCAATCGAGACTGAAGCGGTCGCGCAAACCTACGTATTTGTGCAGATGAAAGACATCGCTGTCCACATCCATCGTCAACGATTCGCCGCCGACTGTCGCCATTCGCCCTCTCCCGTCGAGAGTCACGAATCCGTAGCTGGCAGTCGGATCGTTGTCGGTGAACGTTCCGCTCGACCCCATCGATCCGATTCCGGCAATCTGCAGGTCGGATTCAAACAGCGTTCGCGTGGGGGCAAAGTGGTAGAATCCACCAAGGGTCAATTGGGCTCCGACATCGGTCTGATCGTCGGAGAACAGATCGGTACTCGATCCGCCGTCCGAAATCGTACCGGCTTTATATTCGGGTAAAACAGGCACCCAAGCACCTGCCGAAAGGAACAAATCTGCCTGCGCACTAGCTTCTCGATCGATCGCAGCGGTTGCCAAAGCGATCGCCAATGAGAATGCCAAACGCGCGGAGGAGTGCTTTTTATGCACGGGGAGGACCTCCTAGTTTAGGAAATAGAGTCGTGTAAGAAGTTCTTTCGACCCCGGCTTCAACGCGACGCTAGCATTTCCAAACGGAGGCCGTGGAGATTCTCGAACCGCGGGCCGCTTGAACGCTCCAGCCAAACCTAAGCGGCTTGGCAAAGCAGACACGTTGGATTGATTCTGCCAGCGGCAATGTCTAGGCTGAGCGGCCGATGCGACTGGAATCTCAATGATCTTGGTTCTAGGCTTAACCTATGTAATTTGTTCCCAATCCGTTCGCGCCCCGGTCGCGGACTTTGCTGGAGATATCCGATGCGTGGTTTTCATAAATTTCAACGCCCGCTCTTGATCGCCGCCGCTTGCGTCGCCGCGATCCAGAGCGTCAATGCAGTAGACAACGGAGTCGAACAACCGATGAGTGCAATGCTGGAACCATGGACTGGCCCCTTTGGCGGCGTCCCCCCTTGGAACTTGGTCCGCCAAGAAGAGTTTGTCGCCGCCTTCGATCAAGCGATCGCTCAGGCGCAACAAGAGATCGATACAATCGCTAACAATCCCGAACCGCCAACCTTCGAGAACACAATCGTAGCGCTCGAAAAAGCCGGTCGCACGTTGGAACGGCTCGATACGCTCTTCAGCGTTCACTCGTCGAATCTGAATCTCGGTCCGGTCCCCGATATCGAACGGGCGGTCTCGCCCAAGCTGGCCGAACATGCGGACAAGATCACGCAAAACGAAAAGTTGTTCGCGAGGATCGAAGCCGTTTTCCAAAGCGATGAGAAATCGAATCTGACGCTCGCCCAACAACGTCTGCTGGACGACCGCTACCGAAACTTTGTTCGCAAAGGGGCCAAGCTGGAACCCGAAGCGAAGAAGAAGCTGTCGCAGATCAACATGCGGCTGGCCAGCCTGTTCACCGACTTCAGCCAAAACGTTTTGCACGATGAACAGAGCTACGTCACCTGGATCGACGACGAAGCTCGCTTGACGGGTCTTCCCGATTCGGTCGTCGCCGCGATGGCGTCGGCCGCTGAAGAACGTGGCAAGCCGGGGCAATGGGCCGTCACCAACACGCGCTCCTCGATGGATCCGGTTTTGACCTACGCCGACGACCGTCCGCTGCGCGAAGAGGTGTGGCGCACCTATTACAACCGCGGCGACAACGGCGACGCTCACGACAACAACACGCTGATCGCCGAGATCCTGAAGTTGCGTCGGACGCGAGCGAACATGCTGGGCTATCCAACGCACGCTCACTGGCGGTTGGAAGGAACGATGGCCAAGACTCCCGAAGCGACGATGGATCTGATGATGCAGGTCTGGCCCAAGGCGGTCGCTCGGGTTCAAGAAGAAGTTGCCGACATGCAGCAGATCGCTGACCAATCGGGAGCGAAGATCAAGATCCAGCCGTGGGACTATCGCTATTACGCCGAGAAGGTGCGGAAGGCGAAATACGATCTCGATTTCAACGAAGTCAAACCGTACCTGCAGTTGGAAAAGCTGCGTGAAGGAATGATGTGGGCCGCGGGCGAGCTGTTTGGTCTGCAGTTCAAAGAGACGACCGATCTGCCCGTCTTCCATCCCGACGTCCGCGTCTGGGAAGTGAACGATGCCGATGGCAACCATGTCGGTCTTTGGTACTTCGACCCGTACGCTCGCGAAGGCAAGCGGAGCGGAGCGTGGATGAGTGCCTATCGGGCTCAGGAAAACATCGACAAGCCGATCACGACGATCGTTTCGAACAACTCCAATTTTGTCAAAGGTGCCGCCGGCGAACCGGTTCTGATTTCCTGGGATGATGCGGTCACGCTGTTCCACGAATTTGGACACGCCCTGCACGGCTTGTGCAGCAAAGTCCAATACCCATCGCAATCGGGAACCTCCGTCGCCCGCGATTATGTCGAATTCCCCAGCCAATTGTTGGAACACTGGCTCGACACGCCTGAGGTGCTCAGCCGCTACTGCGTCCATTGTCAGACCGGCCAACCGATGCCTCAGGAACTGCCCGACAAGATCGCCAACGCGGCGACCTTCAATCAAGGCTTTGGAACCGTTGAATACCTTGCCAGCGCGTTCATCGATATGAAGCTGCACACGTCGGATCGCGACGAGATCGATCCCGATGCGTTCGAGCGCGAAACGCTGAAGGCGATCGGGATGCCGGAGGAGTTGCCGATGCGACACCGCACGCCCCACTTCCAGCACATCTTCGCCAGCGACAGCTATTCGGCCGGCTACTACAGCTATCTGTGGAGCGACGCGTTGACTGCGGATGCGGCGGAGGTGTTCGACGAAGCGGGCAGCTACTACGACCCTGCGACAGCGAAACGGTTGCACGATTCGGTGATGAGCGTCGGCGACACGATCGATCCGGCCGACGGATTCCGGGCGTTCCGCGGACGCGATGTCGACACCAGCGCCCTGCTCCGCAAACGTGGCTTCCCGACGAAGTAGTCGCGTTTCTCGACGCTGCATCGTCAAACCGCGCGGGAAGCGTCCCGCGCGGCCGCAGCGATCCGCTCCGAGGCTCGGTCACATTCCGAGATTGGACCGGGTCTGCGGCAATTTGAGTTCTCCGAGGTGTTCCCAGCGGAATTCTCCTCACCGAACCTCTCCTGTCAGGCAACAAAAGCCCTGAAAAGAGTGGCGGCAATTTTGCTTTCGCAAGGGGATATCCTACGTTTGAATCGCACAGGACCTCCCCTTCGATTCGAATTTAGGCAACCAACAACGATGACAACTGCGACCGCAACGACCAAGTTAAGCGAAGTTTTAACCGCCGCTCAACTGCCGGCGTTGCCGCAAAGTGCGATCACCTTGTTGCAACTCTCGCAAGATCCCAACAACGGTCCCGCGGAATTCGCTCGCCCGATCGAAGCGGATCCAGGTCTTCTGGGACAGGTGCTCAAGTTCGTCAACTCCGCTTATTTCGGCTTTTCCCGCGAGATCGCCAGCGTCCAACAAGCCCTGACGCTTGTCGGCGTCCGAGCGATCACCAACTTTGCACTTTGGAGTGCTGTCTTCAGCCTGGTACCGAATCCAAAGTTTGGTGCTTTCGATCTGAAGGGACTTTGGCAGGATTCGCTGCGTCGCGGGCTGTTCGCACGCCTGTTGGGCCGCCAGTTAAAACTGCGTGAAGCGGAAGATCTGTTTGCCGGAGCGTTGCTGCAAGACATGGCGATCCCGTTGCTGTTGAAAGAATTGCCCGAACAATACGCGCCGCTGCTGGCTCGCCGCGTAAGCGAAAACGCTCGGCTCAGTAGCCTCGAAAAAGAGTTCTTCGGGTGGGATCATGCCGAAGCCGCCGGCGTGTTGGCTCGCAAGTGGAACCTGCCCGAAGAGTTTGCTGGACTGATGGAAAACCACACGCAATTGGATCATCTGCTCGCTGGCGGCGATTCGCTTCGCGGCCGCGCCTGCGTCGCCTTGGCGTCGTTGTTGCCCAGCTGCAACGATCCGAACTGGAACGAAAAGGACTTGTTCGTCGCCGGCTACCGACAGCTCGTCGGATCGACCGACGACCTCAAATCGCTGCTGCAAGACGTCGATGAGAGCGCCGAAAAATTCGCTCCGCTGCTGAAGCTGCCCGTGCCGCAGGTCAAACTGACCAATCTGGTCTAGTTCGGCCCAACCGGACCGCCGCGATAGATCAAGCACCTAGAAAATAGAGACTCGCTTGATAGGTGATCAGCGCGCCGACGTAAGCGACAAGCGTCATATAGACCAACTGGAACGCGGGCCACTTCCAACCCTTCAACTCGCGTTTCACGACGACCAACGTCGGGAAGCACTGCATCGCGAAGATGTAGAAGATCAACAAGCTCAGGCAGGTCGGCGTCGTAAAGACCAGACTGCCACTGGCGTCGCGAGCCTGGCGCAGCGAACCGAGCAAGCCCTCCTCCTCGTCTCCCGCACCGTACAAAACGGCCAAGGTCGAGACCATTACCTCGCGAGCGGCAAACGAATTGATCACTCCCACGCTCAATCGCCAATCGTAGCCCAGCGGTGCAAAGGCGGGTTGGATGAACTTACCCATCCGGCCAGCGATCGAATATTCGCTCTGCGCCTGAGCCAACATCGTGTCGTAGGCGTCGGCGTCGCCGGTCGCCTCGACTTGACTCAGCTGATCCTGCCAGCTGGTCGGCAGCATCTCAGGAGTCGCTTTGGGATAGGTGGCCAACACCCAGAGGACCAACGAGAAGACTAAGATCGTCGTTCCCGCCTTGCGAACAAACAGACGCGATTGATCCAGGCTGGTCGTCAACGCATTGCGCAGCGACGGCAGGCGATAGGGTGGCAGTTCGATCACCAACGGTTTCGTTTTGCCCGGCAAAATGGTGCGTCGGAAAACGAAACTGATCGCCAAAGCGCCGATGATGGCGATTGCATATGCCGCGGCAAACGTCAGCCCCGCCAAGACGGCGTTGTCAGGGAACATCAACGCCACGACCATCGCAAAGACGGGCAGGCGAGCCGAACAGGTCATCAAAGGAATGATCAGGATCGTGTTCAATCGGTCGCGGCGATCATCGATCACGCGGCTGGACATGATCGCGGGAATCGCACACGCGTGCGCGGCCAGGAAGGGAACAAACGCTTTGCCCGGCAGACCAACACGATACATCAAGCGGTCCATCACAAAAGCGGCTCGCGCAAGATATCCCGAATCTTCCAACAGCGTGATCATAAAGAAGAGGATGAAGATCTGCGGCAGGAAGACCAACATGCCTCCCACGCCACCGATCAATCCTTCGGTGATCAGATCGCGGAAATCGCCTTCGGGCAGAAAGCCGCCGACCAGTTCCGACGTGGAGGCGAACATGCCGTCCAACCAATCCATCGGGAACGAGGCTAACCAGAAGATCAACATGAACACGACCGCCATCAACGTGGCAAAGCAGGCGAGCCCCACCCAGCGATGCGTGACGATCCGGTCGATTTTTTCATTGGTATAGGTCCGCGCGGTCTGTTCCCCTTGCACGCTGCGACGGGTCAGGTCGGTTGCCCAGCGGAAGCGACTGGAATATTGGCATCCGCTGCATCCAGCGCACGCGGCCGCACTGCCGCACGTGCCGGCAACCGGTTGTTTCACCAACGCGTTCAACTTGTTCAACAATTCGTCCAGGTTGCGACCGTGCCGGGCCGCAATCGGGACGACTTCGCATCCCAGTTCTTCGCTCAACTGCTCGACACTGATCTCCAGCCCATTGGCTTCGGCTTCGTCGATCATATTGAGTGCGACGATCGTCGGTCGGCCAAGTTCCAGGATCTGGCTGCCGAAGACGAGGTTGCGGGTCAACTGCGTCGCATCCAAAACCAACACGATCACATCGGGGATTGCTTTGTCCCCCAATTTTCCCATCAACGCATCGCGCGTCACTTCTTCCTCGGGACTGATCCCTTCGAGACTGTAAGCTCCCGGCAGATCGACCAATTGATGGACTTCGCCCTCCAACACGATCGTCGCTTGGCGATGATCGACCGTCGTGCCTGGGAAGTTTGCCGTTTTGGCGCGCAATCCCGTCAACGAATTAAAGAGCGTTGTCTTCCCGGCGTTGGGGTTTCCGACCAAAGCGATCGACATGGACGCTTGGGATGTCTGCCCCAGGACGGGCAACGGAATCGAAGTCGCTTCAGACACGTGGCAGTCCAAATCGAAGGGTTTTGATGGTGGGGGCAAATACTGGAGCAAGCATCGCGATGGTCGCTACAACGCGGCGCCGGCGGCGACCGGTTCGTCTTCGATCATCACATGCGCAGCGATCCGTCGCGAGATACCGATCCGCGTTCCGGCGGACGCCAAAATCAGCGGGTCGCCATTTTGGACGACTTCAACCGTCATCCCTGGGCAGATCCCCAGCGTCCGAATCCGAATCGAATCTTCATCCGATAGATTGAATCGCAGAACCATCCCCGATGAATTGGCTGGTAAATCAGCCAGCGAACGTGCATGCATTGCGTATCTCAACGAAAGAAGGAGTGCCAAGTCGGTGAACGGCTGCTCGC